>JALBWU010000006.1 GCA_022678445.1 Candidatus Aramenus sp. CH1 | reverse complement strand
AGCCTCACAACTGCGGTTTTGACGCTTCCGGAATTGCGGGAGTAATCGGGGCTCCTCATCTTTAGTTCGCCAAAGAAAGCGTCATAAAAGGAAATTGTCTTTGTTGTTTAAAACCTTAACCCCGCCAGGCGAGGTTTGTCTTCTTATATCATTCAACTTTTATCTCTTTCCCAGAGCTCTTCTTGACCTTCTTTAGGACTATCTCTAAAACTCCGTTCTTGTAGTTCGCCTTGGCAGAGTTCTCGTCGACAGGCGCGGGAAGCTCCAGTTCCTTGTAGTACTTCTTGTCCTCTGACTGGGCTTGTATGACAAGCGTGTTGTCGTCTACGTTTACCTTGATGTTGTTCTTGTCCACTCCTGGCATCTCCGCAACAACCCTGATTTCGTCGCCCTTCTCTATCACGTCGACTATGGGCTCCCTCTCCTCGCTGATCAAGGGCTTGTTGCCCATCCTCTTTATGTTCCCGAACTCCTCAATGATGGGCTTGCCGTTAGGGCCCATGGTTATGCTGAAGCCGTAAACGTAAGGTCCGTAAGTCCTCACTTCTCCTCCGCCTTTCTTTGTCATTTCCATCATCTGCCTCTCTATTTCGTCGAACTCCTCCTGGATCCTCTTTATCATCTCCTCCATGTCCTCAAAGGGGTCAAAATCAAATATACTCTTTCTCTTCTTGCTCGCCATTTTTAGATCACTGAATATTATCTCATTTTCAAATCTATTAAAATTAATGCACGTTGTGCTCCTGGACTAGTTCCACTAGCGTTCCCATGGCGCTCTTGGGGTGGAGGAACGCCACTAGGTGACCCCTAGCTCCCTTCCTGGGCTCCTTGTCCACTAGCGTTAATCCTTGGTTCTGTAGTTCCTCCAGCGACTTTTTGATGTCTCCTACCTTGAGCGCTATGTGGTGCAAGCCTGGACCCCTGTTCTTGAGGAACTTCGCGACAGCGTTGTTCATGTCCTCGTGGTCTATTGGCTCCAGTAGCTCTATTGCTGTCTCTCCCTTTTCCCCTACAAGGAAGGCTACCTTTAACCCCCTGTCCTGCAGGGTCTCCCTGTGCACTACTTTCATTCCGAACTTCTCTTGATAAAGACTAATTGCCTTTTCTATGTCCTCTACCGCTATCCCAATGTGGTCTATGTTTTCGGTCTGCATGTGATATAAGTTTCATTTAAGTTTATAAATTTGATTAAAAAGCAAAGGTTTTATATCGTTTAAGCATTTGTATATTTGGGTATTTATATTGGACATAGAGGGAAGGGTAAAGGAATGGGAAGAAAAGGTATACAAGGCTTGGGTATCTAAGAGAAAGGAGAGAAAGCAGAGCTTCGTAACGCCTTCTGGCATAACGGTAAAGCCCCTCTACACTCCGTTGGACGTCAAAGGGGACTACATGGAAAAGATAGGCCTGCCGGGAGAATACCCGTTCACCAGGGGAATCTATCCTAACATGTACAGGGGGAGGATATGGACAATTAGGCAGTACGCCGGGTTTGGCTCAGCAGAGGACACCAACGCTAGGTTCAGGAAGCTGATGGAGGCCGGACAGACGGGGCTCAGCATGGCATTTGACCTCCCAACGCAGTTAGGCCTTGACCCAGACAACGAGCTGGCCTACACTGAGGTGGGAGTCGTAGGAGTGTCGATGTTTCACTGGAAAGAAATGGACATTGTGATGAACTCAATACCGTTGGACAAGGTCTCCACCTCGATGACGATCAACGCTACGGCGATAGAGCTCCTCTCGATGCTCGTGGCCACGGCAGAGAGCAGGGGCCTAGACAAGAGCGTGCTTGACGGGACAGTGCAGAACGACATACTTAAGGAGTACATAGCTAGGAAGAACTTCATATACCCACCAGAGTCCTCAATGAGGTACGCCATAGACCTGATCGAGTACTCCTATAAGAACATACCCAAGTGGCACCCAATAAGCATAAGCGGTTACCACATAAGGGAAGCCGGAGCTGACGCCGTACTGGAAGTGGCCTTCACTCTGGCAGACGGAATAGAGTACGTGAGGAGGACTGTGGAGAGGGGCATACCAGTGGACGACTTCGCTCCCACGTTGTCCTTCTTCTTCGCGGGTTACACTAACATATTTGAAGAGGTAGCCAAGTTCAGGGCAGCGAGGAGAATGTGGGCCAAGATAATGAAGGACTGGTTCAACGCCAAGAAGACCGACTCAATGACGCTTAAGTTCCACACCCAGACTGGAGGCGCTGAGCTAACGGCACAGCAGCCTGAGATCAACATAATAAGGACTACCCTACAAGCACTGGCTGCAGTACTAGGAGGTACCCAAAGTCTTCACGTGAACTCTTACGACGAGGCGTTGGCCTTGCCCAGCGAGAAGGCAGCAAAGATAGCCATTAGGGTCCAGCAGATAGTAGCTTACGAGAGCGGAGCTACAGAGACCGTAGACCCGTTAGGAGGCTCTTACTACATTGAGTGGCTAACCGACGAGATCGAAGAGAGGGCGTGGAAGGTAATACAAAAGATAGAGGACATGGGGGGCATGATGAAGGCAATAGAGAAGGGCTACCCTCAAGCTGAGATCGCCGAGAGCGCCTATAGGTTACAGAAGAGGATTGAGGAAGGTGACCTAGTGAGAGTAGGGGTTAACTTCGCCTACGAGAAGGACTGGATAGGCACTACAGAGGTGTTCAGAGTAAACCCAGAGGTCAGGGAGAGGGTGTTACAGAGGCTGAAGAAGTATAGGTCAGAGAGGGATGAAATGAAAGTGAGGGACGCCCTAAACGAGGTCAGAAAGGCTGCAGAGAACAGCCAAGTCAATATGTTCCCCTATATACTGAACGCCATAAAGGCTGGGGCGACTGTGGGAGAAATAAGCGGTGCCTTGAGGGAGGTCTGGGGCACCTACAAGGAGCCCATAATCTTCTAGCCCTTAAAGTACGAGTGAATCCTAAAGAACTTCTCCTTGTTTTTTACTGGGGCCTCCCTGTTTTCCCTTACGACTTCCCACTTGTCCCAAGGGAATATTATCCACTTGTCTATCTCCTTACTGTAGTAGTCTGGCCTCTTCCTAGACCACGGCTTTACGTAAATCGTGGCCGTCCTCACTTTCGCCGGGTTAAACATGGTGATAACATTGCTCACGGCTTCAAGAGTCTCCCCAGTGTCCGATACGTCGTCAACCACTAATACGTTCTTGTTGTCAAGCTCGTTGACGTATACTGCCTTGATTACGGGCTTCGACTCTGTCTTTCCCACGCTCCTGTAAAACTTGATGTCTATGTACTTTATGTTCTTGACGCCCAAGACATCCGAGAAGAGTTTGGCTGGGATCACGCCTCCAGTTAGTATTGCAACTATAACGTCGGGGTAGAAGCGGTCCATGGCCAGCTTTTCAGCTATGTTCAGGATATCGTCCTCTATTTCGTCCCAAGTAGGAACGTAGTACTCAACCATTGATTACCACCAGGGGGATTTCAAATTCCTCGGGCAAAAGTCCACCGTGGTGGCCTTTTAATTTTCCGTACTCTCCCTTTTCCTTGTAGTCGTAGATGTAGGCCTTGTTGTCCTCTGGAACAGCTACAAAGTCGGGCATCTCCACGTTGCCCATCCTGCCCAAGAGCTTAGTTAACTCCTCCCCTTGGAACACTCTTACGTTGTACTTCCTAGTCAAGTAGGTCTTCAAGTCGTACCTGCTCTTGAGGAACAGTGCCCTAGAGTCCCCATATGGGGGCAAGTCCAGCATCTTCATGAGCTCCGCGTCTTGCTTCACGAAGACGTTATCGGAGACCTCCACGTGTCCGTGGTCGGCGGTAATCACGAAAGTGTAGTTGGGGTGTTTCTTTGCCAGTCCGTAAAGTGACTCGAATATCTCTCTCGCCGCCTGCAAGGTGGGTTCGACGTAAGGGCCGTGCTTGTGGGCCAAGGTATCCACGTAGGGCAAATAGAAGTAAATGAAGTCGTAGTCGTTTTGTAGGCTCTGCGAGAACAAGTAAAGCCCGTCCCACCAGTCGACGTACGGCTTGTGGTCGGTGGTTTTCGCGTGGATGGCCCTTGAAAACTCTGTGTCCTCCAACCCCTTCGGCACCACTTCTAGCGTCTTCCTATCGGTTACCTCGCCCAGATACCCCCTAACCTCGGGGAACGCCTTTTCAAAGGGCACAGAGTCCTTTATTGAATCCCTTACGTCCACAGCTGGGTGCGTGTACTTCAGGGTGTTTATTATCCCCCCGAGCTCCTTAATAAACGTGTTGTAGCCTAAGACCCCATGTTCCCCTGGCGTTAATGCCGTGAAAAGCGTAGTGAGGACTGTGGAGGTAGTCGACGGGAACACAGTCTGTATCTTCCTGGCTTCCTGCTTAACTACGCCTGCTCTCTCCATGATGTTCCAACCAAAGCCGTCCATCAGCACGAGGGCGAGCTTTCTCCCCTGGAGTTGTATCTTGCTTATGCAGTTTCTCTTGACTCCTAGGAAGTCAGCCACTCCGCACGCGAGGGAGTAAATGTTGTTTGCGTAGTCGGGTAAGATCATAGGGATAAATGTTAATACCCACCTTATAAAATATCCCATGTGGCAACTCAAGAAGTATTAGTAATATTCTCTTACTTAGCTGTAGGATTTGTATCCATAGCCCTCGCCACGGCGATACTTGCGTGGATGGTGGAGAGGAAGGAATAATGTACGACGTAGTCGTAGTAGGAGGGGGGCACAACGGCCTCGTGACAGCCTCATACCTAGCTAAGGCGGGCCTCAAGGTTGGGGTGTTCGAGAAAAGGCAGATAGTCGGAGGGGCCTCAGTAACCGAGGAGATGTGGCCCTCCATAAAGGTCTCCACGGGGGCTTACGTGCTTAGCCTCTTTAGGAGGAGGATACTCGAGGAGTTAGAGCTGGAGAAGTTTGGGTTGAAGGTATACACAAAGGATCCCGGGCTCTTCGTCCCCTTCGACAACGGGAGGAAGCTTTACATCTGGAGCGACGTAAAGAGGACCCAGAAGGAAATAGAGAAGTTCTCGAAAAATGACGCCAAAAACTACGAGAAGTGGGTGAAGTTCTGGGACCCCCTCTACGATATAGCGGACATCCTAATGTTAAGCAGGCCAGTGAAGTTGGGAGAGCTGGAGGAGCTAGTCAAGTTGCTTAAGGCGGTTAACCTAGATGAGGAGAAGGCTCTTAACTTGGCAAGGGTTTTTGTGCAAGACGGCAAGTCGTTGTTGGACGAGTTCTTCGAGAGCGACGAGGTCAAGTCTGCCCTCATAGAGGACGCGGTTGTCGGCACATTCGCGTCGCCCTCAATGCCCGGCACTGCTTACGTAATGGTCCACCACGTCATCGGGGAGGTTAACGGGATTAAGGGCGCTTGGGGCTACGTGGAGGGGGGGATGGGAGGAGTGACCCAAGCCCTCCTAAGGAGGGCAGTTAGCCTAGGGGTAGACGTGTTCACTGGGGCGGAAGTAGAGGAGATAAAGGTGGAAAAGGGGAGGGCAAAGGGGATAGTGTTGAAGGGAGGAAAGTTGGTGGAGAGCAAAGTTGTGGTGTCAAACGCCGACCCCAAGACCACCTTCCTCAAGCTAGTTAAGGACGGGTTGGACTACGAGTTCATGAGGAGGGTCAAGTCCCTCAAGACCAAGGGTGTCTCGTTTAAACTCGTGGGTTACTTGGAGGAGCTACCGGACTTCGGCAACGGCACTGCCCTTTCTCCGGAACACGTGGCCTCAGAGCTCATAATGCCCAGCGTGGAGTACATAGAGAAGGCCTACGACGACGCAAGGGCTTACGGATACTCCAAGGAGCCGTGGCTCTCCATTAACATACAGTCAAGCGTAGATCCCACTGTCGCCCCTCCAGGAAAGTTCGCCTTCTCAATATTTGGACAGTACCTGCCATATTCAAAGGATCTCGACAAGCTTAAGGAGAGGATAGCCGAAATAACCATAGAGAAGGTAAGGGAGTACGCTCCTAACTTCAAACCCGTCAAGTACGAGGTGTTGACACCCTTGGACATAGAAAGGAGGTTTGGGATATGGGAAGGTAACATCTTTCACCTGGACATGACTCCAGACCAGCTGTACGCCTTCAGACCACTGCCAGGCATGAGCGACTACTCTACTCCCATCAAGGGGCTTTACCTCTGCGGTTCCGGCACACACCCAGGGGGAGGCGTCACTGGAGCTCCCGGCTACAATGCGTCGCAGAAGGTACTAGAGGACTTGAGGGCTGGTGCCCTTAAGGACTAGGTTGTCCAGGGTTCTAATGACGATGTGGTAGGAGGATCCTTGTTAAGGGGAACGGCTTACAGAGCCGTGGTAAACAGTTTCGCTTGAAACCTAGAGTTTATATAATCTGATGTAAAAATTAATTAGACGCTAGATTGGGCCTTCCACATGTGGGCGTCTATCCCGAAAGATAGACCCTGGACGCGGGATGCGTGGGTTCCCCCACCTACTAGGTGGGTTGGGGTTACCCTGCTAATGGGGCGGAGGAGGGTTAAAGCGTTGAAGCTTGACCCCCGTGAAGCTCAAGGGTTGAGGACTGATATCAAGTATTGTGAAGTCCTATGAGACCCAAACCCCGTAAACTGAACTATGCGTTCCCGTTAGCCTCTTCCGAATCTTTACTTAAATAGAGCCTCTGAGAGAATAATAACTTGAAAATCGATGAGTAATAGTTACTTTGAAACCTTAATCATCCTTTTTATATCCCTCTCTATAATCGTATTCATACTTATGGGACTGTTTAAAAGATTTACCACGAATTTCATGACGAGCGATAAGGCCACTCAGCTACAAGTGAAGAACAAGAAGAGGGAAGAAGAGGAGAAGAAGGTAAGTTGGAACGACATAGGGGGGTACGAGGACGTAAAGAAGGAGATAAAGGAGTACGTCGAGTTCCCCTTGAAGAACAAGGATTTGGCGAGGAGGTACGGGCTTAGACCGCCCAAGGGAATCCTCTTGTTCGGTCCACCGGGATGTGGGAAGACGATGATGATGAGGGCCCTTGCCTCAGAGGCCAAGATAAACTTCATTTACGTTAATGTAAGCGACATAATGAGCAAGTGGTACGGCGAGAGCGAGTCGAGGCTGAGAGAGCTCTTTGCCAACGCCAGGAAGAACGCCCCTTGCCTGCTCTTCTTTGACGAGATAGACACCATAGGAGTGAGGAGGGAAAGCCACACAGGGGACTCTGTTACCCCTAGGTTGCTCTCCCTCATGCTCTCAGAGATAGACGGGCTCCAAAGCGACGACGGGGTAATAGTGGTCGGGTCGACCAATGTCCCTCAGCTCCTAGATAAGGCATTGCTTAGGGCGGGAAGGTTCGACAAGCTGATCTACATAGGCCCTCCAAACAAGCAGGCGAGGCTCGAAATACTAAAGATACACTGTAAGGGGAAGCCGCTGGCGGATGACGTTGATCTAGAGAAAATAGCTGAGATCGCCGAGAGGTACAGCGGTGCGGACTTGGCTAACATCTGCCAAGAAGCGGCGAGAAAGGTAGCAGTGGAGGCAATGGAGAAGAACGAGGAGAGGAAGATAACAATGAACGACTTCATGGAGATCATACAGAGGTACAAGCCCAGCATTACCCTACAAATGCTGGAGGACTTTGAGAAGTTCAGGCTGGACTACGAGAGGAGGTCGAGAAAAGGAGAGGATCTACAGGCGGAAATAAGCGACAAGATTACTCTGGACGACATAGGAGGTTACGACAGAGTAAAGACGGAGTTGAAGGAGCTGTTGGAGCTACAGTTAAAGTACTCCTCCCTTATGGAGAAGATGAAGGTTCCGCCGATAAGGGGGATCCTCCTTTATGGTCCCCCCGGCGTGGGTAAGACTATGATGGCCAAGGCCTTGGCTAAGACGCTTAACGTGAAGTTAATCTCGATAAGCGTGGCTGAGATAATGTACAAGGGCTATGAGGGCGCAGTCTCTACTATAAAGGAGGTGTTCAACAGGGCGAGGGAGAACAGGCCTTCCATAGTCCTCCTGGACGAGTTGGACGCAATAGCGTCCAAGAGGTCCGGGAAGGGCGCAGGCGACTCCTCCAAGATAGTTAACCAGCTCTTGACGGAGATGGACGGGATAAGGAATCTCAAGGAAGTGGTGGTCATAGGTACGACCAACAGGATAAAGGCCATAGACCCCGCGTTGCTGAGGCCAGGTAGGTTCGACATAATAGTGAAGATGGACTTGCCAAACAAGGAGGAGAGACAGGACATCCTAGAGAAGTATCTAGGGAAGGAGACTTGCGAAAGAGTTAAGTGCGACAAGATAGCGGAACTAACCGAGGGCTACTCTGGAGCTGACCTAGCAGCGTTGGCCAGAGAGGCTAAGCTAAGGGTACTTAAGGACATTATAAGGGGTAACGCGGACAGGGTACTCACTGAGGAGGACATAATGGAGGCATACAAAAGAATAAAGCCGTCCACCATTAGAAAAGCCTACTCAACAGGATCTGGTCGTAAGTGACCAAAACGTCCCCGACTAAGTTAACGTCGTCTATTCCTGGGTTTATCCTCTCACCTCTAAGGTTAACTGGGAACACGTCCAAGGAAGAGCAGAACCCAGTCGAACCCGCTATGTCTATGTTCCTGAGTTTATTCCTAACGTCAAAGTATAGGTACGCCTTTCCTAGGCAAACTAAGATCATGTCTAGGGAGGCCGACCCCAAGCTCCTTATTTTCGCCTTCTCCACGTTGTTGAGTACCTTTAGCGCCTTGTCCAGATCTCTCTTAGTGAAGTAGGCCAAGACGACGTTGCTCCCTTTCTTTAGTTCGGACACTTCCACCCCGTTAACGTAAGACCTTCCGTTATAGTAGGAGTAAACGTCCCCTGTGAACACGTTGGCTACTACTCCTGCAAACGACTTGTTAAAGTCCCTCTCGCCCCTCTTGTACAAGGCGATGGACACAGACGACCAAGGGATTCCACTGACGAAGTTGGTGCTTCCGTCAAGTGGATCTATTAAAGCCACGAACTCATAGTTGTCGCTTTGCTTTACTACTCCAGACTCCTCTGAAACGAGGAGGAACTTGTACCCAGTCTCGTTCAGTAACTGAAACACGTACTCCTCTGATTTCTTGTCTACGACTCTGGTAACGTCGTCACCGTGCCTCCCTATTACCCTGTCTAGTCCGCTCTGATTCCTTATTTCCTGGATAAAGCTTACAGCTTTCCTCCCTATCTCTAGGAGAAGGTTCTCCAACTTTACCTTACCTTTCTTTCGTTCAAGTAAGTGTAAGCACTGCGTGCAGCCACTGCCCCTTGGGCCACCGCAGTTACCACTTGTCTAAAGCCAAGCCAAGTAGAAGTACAATCCCCAGCCGCGAACACCCCTGGCAAGTTAGTCCTCCCCCACTCGTCCACCTTTATGTACCCGTTCTGGTCCGTCTCCAAGGAATTGACCTTGGCGAACTCAACGGGGGGCTCGAAGCCTATCTCAATGAATATCCCGTTGACGTCTATGTCCTTGGTCTCACCTGTCTTTAGGTTCTTCACGGTTATCTGCCTAACGAGTTTGTCGCCCTTGATCTCGGTCACGGTGGAGTTCACGATTATTTCGACGTTGGGCTTAGCCTTCACCGTCTCCACGTAAACTGGCTGGGCCCTAAACTGGTCTCTCCTATGTATGAGGTACACTTTAGTGGCGTACCTCGAAAGGAGCTCGGCGCCCTCTAGGGCTGAGTCGCCTCCTCCCACGACTGCCACTACCCTGTTCTTGAAGAGGGGGGCGTCGCATACGGAACAGTAGGAAACTCCTCTCCCTGTGAACCTGTCTTCGCCAGGTACGTTAAGCTTCCTCCTCTTTACGCCTATAGCAACTATGACTGTTCTCGCTTTGATCTCTCCTTTCCTCTTAGTCTTTACAACGTAAATGTCTCCTTCTCTTCTAAAGGACTCAACTGTGTCTATTATCGCGGGTATGTTGTACTTCTCAATGTGAGCGTTGAATAACTTTATCATGTCCTGCGCTTGTACGCCGATTAGTCCCAGGTAATCGTCTACTTCCCCTGCCTCAGTGAGCTGACCTCCTGGAGTCTCCCCTATAACCAAGGTCTTAAGCATGTACCTGCCTGCGTAAAGAGCAGCGCTGTAAGCTGCGGGTCCGAGGCCAATTATAACTGTGTCAAAGATCTGATCCAAGTTCACGTTAAATGACTTTGGTAAAAGGCTCATGTGATATTTTATATCTCTTTGACTCTTAAATCTTGTTGCTTTCTGATAAGTAAGAAGACAAACCTCGCTTGGCGGGGTTAAGGTTTTAACATGAAAACGATTTCCTTTTATGACGCTTTCTTTGGCGAACTAAAGATGAGGAGCCCCGATTACTCCCGCAATTCCGGAAGCGTCAAAACCGCAGTTGTGAGGCTCTTCCCAAGTGGGTAAACAGAGGAAATTGAGGAAGTTGGCGGACGTGACTGAAAAGCTGTGGAACGAGACAAACTACGAGAGGCAACAATTCTTTCAGCAAAAGAATGTCAACTTTAAGGAAACGTGGAGGAAGTACGAGACAAGAAGGTTCTAGGAGTTAACGCTCAAGCTGTTTTCAGAAGAACAACTTGGTCGTCCTTCTCGTCATTAAAACAAAAACCGTCATTCGCGAATCACTTCTCGCCGCCACGTTACTGGAAAGATGGAGGAAAGGAGAAGTTGATCCTAGTAGTTAGGCAAGATCGCTACGAAGTTGACGAAGAAAAACGCGTCATCTCTCTGAAGGATTGGAAAATGAAGATGCCCTTTGAAGGTTAAGGTGGTTTGGCGCACAAGGTAGGCTGGAGATTCGCGTGATGGGCAACAATTTTTACGCCCACATTTCGTTGACGTTGGTAGGACTGTAGCAAAGAAAAGCGTAAGCCAATGAAGAACTCTATCGTTATTCACGGCGAAAGAGAGAAGTTGAAAAGCCTAAAGGCGAAAAGGTTGCGTCAATTGACCTTGGCGTAAACGCGTTGGCTACTGTCGTGGTTGAGGACGGTACTTCTATTTTACCGTGGTTCAGCAGTTAAGAGCGAACTTCTACTTTTCAGAAAAAGATAGCTGAGCTTGACAAGTTGAAGAGCGAGACAGAAAAGGTCCAAGAAGTGATAGGGAAGAGGTGTTGAGGGAAAGGGAAAGAGTCACTAAGCTTTACCGTAGGCTTCATCATTTACAGGACTTTAGCATCTCACCTCACCAAGACTTTGTGGTCTTTGGTGTCTCCACAGTTTACTTGGGCTATCCTTACTTCATTTCTAGGATGGTAACAAGCTCACTTCAAATTTGGTCTTATCGCAAGTTGGCGCTACAGTGAACAAACTCCACGAGTACGGCGTAAAGACGTACCTAGTTGTTGAGTACAATACTTCGCGGCTCTGCGCTTACCATAACGTTAAGGTTGACAGAAATCCCAGTGGTGTCGTAAACTTCACAGCGACGTTAGCGGAGCGTTAAACATTGTGAAACTAGGAGTGAAGAAGATTGTCAACGCTTTGGCTCTTTCCTTTCTCTTCACATCACGGAGTATCTCCCTTAAAGGGGAGTAACGCCTTAGACCTGGTTAATGAATTAAACGCTAAGGAAGAAGTACTGAGGGAAAGGAAAAGGCTTTTCTCGAAGATTCACCTAGGCTTCATCATTTACAGAACTTTAGCATCTCACTTGGCTAAGTCCTTATGGGATCTTGGCGTCTCCACAGTTTACTTGGGCTATCCTTACTTCATTTCTAGGATGGTAACAAGCTCACTTCAAATTTGGTCTTTTCGCAAGATGGCGCTACAGTGAACAAACTCCACGAGTACGGCGTAAAGACGTACCTAGTTGTTGAGTACAATACTTCGCGGCTCTGCGCTTTCCATAACGTTAAGGTTGACAGAAATCCCAGTGGTGTCGTTAACTTCACAGCGACGTTAGCGGAGCGTTAAACATTGTGAAAAAGGAAGATTGTCAACGCTTTGGCTCTTTCCTTTCTCTTCACATCACGGGGTATTTCCCTTAAGGGGGAGTAACGCCTTAGACCTAGGCAGAACCCTCGCAGGGCTGGGAGGAGGCCAGAGGGATGTTATTGCTATAATGTATGGGAGGGGTTCTCTGACCCTCTCGACTGCCCCTCATATGTAGGCACGAATAGATGAGGGGAACCTCCTTGGCGGGGAGGAAGTCAGTTGTTATAATCTATCAAATTATATGCTTAATGTTAGTAAAGAATTGAGAATATAATTATATATAAGTATTTTTGTTAATATTTCTATAATTTTTCAGCCGCATGTTTTCAAGTCGGAAAAACTATTTAACTTCTAGGGGTAGAATTGATCTTCGACCCTTCACCTAAAAATTCCAGAAAAGATTTCTTTGATAGAGATATGGAGATAGAAAAGGTCAAGCCTCTATCGTCACCGATCTCTCTAGTCTTAGGTCTCAGAAGGACTGGAAAGTCTTCGGTAATGATAGGCTATCCAACCCTTCTTTTCCGGCATCTTGAAGGACTGGAAAGTCTTCGGTAATAAAAATCGCTATAAATGAAACACAGTTTCCATATATCTATATAGATATGAGAAAATATGAAGAGATGAATTATATATCATTCAAGGATTTCATACTTGACCTTCAAAAAGAAATAAATAGTTTAACTAAAAAATTTCCCTCACTAATAGACTTCCTCAAACGAATAGAGGGTGTTAGCATATTAGGTAATGAAGTAAAGTTACATTGGGGGAGAGGTAATAGGGTCAAATTTTCCTCATTACTAGAATTACTTGACGAGTGGGCTGATGATAAAGTTATTGTAGCTTTAGACGAGGCTCAAGAACTAATTAACTTAAGGGGAACAAATTTACTATTCTCTTTCTCATACTCTTTCGATAATTTGAGGAAAGTCAAGATTATATTAACAAGCTCAAAGATGGGCTTATTATATAGATACTTAAAAATAGACGACCCAGACTCTCCTTTGCATGGGAGGGCAATGAATAGAGTAGAATTAAATCCCTTTGATAGAGAGAAAAGCAAGGAATTTTTAGAGAGAGGATTTAAAGAAGTTGGAATCAGTTTTAATGAATATGATAAAATTTATGAAGAATTGGGAGGAGTACCAGGTTGGCAAACTTACTTCGGATATTATTATCAGAGCAGGGACTACGATAAGGCTTTAGAATTGACTTTACATACTGCAGAAAAATTAATTAGAAAGGAATTTGAGAACTTCTTGAAAAGTAGAATGATAGCTAAGAAAAGATATATAACACAATAATGAGGAGAGTTGCAAGTGAATGTAGTAGGTGGAGTGAGATAAAAAGGGCTATAGAGTACGCAGAAGGTAGGGAAATAAGTGATTCTGAGTTATATAATTATTTAAATCACTAGAAGAGGCGTCGCGGATAGTAAGAAATGAGGAAAAATATTGCCCAGCAGAGAAGCTAATAGGAAGAGTGTTTAGAAGCTATTAGGTAAGTTCCAAAACTTATTCCCCAGATCAGTTCTGGGTAAACAATTAACCTCAATAAAGGTATTACCTTTTCGAAAATCTAACCTACTATTTTCTACTTTAACTTCCCTATTAGCTTCTCCCAATATTTTCTGAGCAATTATATTATGTATGCTTGAATCGACAATCACCCAAGTATTATTCCACGCAGCAGTAACTTGACAACTGGTCTTCTTTTTTTCCTGAAATATTTCTTAAGAGAATTTTATTTCCAGGATAAATGAATTCCCCTAGTCTACCTGTGTCGTGAAGATGACGCACTCTTCCAGACGTTGTAATCGCTATAAACCTAATTAATCTCTCCTTCACCGTGTCCTCAAAAAGTTGAGGAAACTCATAAACCACTAGCATTTCATTAAGAAAAACACATATGTTTTTTAACTTATTATGTCAAGAAAGAGTTTAACATGAGCATTAATCGAATGAGAAGACTTTCTTTGTTAATACATTTTCTCGTCTCATAAGACTGTAGGGACTAGTTGTATAGGAATGTTACTGACGTTAATACTTGGTCATGGGCAGAGGTGAATAGTCCATTAAAACTTATTATTTTAGAATAACAATTGACTGGTGGGTCACCAGTTACTGGTGGGGGTACAGTTGCTATTCGATTTACATCCTAAAACTGAACTAAAAGAGCTATTTGGAAGAGAGAATGAGATAAATTACATCATCTAACAGATCATTTCAAAAAATTGGGTAATGATTAGTGGGCAAAGGGGAATAGGAAAGACTAGCATTATGAAAGTTGCAATCAATGAACTGAAAAAGAATGGAATTAATGGGATTTATTTAAACTTAAGAGGTGTAAAAACACTAAGGAGCCTACTATCACTATTAGTATTGGAGATAAATAGGAATAAACCATTCAACCTGGTAAGCGTAAACTTTACTATAGGTCCCTTAGGTATAGAAGTGAGGAAAGGTAAATTAAATGTTAAAAAAGGCTTGTTAGAGCTACTTCTTTCCGTAAACCAGGACTTTGCCATAGGACTAGATGAGGTACAAGAGCTTTCCGCAGTCACTAAGCCATTATTAGATGTATTAGGAAATGTGTTCATGAGTAATCCAAAGGTCCGGTTTATCTTTTCTGGGTCTTACGTTGGTTTAGTTAAGGCTTTATTAAATCCAAAGGAAGGTTCCCCCTTATTAGGTAGACCACCAGTTGAAATAAAGCTAAAGGCGTTTGACAGAAAGTCGTCTGTTGAGTTTCTAAAGGCTGGAATGACAGAGGCAAACGTTGACTTTGAGGAAAGTAAGGCTGAGGAAGTAGTTAACCGACTAGATGGAGTAGTGGGTTGGTTGACACTCTTCGGTAACAATTACGCGATAAGGAAGTTAGGCTTTGAAGAATCATTAAAGAGTACTGTGGAAGAGGGTAAGAAGATAATGTTAGAGGAGCTAAACCACTTTCTAGAGGGAAGGAATAGGGAGTTATACTTGGCTACTCTATCATCTATCAAAATAGCTAAGAGGTGGAAAGACATTAAGTTTGCCACGTCTGTTAAGTTGAGGAGAGATATTGATGATAAGGAACTAAGTTCAGTACTAGAGGCTTTAGTAAATTATAACTTTGTAGAGAAAATGGAGGGAGAATACGTGATAACAGACCCTGTCATTAGAGAAATAGAGTTTTAACGAAATCGCTAAGGGAAAACTTTGAACAAGCGAAAGACCGTTTGACCCTGCGAGGTTTTCCTAGTTCTGTGAAAGGAAAGAATTTAATACGCATAGAAAGAGTGTGGACAAGAATTTTGTTATTTTGATTTAAATTGAATTTTACTCGACATAAAAATCTTTTTAGTGTAGTTCTTTTAAGAGAACATTTAGTAGAAGCTTAAGGCATCAAGCATTGACTTATCATGGAAGCCAATGGTTGAAAATTTTATTCACATAATTCTCGAAATAAGCGTCGAATAAAATTGAATTTTATGTGAATGAAATTCTTGTCCACACTTGTGAATCTTTCCTCATATTATAAATTTAGCATCTTAGCGTTACACAATACCTTCGGATAATATTTAAGACTGACCCCTCCCCGCCATGCGAGGGTTCTGCATAGGTCTAAGGCGTTACTCCCCTTTATGGGAGTTACTCCGTGATGTGAAGAGAAAAGAAAAAGGCTTCTTCAACGCGTTAACAATCTTCTTAACTCCTAGTTTCACAATGTTTAACGCTCCGTTGACGTCGCTGTGAAGCTTATGGCCAAAAGGACAGTTTACGACTCCCCTAGGCCTTCTCGTTACATTTGCGTTATGGTAAGCGCAAAAACGCGAAGTATTATACTCAATCACTAGGTACGTCTTTATGCCGTGCTCGTAGAGTTTGTTCACTATAGCGCCAACTTGCGATAAGACCAACGTCAAAATTACTTAAACCGAAGAACCTTATTATACCATCATCTACCAATTTCTCAAACGCCTTAATCGTTTTACATATGGGTACGCGAGAAGGTGAATGAAGTAAATATAAGTCGATATAGGTACCTAATCTTTTTGCACTCTTATTAGCTGACTTAATTACATCATCGTAATCAGCATGGCTTGGCCAAACTTTTGATACTATGAACAATTCATCCCTCTTTAAACCCTTTATTGCCTCTCCCACCAATTCCTCAGCATGACCATTCCCATACATCTCAGCAGTATCTATAGTAGTAATCCCTAATTCTATTGCTTTTCTTATAGCGTTTATCCATTCCTTATCCCTACTATGATCACTATACCAATAACCCCCTCCTATCCTCCAAGTACCAAAAGCTAAGAAAGAAATTGTAAAATACTTAAATTTTTTTCTTATCCATAAATCTCTTTAAACGTTAAAGGTTATAAATAAATAATGTAACTTATGATATGATGAATGCTATAGTTTATGCTACATATGTATTGTAACCGGTTTCAGGTATTGTGGTGTTTGATAATAGTTTATTGCTAGTATAATACCATAATGTCCCGGGAACTTGGGAAGGTGGAGTATTAGTCAAGGAAACGAAATACCAGTAGCCTAAAGCGTATAGTTTGTTCTCTGATTGTTCCATCAAACTATGATAGTAGTTGTAATCGGGAGTTATGTAACCATTATTTAACATTATATTAGACGCATTGTACAAATTGTTAATTCCAAGGGTATTCTTCAAGGTAGCAAAGAAGGCTTGAGATATAGCATCTGTTGTCAAACTCTTTGACCCAAATGAGACTATTAAAACATAACCGTTTCTAGTTCCAGGAGGGAGACTTAGCGAACTCGGGTTGGTTATTGAAATACCATTTGAGCTATACATGTTAAAAACCACGCTACCTTGACTTTTTAACTGAGAACCAAATGTGAAGTTTATATAATACCATTGGTTAAGCTGAACTTGGCTTAATATCTTAGAAGAATAGTATTGATTATTACTATACACTGTAGCGTTTATCAAATTTCCTACTTGATACAGTACTATTGAAAATTGTTTATTCCCGTTGGCACTCCCCACCGGAATAAACGTAGCATTGAGCAACATATTTGGCTTCGTTGCTAAGGCAATAGGCTCAAACCATAGTCCCATCATGTAGCCAGTATTAGACATCGTGATGTGTGGCTCAGACGCCCCTTCTAAATTTGCTGAGTTACTATCGTACTTTCCACTACTACTTAGAAAGTAAACAGGTAAACCGTTATTGAAAGGATTGAAGTAAGTATAATCCAGCCTATACCATTTACCTTGATAGTAATATAATACCCATAAGTAAATTAGTTGACCAGGTTCTATGCAAGCTGATAGGATATAGGTATAGTTAGATGAAACGTTATACGCATGGACATTATTTACCTCTCCTAAAAGCCTACCCCCTTGTGGTAAGTAAACGTTAAAACTGAACGTAGAGTCATTAACTTTTTCATAGCCTTTAAGTGTTGACGAATACAAATAAGCGTTCTGAGGGTTAACAGGCATTAAGTAAAAGGGGTTACTTTGAGCTGGCGAACTAAAAGGTATAACAGTAATTGTCTTAACCGGGGCTTTAATCCACAGTAAGTAGCTCACATTATACGTGAGGGTTACCGGATGTCCACTCTTAAATGCGGGAAATGAAGTAAATGCGGGAAATGAAGTGATAACTTGTACTGATTTAGATAAGCCTATTACGTATTCTTGAGATAATAACTCGCCTGTATATATTGAAGTGAAAAAGGCGAACAAAGAAAATACGGATAAGGCTATCAAGATTGTTACTACCACTAGTAGAAGATTAACTAAAGACCCTTGCATATATATGCTATTTCTGATAGATTTTATATATATGTTTAACTATTGTTATACATGACATGCCGTCAAGTGCTGTTGAAGAATTTATACTTATAGTTGCAACTGTAATTATAGGACTAGTAATATTCGGGTATGTTACATCGTCTTTAATACCTGCTGAGAACTTCAGTTTAGGACAACAACAGGCAAGCTCCTTATCTACCTCTACGACTTTATCAGTAGGCCCATTGCTGATATCAAAAGGAGGAACTGGAAGTACAGTAGTAGAAGTATATAATCCATCACAAAAAGGATTTGTTACGTTATTAGTTTTCGTTGAACCCTCTTATTTAGAGTCCTCAGTCGGGGTTCTAACTCCTTCTTCAACACAACCTTTCACAGTATACTTACCTAATGGTCAAAAGGCAAATCCTCTACAGATTACCACACCAATTTACGATATAAACGGGAAAGTGCTCTATAATCCTAATCCCTCAATTACAGTATACACAATACCTTTTAATACTCCAGTTACTGTTAACGTACAGAATGTTAATAGTAATGATATTATAATAATCTGGGTAATATACAACACAGCTGGATATTGGTTTAGGATTAGTTTTAGCTTTACGGGGGTACCCCTAACATGAGAAAGGCCTTATCTACGGTAATATTCCTAATAATTTTAACCTTCTTGCTGATAGCCGTTCTAATACCAGCGTTTGTCTTATTTAACTCCACTCCAGTATATTTAAGCCAAGGTAACATACAAGCGAGCGTATATACTCAATTGCAAAAAGAGCAGCAAGAAGAGGTGTATAGGGGGAATCCAAATATTTATTACAATTCTACAACTACACCTACCATAGAATTCATTTACACAAACCTACCTGCACCTTTAAACATTACTCAAATATACTACTTTAATGGTCAAACCTGGATGCCAATTCTTGATAGTAACTTGATAGTAGCGACAAACACTACTTATCCACTACCTCCTCAATCGTTTAATAACCCTATATTAATAGTTACCTCACAATCAAACTTCTTCTTCCTAAACCCAAATACTTCTGTAACAACTATTGCCATACCTGGACCCCAACGCCAACACCAACACAACAACAACCGCAACAACAACACCAACACCAAACAACTATTGCCATATCTGGACCTGCAGGTAAAGTGCCGATATATAACTGCTTTCGTCATAAATGGGAGCAAAATATTACCAGTCTCTATACAAACAGTGTTAGGAAGTGGTATTATAGGTAATACTCCACAAATACTTTATCTAAACCCTGGAACCTACCAGATAGCGGACAAGAATGGTTCTACAATATTTCTTCCACAGTACGGGTTAACTGCAAACTTCCAGAACTGGACATTGGTAGGCCAAGGTTCTTTTACCTCTTCTGCAAGTTCTTTAAGTACATCATTTACAGTTACGGGACCATTAGTATTAACAATAATATATAAAGCATCCTTGGAGAAGTTTAGCGTTACAATAAGGCCAGCTAACTTACCCTTAGGGGAAACGCTAAAATACAACGGTATAACCTTGTCCTCCTTAAATAATACTATAGCCGTTATAGTAGATAATAAAGTATACGAGGTACCCAGAAATGGTATAACGCTTTCCTTAACATATGGTTACCATATCGTGGAATTCCCCTTAGCAATAAACATATCGTTTAACTACACTGGGGGTTACTTCACGCCTTCAAATGGTTTTAAGTATGGACTCTACGCTGGTAATGTAACATGTTATACATTTCAATCGCTAAGTACAAATACGCAAAAGATTTCCGTAGTAGGTCAGTTCGAAGTATTCGTTAATAGTAGTGGAGTAATATATGGTAACTTTAAACCATTCACGTCGTACTATTTAGTTATTGTAAAGAATGACTTCTGTTTACCATCTGGGCTGGAATTATTCTCTAACACTACACCCGTATTAGGTGACATAGCACGTCAGCTTCTCCAAGTGAGTTATAATGGAGAATCAATCGATCTAGGTCCAATAAAGAACTACGTACCAGAAATGATATATTTTAAACAAGGCACAGGGCTTGAAATAACAATAGATTATCCCGCTCAATTATCAGGTACTTTTAATATAAATGACCAGATCTATAATGGTCTAATGTCATGTCCAATTAGCCTTGCCGTTTATAGTATATCAAGCCACCCAAGTTATTATTATCCTAAGCCATCTCTTAACAATTATGGAACCATATATGTTAACATGCCATTGTTATTGATTAATTATGAAGAATGGGAATACGGGGGTGAACCCTATTCATGATCCGTAATAGAGCTTTGTCAAATCTAATAGCAGTGATTATATTAATCGTAGTAGTACTGCTAATATTCGTCCCGGTGCTGTTCTACTTATATGCAGTAAATCAGCAAAATGTGGTAAGCTCTTCAATATACAATAACTACGTTTATCTAAAGAACTTACAATTAAACCAAGTTGTTACTGGTCATCCCTCAATCTATTATAGCGGTACTACGATTTGTTTTGAATACTCTAACGGTACATTCGTACCTCCATCAAACCTCACAATAGTAGGCATCCTGTATCTAAATCCAAATACTGGAGTGTGGAGTAATATTACAACATTAACGTATCCTATAGTAATAAGCAAGGGTCAGACATTAACCTTACCTAGTAACGTTGAAGGAGATCCAATAATAATAGTAACTTCTCTAGGTAACATATTCTTCTTATCCCCAGGATCGTCCATAGGACCATTTTCTCCTGTGAGGTAAAGGGGGGGATTAGAGATCATAACTCAGATTTATACCAATAACGGGCCACTGTCAGTCTCTACAAATGTTACTACTAACATATACGGAAAGTATGAAAACTTCACGACACCTGCTGCCTTCCCAAACCAAACTGGGTCTTTTGTAGCTACCGTTCCACAGTACGTATATTACGAAAACTCTATGGGTCAAGTAATTACGGGAGTATTTCATAATTGGGCTGTTTTAGGTAAGGCCTCTGTAAACTCTACCAACACTATTGGCATTCAAGTATCCCTCGAGGGGAGCCCATTAGTCCTAGTAGCTAACTATACAGTATTAAAGGCTTATGTAAATGTGAAGTTCGTAGTTAATGATCCTAATCTTTGCGTACTCGTGACATTTGACGGTTTTGGAATAACTGTGCGAGGTTCAACCACTATTGGAGTTCCAGCTGGCTTCGCTAATCTAACAATTTATACGTACCAGGCTAATGACACTAGTTTGAAAACTAACGGTATAATAAAGCACTACGTTTTTGGCAACATAGAGTATAACAAAGTTTATAACCAATACTCTGTAATAGTGTTTATACCTCCAAACCCAAGCGTCACACCGATTATTTACTTAAATTATTTAAACAATTTTAACTTCTATAAAGTGTATATAAATGCCACTACACAATATTATGTCTGCTTGTCACTTAACGGCACAGTATATAATTATGATCAAGCATATTGGATAATAGGAGGTAATTATTCATTTAATCCTGTAGGTATTTTCAATGGTTCTTATACATATGGAGCAAAATATGTTACGTTTGAGTATAGTAATGGTACTACTTTACACTATACATTCCCCAATATACCTTCGTACGTAATTATTAATCAACCCATGACTATCTCTGTCCAGTATGGTATAACACAATACTGGGTGCATTTATCATGAGGGGCCAGTCAGAATTCCCAGCTTTTATCATAGTCATAATAATCATCTTAGTATTAGTTTTACCACTTTTGTATATCCTAAGTAATTACTCTGTCCCGTCTGAAAAGAACTTAGATTACGTAAGTATTGTCGATAACCAGATAAACGGTGGTTCAGTGCTAATATTTTTCAAGTCTACTCCTTATAACTCTTGCATTGAAGTCTTAAGAGGGAATGGTAATTTTACGCTTTCAGCTGTGTTTTACACTAAAGATGGCGTATGGTATAATATAACTAGCGAAGTTCACGCTGTTAATAAACAGATGGTAGGTTTACCTGAACCCTTAATCTATAACTTTACCCTACCTGAATATGTGTGGAATTATACTATTGTATTGCAGATAGAAGCGTACAATGTAACTGTATTTGCAATGGCATATCCAAATGAGTCAGCCTTCACTTAAGTTTTTCCTAAAATGTAACATTTTTTAACTTTAATCTATACTATGTAATTTCGTATTATTTCTTATAAGGCTAAACTCTGGGAGAGTAATAGTACTGTAGTTGATCGTTCTCGCTATAAGGCTAGGAACACGCCTCATAAGCTCCATTATGGTCAACTACATATCATTAATGTGTATTGATAGTACTTTTGTATAAATTGTATTTTCTTTAGTGTACAGACACTAATTTCATCCCTTTTCTTTAAAATTTAATTTATGCTAAAAGATATCGAGTAAATTGTGTTTAAGAGGAATATTTCATCTTGTCATTGTGTTTCATGCTTTCTAAAGCTTCTGAACACTAACATTCTCTCGATGAGGAGCTACCTATTAAAAATAATTTAATGATAATTCTTATCAAAACAACTAAATTGTTGTCTGCACTTATAGTGCCGTTATGGAAGGTATATAGTAAGTTACAATCTATCATGAAGAGGACTTTTTTAGAAAATTCGTCTATGAACTAGTTAAGACAATTTTTATACCCATGTAACGGCACTCTATCTACACTCTTTCTTCACATGGAAAAGTATTTCTATGGTTTACTCTAAGAAAAGATGTAATGAGGACACTATGTTTAGAAGCTTAAAACGAACACGGAACCTAAACGAGATAATTGAAGCTTCTTCATTTACTCGAAGTCTATAAGTATAAGCTAGAATTGAGTGAAATTATAGCCCACATTTAGTTAACTTTAAATAAACTTGAAATAGATATATCTCAATGCCTGATGGAGAGCATGACCTAAATTACGCTTATAGAGCATTGTTTATCTTAGCCCCAATAGCTATTGCAGTAATGCATACAGAGGCAATGTTAATTCCATCCTTACCAACCATTGCTAACGACTTCAACGTTAACTAGTCTTATCCCAAAACTTAACAAATACTTTTGCATACCTCTTAGAGTGTGTGGACAACAATTTAGTTGTTTTGATTTAAATTGAATTTTCTTTATTGTGGAAAAGTATTTTTAGGGTGAGGGCGAGTTTATTTTATGAGGGCGAGAATATAAATAGGTTTGATTTCCTCGTCCTCACCCAAGTTATCTCTTCCCTTTTAAGGTTAATGTTAAGCCAAGGTTTCACTCCTTGGAGGAGGTTGCATTAGCCTTAACCTCTTACTTGTCTAGTTGGAGGACTTTATTACCTCATACTACCTTGCTTTACTATCTTCACAAGTTGGCTAATGTTGATTATGAGCTTAAGGTTAATGTTAGGGATGGGTTCTTGTTGATGAGACTAAGGTTTTGAGGGTTAATGGTTATTATTACTTGTGGGTTGTTATGAGTCTGGGCTTGTCTTATTCTTCATGTTAACTAGTCTTAGGAGTGGTTTTCATGTTTACGTTATATTAAATGGTATTAAACTAGAGAATTGGAGGGATAAGGTGATCTTTGTACACGACAAAGCATCAGTATACAAGGCGTTCAACTGGTTCAATACAAGGCACGAGGTTGAAACGTTTGGCAAGAGAAACTTGGTAGAACTAGTTTTCAGAAGTTTAAAACTAGCGAGCATTTCTCATGGAACTCAACAAGGAACACAATGACGAGATGGTTGAAAATATCCTTCATAATTTACAACACAATTTACTCGAAATCTATAAGTATTAATTTGAATAAAATTGAATTTTATGGAGGTGAGTGAAATTGTTGTCCACGCACGGTGGAGTTGCGCTAAACGCAAAAGCCAACATGGAGTTACATTATGCTCACTTCTTTAACGATATGTTCATCTTCCCAGCTGCTAATGATGCTGGTGGTTCAATTGGAGCTGCTGCTTATGTGTATGAACATGTATTAGGAGGTAAAATGAAGAACGAGAGGTTAAATAACGTATATCTTGGACCAGAATACGATGATGAGACCATTAAGAGAGTGGTAGCGAGGAGTAAGTTTAGGGCTGAGTACATCGGTGAGGACGTCAATGCAGTTGCAGATCTCGTGGCTAAAAATCAAGTTATAACTTGGTATCAAGGAAGGGCAGAACTAGGACCTAGGGCTTTAGGTAATAGATCTATCGTAGCTGACCCAACTAGAGAGGACTACTGGAGACTAGTTAATGATATAAAAGGCAGAGAGTGGTGGAGGCCATTGGCTCCCTCATTACTTGATGAGGACAAGGACGTCTACTTCCACGATGCTGTAACTCACGAATTCATGATTCTCATGCTTAGATACAAGAATGACGAAATGTGCAAGAGAGTTCCAGTAACTTGTCACGTAGACATGACCGCAAGGCCTCAAATGGTTACTAAGGATCAAAATAAAACGTGGTACGAGCTAATTAAGGCCTTCAAGGACTTAAAGGGAGAAGGGTTAGTAATGAACACTTCCTTTAACTTAGCTGGAGAACCTTTGGTTGAAACACCCCAAGACGCAATAAGAAGTTTTGCACTAGGTGGATTTGACGCAATGTACATGCAAGGATGGATAATTTACAAAAGATAAACCAAAATCAATAACTGTTTCTATTGTGCCGTTTTCTCGTTCACTCTATTTATTAGGAAATATTATAAACCATTAAAGCATAGAGTTAGTCCTTTCACTTCTATTAGCCGTAAGGCAGAAAGAGAGCTTAAACTCTCACTGAGGTTAGCGCAATAAGGGATTTATGAACCTCTATCCTTCTCAGCAATTAAATTCATAAAGTGTCCAAAATCATCTATAGCTATCACTTTGAAATTATGCTTGCCTAATATGTCAAGAACTTCCTTGTCAGTCTGCCCTTTCCTTACCTCCACTATGATCCTCTTGGTTTTATTTAAGACCTCATTGCTTCCTTTCAGAGCTTCAACTTCAGCTCCCTCTACGTCAATCTTCAGCAAGTTAATTTCAAGCTCTTGACTTAATAACTGGTCTAGGGTAATGGTCTCTACCTCAATGGAATTATCATAAATGTACTCATTCATCATATCGTATTTAAGGGTAGAAACTACATGAGAACTGCTAAGGTATAGTCTAGCCTTCCCTGAAGAGCTCCATGCTGCCATGTTAACACTTCTAACGTTAGAGAAGCCATTCAGTTTCACGTTCTTTTGCAAAGCTTGATAAGCTAAGGGATTTGGTTCTACTGCTATTACCTTATTAGCGTATTTAGCTGATATTAATGAGTAAATACCTACATTAGCGCCACAGTCTACTACTACACCGCCTTCTCTTGCAAAACGAGAAAAAACCTAAATGTAATAGGCTCATAATAGAAATAAATATGCTGTAAATAGGAGGATCTTCGCAAGGTTCTAGGTACAACTTGACTCCATAGGTCTTCGCATAAACGTTCTTACGGCACAGATCCCCAAGGAGCTTGTTTAAGGATCTTGGTCGATATAGAGAATATTTCAACATTAAGGTATAATAGGTGATAAGATCATTGGAACCAAGACCCATCTTAAATATCATAAGACCCACCTTAAATATCATCATACCTTTTTTAAGTGTATTAAACTTCATGAATCTATTTATTAGGGTATAGTATATAAACTTTAAATGAGCATAAATGTAATAATAATAAAATTTAGTTAAATACGAACATGTAATTAAAAGTAAAAAGCATAGTTTGTACTTTAGCATTTTATAGCAGTTCAGTCTATATCCAAACCTATACAGGAGAACTCTTACTCATGTAACTTAAATGCATAAATTAGCTTATATTCATTCTGGGACACCGAAGGAGTAGATGCCCCCCTCTTCCTTAGAAAAGCTCTAGTAGCGTAAAAGTTAGTTTTGAGCTCAGCGTCTATAAGGCTAGGTAGATGGAGAATAGAGTTCCTTAATGCGTTCTTTAAGAGGTCTCTGAAGGTGATTTCCTTTACCTTGAAGCCCAGTTCCCTTAAGTATCGAGGGATAAACTCAACGTTATCATTCCCGTGGAGCTCCATGACTATCTCCCTAGCGTTTCTAACAACAGAGCTCTTTACCGCGTATTTCTCAGCACCTTCTATATCCATCTTTATCACATCAGCGTAAGATACAAGGGAGTCTAAAGGTTTAACCTCAACCTCTACGCCTTCTTCAGCTAGAGAAGAAGTTACACCGTCTAATTTAAATTTCGTCTTCCCTTCAGTACTACCAATTGCAAACGGTAAGATTTCAACGTTATTTACGTTGTTTAGCTTTAAGTTTTCTTCTAAGAGTTTCAGATAGTTGGGATTAGGCTCTATCGCTATAACTCTTTTAGCCATCCTTGAGGCTATAACAGTGAAATCCCCTATTGAGGCACCAGCGTCTAAAACTACGTCATCTCTTCCTATCTTTAAAAACGAATATTCGCCAGCAATAAATGTAGCGTAATAGATAAACGCTTCCTCCTTGTTTACTACCAACTTTATATTATCATACTTAAGTAATTCCATATTTATTTAGGTAATAAATACGCACATATCCATTTAAAATTTTTACTGAAGAAATAAGCTGTGATAGGCACCACTCTTTATAGCATGCCGACTCTCTCCAACTCCTCCCTTATCTTCTTAGCGTGATTGTCCCAGGAGAGCTCCTTCGATAAGCTTATCAACTCTTCTCTCATTTTGGTTAGCCTCTCTTGATTCTCAAACAAATAGTTTATCTTCTCAGCAGCTTCCTCGTAATCCCTCACAACGTAACCATTTACGTCGTTGGTTATGAGCTCTTTCGACCCTATACCATTGTTTACCACAGGGATTAAACCATTGCATATCCCTTCTATTACTCCCATCCCTGGTCCTAGTTCATTAAATCCGAAACGTAAGATTATTGAAGCCTTAGCATAGAGTTCTCTTAACTCCTCTTCTTTCAACCTACCCGTTACGATAGCATCAGGATAATCCCTTTTAAACTTCTCCATCTCCTCTGGCACTGCCCAAGAACCAGCCATGACTAGTTTCCCTCCCCTTAACCTTTTTGCAACTTCCCCATACCACCAAGGCTTTCTTCCCTTATCCCACATAGAGACTGCTAGAATAATCGGTTCCCTCTCATTCCCTAGTTGTTCAACAGGATAACATCCAGGGTAAACTACAACAGAAGAAAAGCCGTGTTCCTTCAACACTTGCTGATTATACTTACTATTAGTAAAGACCACCTTAGCTTTAGATATTACTTCCTTGTCTAACATTCTGGGAAAAAGGAACTTCACACCATTTGACCTTAAATTTGTTTCATGAATGTAAAGAGCATAGTCTTGCCCCCTAAATACCTTGTTCAGGTATCCCATGATTCCGGCGAATTGATCGTGATAGAGGGCTGGTGGTTCAATTTCCCTCCACTTAGTTAGCAATAAATCTAGGTCAACGGTAGCTTCCTTTCCCCTATCCTTTGCATAAATTGACGCTACAGCCCAGAATAACGGTGTTAATTTACCGTGCCCTCTTCTAACTACTTCAACGTCAACGTCTTTAAGGTAGTAATCGTGAAAGCTCTCCCTTAAAACGAGTAGTTTGCCGAGCCTTCTTGCCTCTTCAACAGCCATCCTAGCTACTCCACCGTTCCACAGCACCCTTAGCACTATTGTTAGTTTCCTGTCCACAACGCCTTATAGATATAAACATTTTAAAACTTAGCTTAAAAGTAATTAGTCAAATGAAGGTAAGTGTTATCATACCAACTCTTAACTCCGCTGGAACTATTGAAAATGCTCTAAAGTCAATAAAGGAGCAGAGCATTCCTGCTGAGATTATAGTAGTTGATAGCATGTCAACTGATGGAACAGCGGAAATTGCAGAGAAATATGGGATAGTAATAAGGCAGAAGAGCAATAGGCTAAGCGCTAGGATAATAGGAGCAATTAACGCCACTGGAGATTTTATACTGAATATGGATTCAGATCAATTTTTAGCTAAAGGCACTTTAGAGAGAGCGTTAAAGACTGAGAAGAGGATTACGGTGCTTGAGGAGGTCAGTGTTGGGCATGGAGTAATAGCTAAACTTAATAAACTAGATAAAGAGATCGTTCATAGACACTGGAAAGAGAACTTGGATCCAATTACTGGAGCAATAAAACCAAGGTTTTACGAAAAAGCTCTGTTATTGCAAGTTTATAAAAAAATTGACAGTCTAGCGGATAAGCTAACCATGTATGAGGATGCGATAGTATATTATGAGGCATTTAGACTTTCTAACAGTAGCATACATGATATAGGGTATGTAGAGAAAGCAATCTATCATTTGGAAGAAGACTCGTTAATTCGCTTCATGAAGAAGTGGTATAAGTACGGGAAAACTGCTAGGTTTTTAAAACAAACAAAATATGACTTCTTTTTAAAGAATAGAGGAGTTAGGAAAGGGAACTTAATGGAAAAAATTGGGCTTTTACCTTTAACCTTGATAAAGGGAATTCCTTACTTTCTAGGATTATACCTTTCTTGAGTTTTTTCTGGGGACTTTAAGATAGAACCTCCAATGACCTCCCATATTCTCTTGCTAGAAGTTACGTAAAACAAGACTGCAACATCTACCAACAAGTTTAGGGCAAGGTACGGAAAATCGCTCACATATATTAAGCTCACTGAGGGATATGAGGAAGTAATATACACGTTAGCTACTTCAAAGTAATAGGCAAATGACATTACGGGATCTTTAACTAAGACCTCGTGGTTAAAGGTAAAAAATGTATACCAGGGATTAGCAAATACTGTAGTGCTGTAACCTTTAGTGGAGAAGTTACCTTCCTGTATCACAGATTCTTGAGTAGTAAAAGACACTATAGACCTGTTTGAAAGTAATGAATGCGCTTCTTGATAGAGCCCCTCGTACTCCGATGCAGGAACAAGGACTATCTTGACTACGTTTAAGCCATCGTCGTATAAAGTGAGACTATTATTTACTATGTCTAACTGCCCTAAGTAACTCCAACTAACGTTATACACTAAGTTTGACATTTTATATAAAATAGAGTAATTCCCAGATACTAGCTTTATACTACCAGAGTGATAAAGGCCGTTTAATGAGGTCAAGGTTAGTAATCCATAAACGTAATAATTGCCATTAGGTACGTGTAACTTTAGGGGAATTGAGGGATTTCCACTTACTATTGCGTCTAGAACATCGGGAGTCCAGAAGGGAGATTGATGAGTCCATCCGCCAGAATAGTACTGATTAACGTAAATGTTGGAGGCTGAGATAACGTGAGCTGAGTTATTTACCAACATAGGAATTAGATCATTAGGTGACAGATTATATCCTATAAAGCCCTTAACGTATGGTAGAATACTCTGTAAGTTATTCACATAATAGAAGGGAATTATCACATAACTCGAGTTAAGCGAGGACAAGTTATCAATCACCAACGGAAAATTAAATGCTACGTAAACTCCCTTACTACTCCAATACGGTGAGTATAAGGTGTTGTAAAATACTTTAACTATACTTTGATTATAAATAAGCTTAAAGAATGGATTAGAGCTAATGGTAGAAAAGCACTTAGACGAGGTGTCGTTAAGGAAAACTACGTATTCTACTCCCAGATATGCTAAGGCTTTGGCTGGATTTAGTGAATTGGTTATGGAGTACCACATGAAATTCATATAACCGTATGCCGAGGGACTAATGACAGAAGGTAGTACTTGATAATAGCTAGCCAAAGACGCACTACCTAACGTTAGTACGATCCCAGTATCGTTATTAGCGATCTCATGTAAGCTATTCACCACTGCCGATGGCGGTGACGAGTAATGGGTAGATACAAAACCATTTGCTATCGGCATATAAAACATGAGAGCAACTATAAGAAATAACGCAACTACTGGAATAGTCTTTAAGTATCTTATATATCTCCAATTAATTAACCTAATAGAAACTAATTTAGACATTGAACTATAGATGCTGAAACTTATAAGGAGGTAAAATGGGGTAACAAAAAGATAAGACGGTAAGTAAGTGGGATAAATATAGACTAAATACTCTATGCGGGAAGTTTGTGCTAGCCAATAACCAAGTGTGCTCGAGCCAACATAATTATAAGATGCTACAGCCAAGAGAAAAATAGAGAGAAAGATCACGATGGGTTTTCTCTTTATAAGTAAAGCTGAGAACGAAATTGCCGTAAGGATAGCTCCTAAAAGAATATTAACGTGAAACTGAGTAACATAAAAAGACGACCGTAACCAATACATTACACCTACTAATGTGTAGAAAGGATTAACAGTTTGTAATGCTATGCCTAACTGATTATATACTGTTGCTGCTCCCACCAGCGAAACAAAGGGGGCTATAAATCGTGTGTAAAGTATAGTATTCACGTTAAGTAACAAAAAGAAGATAAAACCAAATAGGAACATCTTGAACCAGTTAACTACGTATCTTATACTTCTCTTTAGCGTGAGAAAGTAAAGAGAATACGCAAAAAATGTCAATAAGGAGAAAAGGATTCCCCTAGGATCAGTGAAATCAAGTGTTACGGCTAATGCTACTAGTGCTCCACGTTTTACCGAATCTCTTAGTGTAACTTTATCAACATCTAAGGCATAGTCGAAGAGTGCTAAAGAGATTGCAAATAAACCAGGATAGAAATAAATCACACCGCTGACTACGTACCATGTTATTGGAACGGGAATAGATACTGCATTTGAAGTAATATACAACAATGGCCCTTTTGCGTTAAAGTATTTCCTCAAAAAATATATAGATGAGAAAAATATTCCAAGAAATAGAAATCCAAAGGAAGAGTAAGCTCCAAGGTAATATGCTAAAATAGAGAGAAATGGAACGTGACCTAGTAAGCTAAGCAGAAAACTAAACATTCCATATAATCCAGGATAAGCATCCCCATTAAGAATGTTGTAAGATAGCTTCTCAGCTACGTTTGAGGGCAACAGGGAGTATGAAGGACCTAAACTATTGTGAAATAACATATAATACTCAACAATGCTTACGATAATCCCTGATAAATAGCCAGTAAGATTCTCTCTCAGTTTATTCATGAATTGACACACACAAATCTCATTAAAAAGCATTATCATAGTTCAATTATGAGAGTATTAATAGTAACTTTTGGAGATGTCAGAAAGGCTAATGTTGGTTATCTAATCAGGGTTTCCAATTTCATTAAATGCATTGAAGGGGAAAACTTAAAGGTAATACAGTTCATAAACGACAAAGAGAGTTTCACTAAGGAAGAAGACGAGGAGAATACAAATAATATAATAACGATCAAGACTAGTAAGAATTATTTCTTTACTGGTCTGTCAATATTAATAAACTCATTGAGATTTTCAAACCTTGTTAGGTGGTCTGAAGTTGTAATTTTTGAAGGTTCCATCTTTGTACCCTTTGGCATAATGGCGAGATTAATGGGTAAAAAGGTAATTCACGACTTTCATGGTTCAATAGTAGAGATATCTAGGGAAATGAAAGGCTTTAGAAATTTCGCTATAAGAAGAGTAATAGGAGGGACCTTAGATAAGTTGGCAGTTATCATAGCTAATGTAACCACAGCTGTCTCAGACAGGGATTCCGAGCTAGTAAAGAAAATGTGGGAAAGAGCTAAAACGTTTACAGTTGTTCACGGTTTAGATATAAATAAGATACCGTTTCTTTCAAACAAGAACGAAAAAATGAGAAGGCTTATATTTGTAGGTAATCTCAAAGCAGTAAATAACTTAGTTGCCGTTGAAAACTTAATTAAGATAGCAAAGGATTTACCTAACGTGGAATTTCTGATAATAGGAGACGGAAAGGAGTTGATAAAGGATCCCCCACTAAACGTTAAGCTCTTGGGTAAAGTGGATTCTTTAGATTCCTATTACGACGAAGCGGACGCTTGTATTGTCCCAATAACTGTAGGAACTGGCGTAAAGACAAAAGTGTTAGAGTGCATGGCATACGGAAAACCTGTGATAACAACGGAAAAGGGAATTGAAGGATTAGAGAAAGCTAGAAATATTAAGGGAATGTATGTAGTACCGCTAGAAGAAATGAGCAAGATCGTAGATAAGATAAAGTTAGAGAAGACGTATCCAGAGCTGAGAGCATTTGTGAGGGAGAACTTCTCCTTAGCCACTACTTGCCGGCAATTAAGAGAAGTATTAGAGTCGCTCTATGGACGGTCATAAAAAGGTTCTCATAACCCGGTTATTTTTAGAAAATTCTCCCTAAAGTTCTTATCACTAAACATTGTAGCCCTCTCTTTAGCCTCTTTTCTCAACTTATCGTCGCTTAACGCCTGTTTAATTAGTTCAGGCAATTCTTCTACCCTTTCATAACCGTATCCGAATCTTCCCTCGGAAACTATATCAAACCACGCTCCTCCATTTTTATAAACGAGTGGTATAGCTCCTGCGCTCATTCCTTCTGCTATTGCTATTCCAAAAGGTTCCTCTCTCTTTGTGTGTAAGATTACCTTAGCCTTACATAAAACTTGTTGTTTTTCTTCGTCACTCGCATTAGTTAAGAAACTTACATTTGAAGGATTTCTCCTCCTCAGTTCTTCGTAATATTTCTCATTTTGAATTCTTCCTACTATTATAAATTTCGTATCCTTTAGAGCCTCAGCTGCATAAATTACGTCTTCATATTTCTTATCCCTAGCTATCCTTCCTAAGCTAACTACTACATTATCTTTCCCCTCATCCTTACAGTTAATTAGCCTCACTGGAGGGTAAAGTACATCAGCTGACCTCTTTTCCTTCTCATAAAGAAGTTTTGCAGTATACGTGGAGTTTGCAACCAATCGTTTTGTTTCATCCTTAAAGCTAAAAGAAGTAATATAGTTAAGAAGATCAGTAAAGCTCCTAATTTTTGTAACATCAACTGGACTAAAAAACTTTCTGGCAGGGTAGTGTATATATCCGAAATCATAGTGCCCAATCAAGTCATCATATGTACTACATATTAAGTAATCATAACCTTCAAAAGATCTGAAATAAGAGGAGACTAAATATAATCTGGCTACTCCAAACTCAACAAAAGGTGAAAGAGTTACCAAAGTGGAAAAAGGTCTAAACAATGGATTTACGACAATTTTATTTACGGAGTCGTTTATGGCTTGCCTGAACTTGTAAGGATATAGGGGTGTATACAAATCAATATTATGACCCCTATCCTTTAATATTCTAACAATATTAGTAAAGACAACACCTCCTCCTCCAAGCAAGTCTATGTCTAGGGGAATAGGATTGACAACAGCTATTTTCATAAGAAGAAGGCAATTGTTAAAATATATATAGTTATTGAGCTCTTATTTTAGAGCTTTGCCTTCTGTTTGAGTGTAGGAGTGTGGACAAGAATTTTGTTATTTTGATATAAATTAAATTTTCATCTAGAAAATCATTTTTAGTGTAGTTCTTTTTGAGAGAACATTTAGTAGAAGCTTAAGGCATCAAGCATTGACTTATCATAGAAGCCAATGGTTGAAAATTTTATTCACATAATTCTCGAAATAAGCGTCGAATAAAATTGAATTTTATGTGAATGAAATTCTTGTCCACACTCGAATGTAGTGTCGTTATATTATTAATCCTTTTATAAGTACATAAGGCTTATAGGGATACGTTTTGCTGAGCGTGAAAGGTATTACGTTATTAAGGTCATGAATAACTAAAGTACACGCAGTAGTTTCTTGAGAGTAAGCGTTAAGCAGGTTAAGGAGTTGACATTGAAGATGTAGTACAATAGAATCGAGATAGCACTAAATATTGTTAATTTTAGAAGATTTTTCATACAAATACTTTATATAGAGAGAAATGACTAAGGAAAATTCCAAAAATTGATATCATAGATATTACGAGAACTATTAACCTGGTCTATACCTCGCGTTGTATTGTAAAACACTAAAATATTTTCATATAGAAGTGTCGGTCTTTTCAAGGAGTACAATCTACTTTTTATGCTATGATAATTATTGATAAAGTTTATTAATCCAAAATATCGTTTGAAGCTTAAAGGAATGGAACAGATGACAAAAATTAATAAATTGTAAATGGCCTGGGAGAGAAACAACTTCTACATCTTTAATGCAAAAAATCAGAAATTATAAATAACTGCTGAAGATAATGCATTGTATCGTCACCTCACAATGAAATATGTACATTATCTAAAGAATTCTGTTACACCAACATTAATTTCGAGTGAGATTGTGTAAACTAAAAGTAGTGTTGTTTCCTAATTACTCTTCTCACTTTATAATATCTCTCTAAAAGTGCTTTTAATGCTATCCTTAGAATATATCTAAAATAAGAAAATATATTATTAATTTAATAAACTGATAAATAATTCCTTACATAAATTTCTTGACCTTAAGAATCTAAGGATAAAAGTTTAAAAATGAACATTCCATGTATAATTGATGAAATCACTATATCATCAAATAATATATAACCTTAAGCGTATCAGAGATTATCAAAAAATCTATAGTAACTGGTTCGACGTAATTCTACAGAGAAGAAGAAGGAAAGAAAGAATTTTCGTAAAACTGAAAGACGGTAGTTCTGGACTATGTAACACAAAATACGTAGGAGCACTGGTTGACTTGATAGAGCTGGTTTCAGATCTAGATCCAATGAAGTTACATTTTCAAGGTGATCAGTTATATTATGGTTCAGTAAGGCTAATAACTGATACTCCTGGCTCAATTATACTTAGCGCCTTAAGTTGGATTAAAAAGGATAATTATTGGTACTATCCAAGATATAACGTAAAATTCCTAGAAGGTAATGAATTTGTTTTGTTTGAAACCTTTGTCGAAGAGCAGTACAATGTTGATGTAAATGGTGAAGTTGTGGACGTTGGGGCAAACATAGGCGATTCTTCTATTTATTTCGCGATAAAGGGAGCTAAGAAGGTTCTAGCTTTCGAGCCTCTACCCTCAGTGTATCAAGTGGCTTTAGAAAATGTTAAACTAAACAAATTGGAAAACGTTATAACGCTCGTCAACGCCGGGGTAGGATCTAGCGACGGAGTAATAAAGGTACCTTCAACAATAGATTTAGACGAGAGCGGTGGGTTTCACGTCAGTGGGCAGGGTGACGCAGAAGTTCCAGTATACTCCTTGAAGAGAATAAGGGGGATGGTTAAGGACCCTTACCTGTTAAAGATGGACTGTGAAGGATGCGAAGTTGACGTTATATTGAATTCAGAAGATATAGATTTCGAGAAGATAATTTTCGAACACCACGCTTTCTTAACTAATGTTCCCTACAAGAGGTTAACAAGGAAGCTAGAGGAAGAAGGATATGCATGTGGAAAACCTCGTCAAATACATGATCCCAATTATGTAGATCCCAATTATGTAGGAGTGATTACTTGCGAGAAAAGACGATAATTACTTTATTTCGTCTTCTATTTCCTTTAGCATTTTAACCCAGTTGTCGGTTATTATTTCCCAGTCGTGCTGCTTAGCAGTTTCTAATCCATTTCTCACTAATCTCTCCCTTAATTCGTCATCCCTAACTACTCGGTAAATATATTCCGAAAGAACGTTAGGTGAAAAGCTCTTATCAACCAACGCATTGCCCTCATGAACTAGGTATTCTCTTCCTCCAATATTGTCCGTAGTAACTACAGGAGTACCGCAAGCCATAGCCTCAAGAGGAGGCAATCCATAACTTTCCATTCTAGATGTGTAGAGGAACACAGTAGCTTCATTATAAAGCTCGGCCATCTTTTCGTGAGGAACACGTTGATTCTCTTCATATTTGAAGTGAATATCATTCTTGAATTTACTTAATACTCCATCGTGGACTATAATAGCAGTGAAATTCAACTTACGCGAAAGTAGGTTTAACGCGTCAATGGCTAGTTTCGGATTCTTATTACGGTCAGATCTTAGAATTACCATTACTTTTGCGTTGGAGTCTTTTCTCTTAGGCGTAAACAAATTTGTGTCTACGCCTGCCCTAACCACGAAGTACTTTGTGTTCCTGTCTTTTCTCATGGACATGGCGATTTTAGCTTCAATCTGAGTTAAAGCAATGTAATAATCAAAAGGCATGTAAAAAGTTAAATACCATCTCATACTCTTGCTCGTAAAGTAAATGTATCCGCCCCATCCTTGTGGAAAGAAGGCTAATTTCTTGAACTTCCTTGATGTGTAACTCCATAGGTAGGCGTATGGTACGCCAGTAATTATTAGATCTGATTCTGGAATTATATTAGTCATAATCCTTGAAAAGTCTAGATCTACATTAAATAATTTCGATAATATTAAATAGTAATCTAATCCCTTAAAATCTCTTATCTGCTTATACTTTAATTGAAGAATTTTTGATAAATACTTTAGTACTTTTGGTTCTTCTGGGTATATTATTGGAACTTTATTGTTCTTGTAGAACCAAGGGCTTCCTCTCGAGGCTACTATCTTAACGTTATAACCTCTTCTTAACAGTCTATTGGTTATTTCCATGAAATAATAGTTACCTCCCGTCAATACAAAATCTTCTGTCACTAACGTTAAATTTATCATCCTATTGTAGTTGTTAAATCCTTGGAAATAAAGTTTTTTCAATTACCAACAAGTACGTTTAGGAGTTATCTATTTTCTTCTCAACGAGATTATAGCTGAAATTGTCGTTAAAACTATGGAGACTGCAATAAGGGATATTGGTAGTATGGGATAATTTACCCTAACATTCCCCTCATCTGAGGCGCTGATCGTTATTACCTTGTATAGGTGCATGGCCGGCCAACTGATGTTTAAAGTTTCTTGCGTTGATGTAACCCTTAGTGAAATCTCTCCCTGTCCTTCATTGTTAGTATAACCGCTTGTGTATTCTTTACCGTTTAAATAGACTACGTAGAGCTGATTCGGGCTCGGAAAAGTTACCAGGAATTCTTTTGGTGTAATCATAACGTTTGGAGTATCAGTTCTTATTCCAACATACGAAAAATTCCAAGGAATAGGGGTTAAATAATTAATTGCATATTCTTTACCGTTTATGTAGAAACACTTAACTAATGTTAACCCCTTTTCCTCTTCAAATATAACTGTATAATTTACCGGTTTAGTTATGTTTATCCAATTATTTACATAACTACTATAATAAGGTAGCGATGAAATAGGATTAAACCAGCTTCCGTTAATGTGGTACCAAAGTCTTCCATTAAACGTAAGAAGAACTGAAGTGAAGTCATTTTGGTCACCGTCAGGCAATGGGGGTCTAAAATTGCCTCCATAAAGCACAATGCCTGGATTACTATAATAGTATACATGATAAAAAAAGAAGACAAACCTTACTGCTATCTCACTATCGTTTGTCTGTATGGGAAATAGTAAGTAGCCTCCGCCGGGAGGAGCCCCAGTATAGCTTACCTTGCTACCATTGTGAACGATTTCTACACCAGAGGCAATTACGCTGAAATTAGTTGAGTTTATATAATTGCTTACAAATTGAAATTGAATGCGAATTTCTTGGCCTAAATACGCCTCATGTGGATAATTTACTGAAATAGTTGAGGAAATACTCACTGTGCTAAATGCAATGAGTATGAATACAATAACAAGGGTAAGTCTCATAAAAGAAAATACGAGAATTAAATACTTAAGTTTTTATCTATCTCGTAATGGAAAAGCTTTAATTTTTCTAAAGTGAAGAAAACGTACGGATGAATCCAATAAAGAACTGGCTGAAGTCTCTAAGCGTCACTACGTTCAACGTTGTTGTAGCGTTGGTATTCTTTATAATAACTGCTAAGATAACTGATCCGCAATTCTTTGGCAGGGTCGCCATCATACAGCTATTAGAAGTAATAGTTGCCACAATATTCTTCTTTTTGCCCAGTGCAATAGTCACGCGAGAAATTTCATACTTTTACGCTAAAGGCGAGCACAAACCTTATGTTAGGAAGTTTCTTGCAATACCCTTCGTTGCCTTACCTTTTCTCCTAGTTTTATTTGCCTTTCCCCTTTACGTATGGCTAACCATCCCTTACCTGTTCCTTTACCTGTTTACGGCTGTAGAGAACGCAGAAATGATTGGGATGGATATGTTCACGGAGAGCGCAGTTACTGGTATTACCTTTCTCGTTATTAGGTGGGGAATATCGATAATTGCTGTGCTGTTGCACAACCTTTATTTATTCATAGGGATATGGACCTTAGGTGGGGTAATAGCAACTTCCCTTAATTACTTCTTCATTTCCAGAAAGGTCGGTTTTGTTTTTCCGGACTTTGACGTAAAGTTCTTAATAAAGTCGTTTAGGGAATCCTTGCCTCTATTCTTGTCTAATGTTACAGGCTTTCTCTCCTCTCAAGGAGATAGAGTTATCACTTCATACTTATTAGGTTCTTACTACCTAGGAATTTATCAATTCTCAGCTTTAGTTGCGTCAGTGCCTTCAATGCTCTTAGGTTCGTTGTCTAACGTCATTTTGCCGACTGCGTCTTTCTATAAAGTCCTAGGAAAAGACGAGGGAAGAATGAGCTCCATCTCCTTCAGAGTAACAGCTCTCCTTACTCTTGTAGCGATATTTTTCCTACCAGTGGGTGAAATGGTAATCAGTCATTTCTTCCCAGACTATTCGCCTGGAATTCCTGCCTTTGTCCTCTTATTAATTGCTTCATCTTTACCTTTTCCAATTAGTGTTCTATCTACCTTCATTGTCGCCTTTAAAAGAGATCTTCGGCCATTCCTAGTTCTTACCGTTCTTAATGCCTTAACCGTGTTGACGACCTCCTTTCTCTTAATTCCTAGAATTGGAATAATGGGGGGAGCTTTGTCTCAAATAATTGTTTCAGCAGCTAGCGCTACCTTTACGTTATTTTACGCACTGAAAACCAAGGTGTTTTTCCCTACCACGAAGGAGTACGCAATCCTATCAATTTTACCCTTGGTAGGGATTTACGAGGTTTTTGTGGATCCTCCTTTCCTTGATGTCCTGCTGTTAATTGCTGTTCTACTCGCCTTCAAATTCCTAGGAATTATTGAAAGGGACGACGTGGAATTAATAAGAACGTTTTTGCCAAGAAGACTAAATTTCGTATATCACGTTTTAAGAATTCTGAGCAAATAGCCCATCTCTTTTGACGCTAATTGCCCATCTAATATTTCTCCACAAAAGTTTTATTTTTAAGTAGTTGAAATATTGCTCATGAAAACGCTGATCGTTGGCGCTTCCGGTCAACTTGGCTTAGAACTATCTTCTCTCTTTCCGGAGGCAGTAAAGACCTACTCCTCATTCGAGATCCCTGGTGGCATTAAGCTAGACGTCACCGATTTTCCCCACCTAGAGGACCTTATCCTAAAGGTTAGGCCAGACGTGGTAATTAACGCTTCAGCTTTTACGGACGTTGACGGCTGTGAAAAAGACAGACAAAAAGCCATAAAGGTCAACGCTGAGGCCGTAAAACACATGGTCAGGGCGTCCAGAGTTGTTGAGGCATATCTAGTTCACGTTAGTAGTGATTACGTTTTTGACGGAGAAAGGGGGCTCTACTCTGAGCAAGACTTACCTAACCCAATCAACTATTACGGCCTTTCTAAACTCTTGGGAGAAGCTTACGCCCTTTCCTACGACGACTCTTTGGTTGTTAGAACTTCCGGTGTTTTTAGGTACAAGGGATTTCCAACTTTTGTTTACAAAACCCTCAAGTCTGGCAACGTAGTTAACGCCTACAAGGGCTATTACTCCCCAATTTCAGCGAGGCTTTTGGCTGAGGCAATAAAAGAGTTCACGGAAATGAGGAAAACCGGCTTAATTCACGTAGCAGGAGAGAGAATTTCTAGGTACGACCTCGCTCTGAAGGTGGCTGAGCTCTTTAACTTACCTAAGCAAATCGCGGAAGTCGACAACGTTAAGGGTTGGATAGCAAAGAGGCCCTTCGACTCCTCCCTTGACGTGACGAGAGCGAGGAAATTGCTCTCAACTGAATTTTACTCCCTAGAGGAAAACTTAAAGTACATGGTGGTATCGTGAAGGCGGTTATTCTTCACGGAGGTCAAGGAACTAGGCTGAGGCCTTTAACCCACACTGGACCTAAACAGCTCATAAAAGTAGCTGGAAAGCCAATTTCCCAATGGGTTTTAGAGCAATTGCGCGACGCCGGAATTCGCGACGTGATCAATTATCCTTGGAGACAACACGCCACGAAAAGTGATAGATTACTACGGCGATGGCTCTAAGTTCAACGTCAACATCACTTACGTTTACCAAGGAAGGGCTAGGGGGTTAGCTGACGCAGTTTACAAGGTTAAGGACTTGGTTGGAGAGGAAAAGTTCTTAGTTTACTTGGGCGACAATCTAGTAAACTACGACATGAGGAAGTTTGCCTCATTTACCTCTAACGCGTCCATCCTCTTGGCTAAGGTTGACGAACCCCTCGAGGTTTGGCGTTGCTGTAGTAAAAGAAGGGAAAATAGTGAGGCTCGTGGAGAAACCAAAGGAGAGAATCTCAGATCTGGCTTTGGTGGGAGTTTACGGCTTTGATTCCTCAATTTTCGAGGTTATTGAGAACTTAAAGCCCAGCTGGAGAGGAGAGCTGGAAATAACTGACGCAATCCAAGGCCTAATAAACAGGGGACTAAGCGTAACTTACGAGGTTGTGGAAGGTTGGTGGAAGGACACTGGAACTCCAAAGGACATAATTGAGGCAAACGCCTTCCTTTTAGATTCAAAGATGGAGAGGAAGATAAGCTCAGCTAAAATAGTTAACTCACGCGTTGAGGGAAGGGTGTTCGTGGAGGAGGGAGCGACAATAGAGAACAGCGTAGTTAGGGGTCCAACGTATGTGGGAAAGGGAACTGTAATAAGGGATTCATACGTTGGGTCGTTTAGCTCAATAGGAGATAACTGCGTGATTGAGAAAAGCGAAGTTCAGTATAGCGTAATTTTAGACAACGTGAGAATTCAAGGCGTTTCCCTTTTAGACTCCATAATAGGAAATAACGCGCTAATTAAAAAGGGAGAAAGGTGGCAAAAACTAGTTGTTGGTGAAAACTCGTGGATAACGTTGTAGTGCTGGGAGGAGCTGGATTCATAGGCTCGGCCTTTGTGAGAGAGCTGAACAAGCAGGGCGTAAAGCCCCTTGTATTTGACGCTTTAACTTACGCTGGTAGGTTGGAGAACTTAAAGGGAACTGACCACGTGTTCCTGAGAGGAGACGTAAGAAACCTGGAGGAACTTGACAAAGCTTTATCAAACGCTGAGCTAGTGATAAACTTCGCAGCAGAAACCCACGTGGATAGGTCAATTTACTCCCCAAAGTACTTCGTTGAAACGAACGTCATTGGGACAATAAACGTGTTAGAGGCATCGAGAAAGTACAACTTCAAGTACCTTCACGTTTCAACCGACGAGGTTTACGGAGATGAGCAGTGCGGAGATGAAAGCTCTCCCTTGTTTCCTTCATCTCCTTATAGCGCGTCAAAGGCATCTGCAGACTTGTTTGTGAAAGCTTACGTTAGGACTTACGGGGTAAAGGCGGCGTTGATAAGGCCGTCAAACAATTACGGTCCTCGGCAATTTCCAGAAAAGCTGATACCCAAGACCATTATAAGGACCTCAATGAACTTGCCTATCCCAATTTACGGGGATGGGAAGCAGGAAAGGGATTGGATTTACGTTGAGGACACTGCTAGGGTAATAGGAGAGGTGATAAAGAGGACTAATTGGAAGGGAGAAGTTTACAACGTTCCAGGAGGGCAGAGGATCACTAATCTAGAGTTAGTGAAGTTGATAGGGGAGGTGATGGGTAAAGACGTTGTTATCAAGTTCGTGGAAGATAGGCCAGGGCACGACAAAAGGTACTGCATGACTACTTCCCTGAAGTACGAGGTAACTCCATTGAAAGAAGGGTTAAAGAAAACGGTGAACTGGTACCTAGAAAATAGGTAGTGGTGGGAACCCTTATTAACTGACAAGTTCTTCAAAGACGACGTTCCGTGGAGGTGAGAGGGGTATGCCTTTTCAATTTAGAAGGCTAGTAATCCCAGAAGTTGTTTTAATTGAGGCAAAGCAGTTCTCAGATGATAGGGGCTTCTTCGAGGAGATTTACAAGGAGAGCAACTTCAAGGAGTACGTTCCTTGCAGGTTTGCCCAAGTTAATCATTCCTTTTCCAGAAGAGGAGTGCTGAGGGGTTTACACTTCCAGCTAAAGCCAGTACCTCAAGGAAAGCTGGTGACCGTAATTTCGGGAAAGATTTACGATGTAGCCGTTGACTTAAGGAAGGGTTCGCCAAGCTACAAGAGGTGGGTCTCCGCTGTTCTAACTCCAGGGAAGTTGCTTTGGATTCCAGCAGGCTTTGCCCACGGTTTCCTTGCCCTTGAGGAATCCCACGTAGTTTACTTCGTGACAAGGGAGTTTTCGAAAGAGCACGACTCCGGGGTGAGGTACGAAGACCCGGAGATAAACGTGCAGTGGCCCAAGGTTGTTGGCGACTACATCCTGTCGGAGAAGGACAGGAACCTACCGAGGTTGAGGGACTCCAAGGCCAACTTCGAGTATGGGGACGACCTCTGTTAAAGTCGCTTTAAGCTCTTTTTGTAGAAATGGAAAAAATCAACGAAGATCTGAGAGGAGGTTGTTTGGATGAAAGTGGTTAGTAGTTGAAGGAAAAACTGACGTTTATTTTATTTTAGGATTATTTGGGGCTAACTCGTTAAGGGAGGCTCATAATAAGGCAAAAAGATACGTTAATTATGACTGCTGAGCACTTGATGAGGAAAAGCTAGTTTGTCAGGTCGGCGGTAGGGATAACGTACGCGAAGTTGTAAAAAACTTAAGGAAGATACATAGGAATTACGAGATTTATGGATTCTTTGACGGAGATTCCAAAGGTTATGAATGCGAAGAAGCAAATCGCGTTTTATATTTATCTCACATCGATTTAGATGAACTAATTTACGATATAGTAGTAGATTATGTCTTGTCCAAGGATGCGAATGTGAAAGAGGTTGTAGATAAATTATTGCAATTACCTAACATCTCTAGCGATTCTAAAGGCAAATTATATCTAGCACAGTTTTTAATGTGGAGCTTTGGTAAAAGTGAAAAAGACTTAAAGACAGATTATTGGTCAGACTTAGCCTCATTTTCCTATTTCATGGGGCGTCACTTTGGGAATCTAGCATTAGACAAAGACGAAGGCCTTAAAGGACTTTTCAAGTGCATTCAAGAGAAATAGTTATTCTTAAATAATATTATTCTTTGGTTTCCAATTTAATGTTCTTATTATATTCAACATAACAAAATTGTTGTCCACACACCCTTAAAAGGCGAGGTTTGCCTTTTCTTTATCAAACTACTCACTTTCCCATACAGTAAATTCAGCTTATTCAAAACATAGGATTGTAAAGCATTAAAATTTGAGAAAAATTTAAAAAGATCTGATCACATACAATTAATTAAATGTCATTAGTAACAGAACTTAAAAACGCTGTTGACGAAATTTACATATTTAGCCCTAACAAAAAGCAATTAAGACTACTTGGAATTCCACAAGGTGATTTTGTTGAAAGAATAGATGAAGATATAAAGAAGTTGCTTGACGATGAGGAATTAAAGAAGGATGTGCTTAATTTGATGTCTGCTCTGTTTAATCTTTTGTCTTCTCCAAACCTTGATTATTTAACCACTATACAAGGCTTCTTAGATAAATACTCAGATAAGTTAAAAAGACTCAACACAATTAATGAATTATTGAATAATCTTCCTACTGAGGAATACAAAAACTATTGGCTAAACAAATATTATGGGATGCTTGATGAGCTAATAAAAGGAAAAGAGGAGTTCCTAAAGATCATAGAGGAAAGAGAATTGGTAAACACAGTAATGGAATTTTACTACAAAGTGTTCATTAGGTTATTAACTGAGCTAGTGGAGAATATTAGGAGCTATGATACTGCAGCATCAAAAGCAAAGGATGACAAAAGACTTAGGAAATTAGTATCTATAACTAATATTCTTATTTTTGTCTTGTCTTACCCAATAATTGCCTACCTTGAAGGAGAAAGAGTAGATTACGAAACCTTAACCCGCCTTATAGTTGTCTTAGCTAAACCTTCTACAATAAAGGACAAGTATAGCTTATTATTTGGTGAAGCAATATTTGAATAAATGCTATGTGCTAGATACTAATGTACTTATAGACTACCTTTTTGAATTCACTGACAGGCATAAACAAGCTATGGAATTAATTAGAAACTTAAAAGAAAAAGGTTACAGTATCTATGTTCCCTATAGTGTAAAAAATGAATTGCTCAAAATTATAGCTGAGTCTTTTATAATATTGAGAGATTTAATTATATCGAAAATGAAAGAAAATAACTGGGATGAACTTTTTGTAGAAAATAAGATGGAATTATTGGATGAGATTAAACAGAACTTCTATCAGCTATTTGAGAATAGACGATATAGGCTATATCCTAATACTACTAGGAAGAACTATCATAACACTGATAGGGAGATAAGACCACTCCTAGCAAATAAGATTTTCTCTAAACTTCGTAATGAGCTTATATGCAAAAGGCTATCCGAAATTCAGAATGAAATAATGTCAGAAAATAGAATAAAAGATTTAGAAGAGTATATTACAAAGAAATTGGAAGGCGAATTTTTGAAATTCCCTGAGGAAATAGGAATTTCTTTTAGTTCTTATGAAGAAGAAATGAAACATATTATTTATTTACGTACTTTTGGAAAAATAAAAAACTTTGGTCTCAACGATATGTCAATCTTCTCCGAAGTCTATCATGAAGTAAGTGAAGGAGTCTGCGATAACATAACTATAATAAGCAAAGATCAAGATTTAGCAGTTATAAAAGAAAGTGAATTAAACGAGCTAGAAGAATTCATAAAAAATAGCAAGAATCCTGAGCGTAAGAAATATGCTGAGGAGATTAGAGACTTAATTAGATATAATATAAAGGTAGAAAACTTAGAAGATGTGTTAAAGAAGTTGAACTCTTCACACTGAAAGGCTTCTCTTTTCCAAGTGTGTTTTCCAAGCTAACGAGAAAATTATTTTTCATTTAATATGGAAGAACAGTTTTAGAAGTTATGCAAAATTTTAAGAAGATACTTTATTTAATGCTTAAAAATATTCTTCATATAACATAATTTATGAACAAGTATCTGACCCCCTCCCCGCCCTGCGAGGGTTCCGCTAGGGTCTAAGGCGTTACTCTTCATAAGAGGAGTTTCTCTACTAGACTTCACAAAAAAAGAAAGAGGTTTTTCAACGCGTTGACAATCTTCTTCACTACTAGTTTCATAATGTTTAACGCACTGTTGACGTTGCTGTGAAGTTTACGACCAAAAGGACAGCTAACAACTCCCCTAGGCCTTCTGTCAACCTTAACGTTATGGTAAGCGCAGAAACGCGAGGTATTGTACTCAATCGCTAGGTACGTCTTTATGTCGTACTCATAAAGCTTATTCACTAACGCATCAACTAACTTATGATAAGACCAAATATTTGAAGTAAACTTGTTACCCTTATCCTGAGAAATAAAATAGGGATAACCTAAGTAAACAATAGAGACACCAAGAGACCACAAATACTTAGCAAGGTGAGATGCTAAAGTTCCGTAGTAATGAAGAAGCCTACGATAAAGCTTAAAGAAAATTCTTTCCCTCTCCATCAGCGCTTCTTCCCTAGCTTCTTGTTCTTAAACCTTCTCAACCTCACTTTTTAACTTATCGAGTTCAGCAATCCTCTTCTGAAAATAGAAGTAATCACTCTTAACGAGAGAACCCCTATAAAAGAGTACTGTACCGTCCTCAACAATAACAGTAGACAACATGTTTACGCCAAGATCAATTGACGCAACCTTGTTACCCTTAGGCTTCTCAACTTGAATCTCATCCCTCTCACAATGAATAACAAGAGACTCTTTTATTGGCTTACCACTCTTCTTTGCCTACCAACGGGAATAAGAGCATAAAACTTGTTACCTTCAACGTGAATTTCTAGCCTACCTTGTATACCAAACCACCTTAACCTACCTTCGAAGGGTATCTCCATCTTCCAATCCTTCAAAAAGAGAACATGCCTTTTCTCATCAACCTCATAACGATCTTGCCTAACTACTAGGATTAATTTCCTCTTTCCTCCATCTTTCCAATAAGCTGGTGGCGAGACGTGATTAATAAGTTTTTGCTTTAGTAACGAGAAGAATGATGACCAAGCCTCATTGTTCTTCTGTAAAACAGCTTGAGCATTAACTCCTAGAACCTTCTTGTACTTCTCATAATACTTATCCCACGTTTCCTTAAAGTTGACTTTCTTTTCTTGAAAGAATTGTTGCCTTCTCTCGTAGTTTATCTTGTTCCATAGTTTTGAAGAAACTTCTGCTAACTTCCTTAGTTTCCTCTGTTGGTACTCACTTGGGAAGAGTCTTATAACGATGGTTTTGACGCTTCCGGCATTGCGGGAGTAATCGGCTCCCGCTCCTCATCTTTAGTTCGCCAAAGAAAGCGTCATAAAAGGAAATCGTTTTTGTTATTTAAGACTTTTACCCCGCCAGACGAGGTTTGTCTTCTTTTTTATCAAGAGAATAAGGTATATAAACCATAAAACGTGAGGATATAACAATAGTTGTCAAAAGTTTACCCCAGCTTCAAGAGCTTCCCCTTCTCCACGTCCCTAACCTTGAGGTTACCGTAGTACTTGAGGGTTGAGGACATTACCGCTATCCCTCCCTTCCCTTCCCATAGGTACATATCGTAGTACTCCGGCCTATCCTTCCTCACGTAGTAGTTCTCGTATAAGAGCTCGGCCTCTCCGCTCTCCCTAGAAACCTTTAGGATCAACAAGTTTAGGGCAGACTTGGTCACCTCCTCGAGGAACTTCACGTCACCAATCTTGGTGTAGTATTTCAACGCGAGTTCGCTGTCAGTAGTAATTGACGGCCGGAAGTTGAGCTTCTCCTTAAGCCTCTCCTCGTCTACCCAGCCGTTGTGGGCTAGGAAGACGAGTTGAGTTTCGTTTGTCTCAAGGAAGGGGTGGGAAAACCTGGCGCTCACTGTAGCCTTGTTGGTCGCCTGCCTTGCGTGAAAGATAGCGTAGAACTTGCCCTTCACTTCAATGTCGGGGAGCTCTTCCTCGAAGATGGGCTTGGAACTCCTGTAGTGAAGGAGCCTCTCACCGTCGTATATGGCTAACCCCCAACCGTCGCCGTGGACTGGGTTGAGGCCTAGCCTCTCAGCTATCACGTCCTTTCGTGCTGACTCCACGAGTAGGCTGTAGAGAAGTTTCATGTCCTCTACGCTCTCCCCCACGTAGGCGAACATCCTGCACATACAAAGAGTTTCTCCCCTTGCGTTTTAAGCGTTTCTAGATAGGAGCCCTCCCGATCCCGCGTAGTTAAGTAAAAGGAGTTAAAGCGGAGTACTGGGCTGTCTCCTCCTAGTTCCAAATTTGGCCAGCGAAGTACTGCACTCTTTTCACTTTTGTCGCAACAGTCATACCCTCAATTTAAAAGGGATTTTACTGTCCCACTTTCTCTCGGCTAACTTCAAGTTTATTAATTCAAGGTAAGAATATTAATAGCCATGTTGGACAAGTCAAAGGCAAGGGAACTCATGTTGGAGAGGAAGAGGGAGAAGAAGCTAACTTGGGAGGAGCTTGGGAAGGCCCTCGGTAGAGATCCGGTTTACGTGGCCATGTTGCTCTACGGTTATGGTCAAGCAAAAGAGGAGGAGGCGGAGAAGCTGGTGAAGATCCTTGAGCTCCCTCCTGAGTACAAGGGGATCTTGATGGAGGTACCTATGAGGACTCCAGCTCAGCCGTGGCCACCGACGGACCCCTTCATCTACAGGCTCTACGAGGCAGTGTTGCTCTACGGCCCTGCTATCAAGGACGTGGCTCACGAGATGTTCGGGGACGGGATAATGAGCATGATCGACGTCACTATCCACGTGGACAAGGTGAAGGACGAGCACGGTAACGACAGGATGTTGTTAACATTCAACGGTAAGTGGCTAAGGTACGCCAAGTGGTAAATCTGGTCCAAGCTTACCGAGTACGAAACCAGAGCATTAGCTCAACCTATTATTGAACCCGCCTGTACTTCCTCTTGTACTCCTCCACTACCCTGAAAGCTAGGGAGTCTATCTCGTGGTCCCCGGTGAAGGGTATTACCTCGTCCTCTTGGACTACGTAGACCACGTACTTCACCTTCTCGTCAAGCAACCTCACTTGATCAACAAGGTCCTCTCTACTGCACGCGTCTAACCCCTTAAGGAGTTCATCAACACATTTAACCTTCTCCTTTACCACGTCCACGCACTTAGCATCGGCCTCCTCCCCGTTCACGAGGGTTACCCCTTGCCTTTCCACGCAGTTCAGTCCCTCCAAGGAGATTGAAATGAAGCCCTCGCCCTTCTGTACATCAACTAACCCTCTCTCAGTCAAGAAGACCTTCTCCACAACTTTCCCTTCCCTGGTAAGCCCGACTAAGACTACTTTCACACATTTACCTATACAGACGCGCTTAAAAGGGGTTTTGTGCTCACCCCTTCTTTTCCAAGTAATACTTCACCGTCTTCTTCAACGCCCTCCTAAGGACCTCCTCAAGGGAGGGGGGACTCACGCCTAGTTTTTTCGCTAGCTCCTTGAGGGAGATTCCCCTATCTACGTCGAAGTAGCCCAACTTGTAAGCCAGCTTGAGGATCTCCATTTGCCTCTTGGTGGGCTTCTCGCTTCCCACCTCCGAAATCTCTAGGACTGTGACCTTTACTCCCACCCTGTTGAGCTCCCCAAGAAATGTCTTGAGGGAAGGGATCCCTGGCAACATGACCTTGTACATCACCTTCCTGTCCCCCACCACTTTCACCCTCTCCACTATGACGTCATTGTGGTAGAGTAACCTGCACACTGCACACCCCTTAGTCCTTATCCAAACCTTTTCGTTGTTCATCCTGAGAACCTTTAGAGAAGACCTCCTCAGCTCCGCCAGGACCACGTCGTTTGCTTTGAGCTCTGCTATGTGGTCGGTAACCTCTTCCCCCAACTTAACGTTCTCTATCCTTGACTTTACCTCAAGCCTCTGAAAGGTGTTCATCACTTCGCAAGGATGGTCCTCCAGAAGAAGGGTTGCCTCAATGGGCTCTCTCATCCCTTATTCCTTTCCTCCTTGGTTTAATAACCTTTCAAGGTACTCTTTCAAGGCAACGGCGTTGTTGTAGGGGGACTTGGTTGGGTAGAGGAGGGTCACGTTGTCCGACTTCTTCACTAGCTCCAGCAAGACCTTTACCTTTGGGTTCTTGTTGAGCTCCTCGTGGTACTTCCTCTTGAACTCCTCCCACTTTTCTGGCTCGTGGTTGAACCAGCGCCTCAGCTCGTCTGAGGGAGCGACGTCCTTGAGCCAGAGGTCTACGAGCTCCCTCTTTGTTCCCCTGGGCCAAAGCCTGTCCACTAGGACCCTCACGCCGTCGTCCTTTTCAGGCGGGTCGTAAATCCTCTTTAGCCTAATCACGTGGAATAACTAGAGAGAAAGTTAAAATGGATGATCCCTAACCTTTTAGCCCTCCACCTTCTAGTCTCAATCCCGTTATGGAAGAGTAGTCTTAGTCAAAGTTAGGTGTTGCTTTATTTTCCGTGGGACTTATAATTTGCTCCACAATTTGAGTTAACTTGTCCAGCTTTTTATCAATTCTTGTTAGGCTGTCCATTACCTTCTTTTGGTCTCTTTCTTACTCTTTAATTAGGATAACAGTATAGCCTGAGCCATGTTGTTTCAGCTCCACAATCTTCTCTTTTGCCATCTCTTCCAAGTCATCCTTAATGAGTTCCTTGACTCTTTTCTTAAGCTCTGCGAGATCCAGCTTTCCACCTGCTTTTTTCAGAACCTCAATAACCTTTCTCTTCTTATCTCCTAGCTACAACTTATCCATATTTGTTATTTATTCAAAAAGCAGTTTTTATCTTTTTCCTCGACCTACTTATCTATCAAAGAAACAGAATAGATCCACGTTCATTGTCATAACGAATTTTCCTCCAGAAATCTTAAAGTCGAAGTATTCAGTCCTTGCTTCTTTCCCTTAATGTGTGAAGGAAGTTAGTAACAAGTAGTTAGTTTCAAGTTAATTAAAAAGCTAAATGGAGATTAAAAATTTTTCTTAATTTAAGTTATTCAGGAAGTTAAATGTATTTTTCAGCTTCCTCAACGTCTTTTTTGTCTGCTTCTCTGTAAGTTAACCACCAAGCAAACCCCTTGAATTGGTTCAGTCTCAACTTTGCGTCTTTTACGTTTCTAGGCGGAGGATTAAGGACGTTATCTCCTATTATTTCGTTCTTTGGCCAGTTGGCTGGCATTACAGATCCAGTTCTGTCAATTACCTGCAACGCTTTAACGCTCCTAATAATTTCGTTAATGTTTCTGCCGAGCTCTAGAGGATAATACATTATTAGTCTCACGGTGGATTTGTCGTCAACAACAAATACTGCTCTTACAGTTGAGGTTGAAGATTCTGCGTGAATCATTCCAAGTCTCTTAGCTACGTTGCCCATAGGATCGGCTATTATAGGAAATGGTATTTCCACTTTCAAGTTTTGTTCTATCCAATTCACCCACTCTATGTGGCTAATAGTGGTGTCAACCGATAGCCCTATTAATTCAGTATTTAAACGCTTGAATTCTTCGTACTTTTTCGCGAAGGAGACAAACTCCGTGGTGCACACTGGTGTAAAATCTCCTGGATGGCTAAACAGTACAAACCATTTTCCCTTGTATTGGTCTGGCAGCTTTATCTTTCCTTGAGTTGTGTCTACTTCTAATTCAGGGAATTTTTCTCCGATTAGAGGTATTCTAAATTCTTGCTCCAAGTTTTTTCCCTGTCTATAACTTAGAATAACTTTAATTTAAAGTTAACTACTAGATAAGAAATATTTCCATCTAAAACATAATCCAGTGAAGCTTTCGTCGTTACTTGATTAAACACAAGTCTCACTTCGTTTTCGTCAAGATTTTAGTAAAGCCTTGATTTCTTCACGGAAACACTTTCGTCAAATGCGTCCATATACGCGACAAAAAAGCCTGTTAACTGCTCTAAGGAAACCCTCGCAGGGCGTGGAGTAAGTAAGTTAGTTAACGTCCTTTCAATGCAACATATGGCTCAACAGGGACAGACCAACCAAGAGCACGAGTAACAGCACGTTCCTTCTTGCCCCCTTTCTACCCAAGGTCGCAATCTCTTTCATTGACCCCAGCTTCTGCCCCGGGAAGAGGAACCTAATGGAAGGCTCTACCAATGTCAGCAGGAGGATAGGGTAACTGACGCTCAGCGTGACCCACACGAGGACGGAGGACAACCAGCTTGCCCTTACCATTCATGCCTTAAGCCTCCTGTGGGATATCTTGTACTCTACGTAGACTGCTCCGGCAAAGACGTAGAGCGTCCAGTAGACTGAAGATAAGAGGAAGCTGTTCTCGGCGAATAAGGCTCATAGGAAGGAAATGGAGGCTATAAAGGTAGTGTCCAAGACGTTACCTCAGGAGTGTTGCGAAAGTAATAGCTGACCCACTCCCCACCCTAAAGGGCGAGGGTTCCGCTAGGGTCTAAGGCGTTACTCCCCTTTATGGGAGTTACTCCGTGATGTGAAGAGAAAAGAAAGAGCCAAAGCGTCGACAATCTTCTTCACTCCTAGTTTCACGATGTTTAACGCTCCGTTGACGTCGCTGTGAAGCTTATGGCCAAGAGGACAGTTTACGACTCCCCTAGGCCTTCTCGTTACATTTGCGTTATGGAAAGCGCAAAAACGCGAAGTATTATACTCAATCACTAGGTACGTCTTTACGCCGTACTCGTGGAGTTTGTTCACTAACGCGTTTATTAACTTATGATAAGACCAAATGTTCACAGTAAACTTGTTACCCTTATCTTGAGCGATACGCCCTGCGAGGGTTCTGCCTAGGTCTAAGGCGTTACTCCCCTTTATGGGAGTTACTCCGTGATGTGAAGAGAAAAGAAAGAGCCAAAGCGTTAACAATCTTCTTCACGCCAAGTTTCATAATGTTTAACGCTCCGTTGACGTCGCTGTGAAGCTTATGGCCAAGAGGACAGTTTACGACTCCCCTAGGCCTTCTCGTTACATTTGCGTTATGGTAAGCGCAGAAACGCGAGGTATTGTGCTCAATAACTAGAAACGTCTTTATGCCGTGCTCGTGGAGTTTGTTCGCTATAGCGCCAACTTGCGATAAGACCAAATTTGAAGTAAACTTGTTACCCTTATCTTGAGCGATAAGATATGGATATCCCAAATACACTGTTGAAACACCAAGATTCCACAAATACTTAGCAAGATGAGATGCTAAAGTTCTGTAAATGAAGAAGCCTACGGTAAAGCTTAGTGACTCTTTCCCTTTCCCTCAGCACTTCTTCTCTAGCTTTCACTTCTTGAACCTTCTCAGCCTCGCTTTTTAACTTGTCGAGTTCAGCAATCTTTTTCTGAAAATAGTAATCGCTCTTAACGATGGAACCGCGGTAAAATAGAATGGTACGTTCTCAACAACGACAGTAGCCAACGCGTTTAGGCCAAGGTCAATTGACGCAATCCTGTCGCCTTTAGGCTTCTCAACTTCTCTCTTTCGCCGTGGACGACGAGAGAGTTCATCGGCTTACCGCTTTTCTTAGAAGTAGTCCTACTAACGTCGACTGGAATACAAGCGTAAAACTTGTTACCTTCAATGTGAATCTCCAGTCTACCTTGTGCGCCAAACCACCTTAACCTACCTTCAAAGGGCATCTCCATTTTCCAATCCTTCAGAGAGATGACGTGCCTTTCTTCGTTAACTTCGTAGCGATCTTGCCTAATGACTAGGATTAATTTCCTCTTACCGCCTTCCAATAGCTTGGTGGTGAAACGTGATTAGCAAATGGTATGTCTTTGCTTTAGTAACGAGAAGAATGATGACCAAGCTTCATTGTTCTTCTGAAAACAGCTTGAACGTTAACTCCTAGAACTTTCTTGTACTTTTCATAATACTTGTACCAAGTGTCCTTAAAGTTGACATTCTTTTCTTGAAAGAATTGTTGTCTCTCGTAGTTTGTCTCGTTCCACAGCTTTTCAGTCACGTCTGCCAACTTCCTCAATTTCCTCTGTTGACCCACTAGGAAATAGCCTCACAACTGCGGTTTTGACGCTTCCGGTATTGCGGGAGTAATCGGGCTCCTCATCTTTAGTTCACCAAAGGAAGCGTCATAAAAGGAAATCGTTTTCATGTTAAAACCTTAACCCCGCCAGGCGAGGTTTGTCTTCTTACTTATCAGCCCTCCTACTGTCCCAAGCAGTAATGTTCGCAGTGGTCAACTCCGCAAACGCCTCCAACCATACTGGCGCCCCCCTCAGCGACGTCCACGTCCTCTTCCAAGCCTCCCCACACGGCGTCATCATGTCCTCCCTCCTCTTCCAAGGGCAGTACGACCACGCCCCAATGACACTTCCCCTACATCTCACCAAGCCTACTCAACGACACCCCAGCCCTAGTCCTCGTCCCTAGCGTCCTCCACGTCTCTAGGCTGGCAATGGCCTACGGCCTCAAGTGCAACGGGATAGGCACGTACGTGAGCGTTGTCGGGACCTACACTAACGGCACACAGTACCTCCTGGCGGACGGCTGGGCAATCGTCATGTTCCTCACGGAGTCCAGCAACTATCCCTACTCCAACCACGTCCCCTACTGGATGCCGGAGTCCAGGCGGGGCAGAACCAGTACCCACAGATCGGCCAGCTCTACCGCCCAGGGGTGGGAGGGGAGTTCCTCTTCCCGTACTCCTCTACGCCCTATCATTCGAGTTCGACCTCGCCTTCGGGATGTACTTGTACTTCGTCGACTTCACGTCTCCTAACGAACCGCCAAACGTGACCCAGCTCTACGTGGGCCCCACCTTCCACCCCAGCCCAGCCGACGCGGTGTCGTTCACGGTGGAGTACTTCAGCGACGGGCTGGCCCAGGTTGTGGCTAAGCCACGGGGAAGGAGACCTCTAACTGCTCCCTGGGCTTCTACCCTGCCTCGGAGAGTACTGGACAGCGGTGGAGGGGGTCACGGCAGACGGGACTGGCGACTGGTCAGTGCTCTCGTGGGAGGTAGCCTCCATAGGCCCCCTCTCGTCACCCTCTACCTCGTTGAGCACTGTCACCAGCACCGCTACTGTGACCAGCACAACCACAGTGACCACCACCGTCACCTACACCACCACGGTGATTGGTGGATACGCAGTGCTTACCACTACGGTCTACCTCAGCGCTCCCCCGTCACAAGGCTCAAGTTCTCTCCCGCCCTACTTAGTGGATACGGTAATAGCCCTAGTGCTAATAGCGGTAGTGGTCGTGGTAGTAGTGCTCTTAGTGAGGTCCAACTACATGCGAGCCTTGACGTAAGAGGTGGAGGTATCCATCCCGAAGGGAGATCCACTTTTAATTACCGTTGTCCTCCGTTTTGACCGCGTCCTGCACGCCTAGCCCTCAAACTCTTACGCGTCCGTCCTAGACGTTCACCGAAAGGCGTTTATGCCATTTTGTCGAAGAGATGTTATGGAGGCTCACAAGACTGACTGCGGGGAGTTGAGGGATCTCCTCTCCCACCCCTTACCCCGCCGTATCATCGTCTCCCAGGACTCCCCAGGGAAGGTGAAGGAGGCCCTTGCGTCCGTGGGGATCCTTAGTGCGTGGAAGGTGGACGACGGTGAGCTGGCAAAGGGGTTAGCGGAGGCTGCGTCTGCTCTAAGGGGGGTCGCGTCCATGACCTTGAAGGAGCTTTGCCAAGAGGGCCTTGATACACACGGAAGGGAGATTAGAGAGGCGTATGAAGCGTTGGACAGGGTAAAGGGCGTGGGCCCTGCCATTGCCTCTGTCCTCCTCTACTTGCTCAACCCCTCCCTTTTCCTGCCGTGGGACTCGCAGGTGGCCGAGCTCTACCTAGGCAAGTCTAAGAACCTCACCGCCGAGGACTACCTGGAGTTCTTAAAGGCCTCCTGTAAAGCCCTCAGGGAGGTGGAGGAGTGCTTGGGAGGGGCCTCGGAGAGCCCTGGAAGTCTACTTCAGCTCTTGGACGCCTACAACAAGCTAAGGGCCCTCAAGGCCAGGAGACAGAGGGAGGGACTCGTACCGCTGACCGAGTGGACTTGACATCAAAAGCTTATATAGAAAATTTTCGTAACATTTACCATGAGAGTTCGGAGCCTAGAAGTGCTTTTCCTGCTAGCTACGCTCGTCTACCATCCAGGCACACCCTTACGTAAACTCCCACTTATACGCACCGCCTAAGCTGGTCAGCGTACCAGCAAGGGCCAACGCTACCTTGAGCTGGACCCTTTCGCCGTTTGGCGTCAACCCCTATGCCTTCCTCTCATCAGAGCCGGCCCTAATGGGGATAGCTGACTACGGCGTGGGACCCAAAGGGCCCTACGTCAGGGAGACCACCCAGTGGATGGGGGCGATCTTGTTGTACAATGACGTCTCCCTCTCTTCCACGAACGCCCCGTGGTCTATGTCATTCCAGCTCAACGTGAACCTGCACTACGTAGTGGGGAATCACGAGTACGACCTATGGGTCCAAGACGTTATGTTTTACAACACGTTAACGTCCAATGTGTGCTTTGAAAACAACATTGTGCTTTGAAAACATATGGAACTTCTCCGCCCCCAACGCTAACGTTACCTCACTGCAAAGCAACGGAGGTATATACGTGTATCACGGCGTCCCGTACTACGCCTATACTGCATTGGGCTACCCGGTAGCCCCACTGTTATCTTTTACCCCACCACAATATACCTCTTGGTCAACGTGACCACAAACTCCCTCAGCGAGCCGGTGATAAATAAGAAGACAAACCTCACTATTTAGGGCGAGGAGGAAGTCAGCAAGCCTATCTCGCTAAAAACTTGTCAGTCTCGCTGTCGGGGCGCGGAAGTTCACAGCTTGTCGAAGTCCATCTCCTTCAAGTGGGGTTCAGCTATAACGTACTCTCCCTCACTTGCTCTCTCAACTAAGTTATAGTTCACAAGGGCCTCAAGTACTAAGTTGAACTCCTTGTCGTCCACCTTCCTCCTTGACTTCTAGGGCAAACTTTCCGTCCTTCCACCTCCTATCCACCTTTATTGACGACAGTGTGGCCAAGTAGAGCTTTCTGTCCCTGCCCTCGAGGAAGTGGTTTAGCTCCTCGAGCATCACCTTCTTGCCCTCCTCTACGGCGACCCTTAGAGACTCCTCACCGCGTAGTAGTTGCCGAAAAAGGTCAGCCAACAGACTACGCCGTCCAACCTGTTCACTACCTGCCCTGCTGTCGTCGAATTCCGCCTTTAACTCCTCCATGCCCTTCTTTAGGAACTCCACTGCGTCCTTCCTATCGAAAGGCCTAAGCTTTACCTCCACAGGAGGTCTGGCGACCAAAGGGGATCCCTCCCTTGGGTTAAGCAAGGCCTTGACTAGACCCACGTAAGAGCCAGAGAACATGAACCTCACCTTTGGGTTGCTTGCGAAGACGTTGCCCAATACCTCCAGCAGTTGCCCAGTGACGGACAAGAGCTCTTGGACTTCGTCAAGCCCTATTACTACGTCGCGGTTTATAGACAGGAGCAGCTCGATCAGTCCCCTCTTGACGCTCGACCTGCTCCCCTTCTTTACCTCCACACTGAAGGGGCCCAGGTTGATTTCGACGCTTATGCCCAACTGCTTGAGCAAGTTCCCCCTGTTCATCTCCGAGACAAGGAGGGACAACAACCCCTTAAGGGTCTTAACCCCCCAAGTTTAGGTAGACTCCCTCAATCCCCCTCTTTCCCAACTCGTTTATGGCTACCCTCATAACGCTCGTCTTCCCTATATACTCCTTTGCCCACTCACTATTGGAGCTGTTCGGGAGAGAAAAGGAGGTAGAGTAATTACCCAACAAGTGGCCTTTAGGAACTGGATCTTAGTTCAGTTTTCGGATGCAGGTCGAAGAGCGTAGTTGCTCACCCCCACCAGTTACTGGTGACCCACCAGTTAATTTCTGTTCTTCTCCTCATAAGCTTATAGATACTTAGTTTTATTGACAAAAAGTTCACGATCAGAGGTATCTTTATAAAGATTTCACGTCTAGCGACTCTATTTAAATTAAGGATTTATGGCTGTGAAAGCCTCCTCACCCTTGGATTATCTCAGCCCTAGCCTTAAACAGCTCTCTTTACTTTTTGTTAGTTGTGGAGTAATTAACGGTTACATATATCTAACGAACTCAAAGCTGAGTTATGATAGACTTTCAGAATCACATCTCATAAATAATTTTTAACAAGGACATAAATAGGCATTACGAGTGATAAAGAGAAAAGGAAAACGACATAAACATTATCCTCCTCTCCATTATTAAGGCGTTAATAGCGGAGTTTGCTGGATCGCTGTTTTTACTATTGTTAGTTTGCAGATCTGTCGTAATAACCATGGCATATTTAGGTTCAATATCCTTACCTTAATGTAAATGAAAGAATTATTTACTTTCTTTCAATTCTTTCATGCGCTCCCCTTTTACTAACTCATGAGTTACTCATAGTGAACGCAATAAGGAATCTTCAAGTCCTATAGGTTATACTGAAACGTATTATGTTCCTGACCCACTCCCCGCCCTAAAGGGCGAGGTTTGCCTTCTTTTTTTATTAGCCACGTTCTTTAGGATCACATCTTTACCGTTATTTTTCAGTCCATCAAGTAGCGACTTAAGGGGCGAGTTATCAAAGACTAGCTTCTCGTTAAATTTAGCGTAAAGAATTATAAATTTGCCTGGATCAAAAAGTTCATATGTCCTAACAATTGACGAATACGCGCTTTCTAGGGTTAGATCAGACCTGTTTATTGGGATAACAGCGCACTTCATACCTTAACATAATTTTTGAGATATATCTCTTCACATGACCCGCAATATCGCAGTACCCTCCCGGTTAGGTCCATCAAGAGACTCCGTATGTTAAAAAAGGTAGAAGTGGTTTTAACGAGGAGATGAACTTGTCCACGTTACCGCACCAGATAAACAGCTCCTTCTAACCCTAAGACACTTTCTACAATAAAAAATCAATTTATATCAAAACAAGTTTTCCCCGCCCTCTGTAGGAACTAGAGACGGGAAATTCACCAAGTTAGTACTTTCAGGAATGGAACACGAGAAAAACTTCCAAAGAAGAAGTGTATTACCCAGAGGTAGACGGACAAGCGGTAAGCGCACCGAGATCTTCAAAGAACGCAGTATACCCCTTAAACGGGACGCTCATCAATGACACACGTCTAAACAGGAGAGGGGTAGCGAGCCTAAAACGCTAGCGTCTGCGTCAACGTCTGAAATGGGACTACAGCCACGGTTTACGTCTTCGCAGTACCCATACTCTCTCTATACTACAGTCACGTTATACCTCTTGGCCAAGTTAGATAAGCCCTTATCAAACGTAGCCAAAGGCAGTTTCCTATAAATCGAGTGGGAGAGGATAACTAAATCGTTGTACCTAGAGAAGGAGAGCTTCTCTTCCCTCATGATATCTAAAGCCCTCCTTATGACCCCAACTTCCTCGCATACGACCTCCGCTTTAGGGTCGTTAATATAAGCGTTGACGTAGTCCACGTTTTCAACGTTGTTAGCCCTCAAAAACCACACTAGCTCGTGGACGACTATTGAAGGAATTACCCACCTCTCAGAGCTGTCTAAGACCTTCTCAGCCTCCTTGTGGAAAGGCGAGTCCTCAACTAAGTCGTAGATGATGACGTTGGTGTCAACTAAGACTTTCACGCATACCCCTCTCTATGCTCTCGTTTACGTACTCAATTGAAAGGGGCTTCTGTAGTCTGATCCTAGGCCTCTTTGAGATCACCTTCCTTACCACTATGTGGTCTCCTTCTACCGCAACCTCTAGGATGTCACCCTCCCTTATCCCCAAAGTCTCCCTTACAGAGGAGGGTATGGTTATCTGGTAATTCCTGGTCACCTTCACCCTTTCCATAAATCACTATTAAACCTACTAGTATATAATTCTACCTACCTAATATATAATTCTATCTACTAAGGTTGCGTCAATTGATCTTGGCGTAAACATGTTGTCTACTGTTGTTGTTGACGATGGTACAGTACTCTTTTATAGGGGTTCAGCAGTTAAGATTACTTCTATTTTCAGAAGAGGATTGCTGAACTCGATAAGTTAAAAAGTGAGGTTGAGAAGGTTCAAGAACAAGAAGCTAGGGAAGAAGTGTTGAGGGATAAGCTATTCGCTAAGCTTTACCGTAGGCTTGTTCATTATTATAGGACTTTAGCATCTCACCTCACCAAGACTTTGTGGTCTTTGGCGTCTCCGCCGTTTACTTGGGCTATCCTAACTTCATTTCTCAGGATAAGGGTAACAAGTTTACTTCAAATATTTGGTCTTATCGCAAGTTAATAGACGCATTAACGAATAAGCTTTACGAGTACGGCATAATCACGTACCTAGTGATTGAGTACAATACTTCGCGGCTCTGCGCTTACCACGGCGTTAAGGTTGACAGAAGGCCTAGGGGAGTCGTTAATTGTCCTTTTGGCCATAAACTTCATAGCGACGTCAACGGAGCGTTAAACATTGTGAAACTAGGAGTGAAGAAGATTGTCAACGCTTTGGCTCTTTCCTTTCTCTTCACATCACGGGGTATCTCCCTTAAGGGGGAGTAACGCCTTAGACCTATGCAGAACCCTCGCAGGGCGGGGAGTAGGTCAGATTATCTCGCTCACATCTTACGTGAAACAAACTAAAATACATCCTTAGATTGCGACCGCCATCGCGAAACGTGGATATATCTACTCAGCGCAGAAATCACAAAACTTCTAAACCACACTCATCTCCTCGTCTTCACTTACTGTCCGCGAACATTTTGTTTATTTCCTCACTTACCCTTTTTTTAGCCTCCTCCATCATTTGGTTGAGGTTGACAACTTCGTATCTAACCCTCTTTGAGGCTATGGCGTCCCTTATTTTCTTCTCCCTGTCCGTTAGCGAGCCCTTCCCTGTTTTTACCTCAAAGAAGATTACCTCAGGCTCAGAATGGTCCGACAGCCCCTTAAAAGCGATGAAGTCCACTGGAGTACCTAAGTGTCGAAAGTCCTTTGGGTTTAACCCCGTATTTCTCAGCTATAAGTAGTGGCGCAAACTCCTCGCCAATCCTACCCAAGAGCGTATTTATCGACTTCGTTATGGCATCCCTTCTAATCTGCTCCTCTAACTGCAGCTTCCATTTATCCAATTCTGCCTTGTATTTAGTTTCAGTGGACTGCTCAATTTGCTTTCTTATTTCGTCAGCGTGTTGTTGAACCCATTGTGAGAACATTGATTGCGCTTGTTGTTGTAGTTTATTTATCTTCCTGGAGTAGTGAACTACGATTGCTACTATAACCAAGAGGAGTAGAAACGATAGAAAAATGCCAAAACCCATCAAGTTGTTATTTGGTAGATGTTTATAAGGATTTCTGTGTGTGGATAACAATTTCATCACTCCATAAAACTCAATTTTATTCAAACTAATACTCATTGATTTCGAATAAATTGCATGAAAAACATTTTTCATCTTGTCGTTGTGTTCCTTGTTTCGTGCTTTTTATATCTTCCGAACACTAACATTCTCTAATTTAAGGAACTCTCCAAAATACTTTTCAATAAAGAAAATTCAATTTATATCAAAATAACAAAATTGTTGTCCACACACTCACTTATCAGTGATATGAAAGTAGCCAAACCCTCAGCTCTGGGTGAAGTCTAAGGGCGATTATTTATGAAACTAAATCTTATTATAAGACTTGATTTTCAATCGAAAAAGATTTTTTTGCAATCTTCGCCATAGCTTTTCTCAAGATTTGCATTATTGCTGATTTGGATACTCCTAACTCTTCAGCTAATTCCTCTAACCCAATTCTCTTTGGTGTATCAAAGAAACCTTTATTTACAGCTAATCTCAAAATTTCCATTTCTTTATGTGTTAATTCGTTTTGAATTGATAGGATAGGATCATAGGGGTTTTCGACTACTTTAAGTTCATAAGTTAGCTCTCTTATCTTAGGCAAAACCTTCATAAATGATGACGACTCAGCAACGATATTCCACTTTTCAATTCCACTCATGATGTTCTCCTTCATCTCATAAACTAAACAATCCTTAAATAACATTCCCGCTATTCTTCCATCTATCCTCTCTATTGAAGCGTATACTGCCTTTATTCCATTTTTACTCTTATATTCATTCACTAGATCAAATCTCAATATCGTTTTATTCTTACTTATAATCTTCAATATCTTTTTATATACGTCCTTATCGCTGGCATATATTATCCCTATGATATTTTCCAACGTATCATTCATGTAAGGTAATCTCTTAATTACCTTTACATATAACTCGTCTTCACTAAACTTCTCAGTATAAAGTGTCCAATCATCATGCGTAAGCATTATTGTGTAACTTTTTATCATTAGTATATCTAATTTGTCATGCGAATTTAAAGATCTATAGAAGTTTGACTGTAATTCTTATCTAACTAGCATCTAATTATTTCACTATATCGAGTTTTTTATATAGAAGAATTGGAAAAAAGGAATAAAAATATTAAAAAGTTTTACTTCACTCTTTTAATTAATATTCTAGTTACACCATTATCTTGTTTAATATCTAATATCTGATTACCAGTCCTCCTAGCCCAAGCCTCAATATCTGGCTTAGCAGCAGGATCAGTAGCTAAAACCTCCAAAACCTCACCAACATTAATCTGCTTAATAGCCTTAGCAGTCTCCAAAACGGGACCAGGACAATACATACCCCTAACATCCAAAGTCTTAGAAATCCTAAGCTCCGACACCAAGAAACACCGATTATTAAATAGTATTTAAGGTTTAAAAATTATTCTCTAAATGCAACTTTTAAATAAGATAAAGTAATATAATACTTGTCTCACTCATATTTGACTATCTCCGCATTATTGAAGTCTAGAAACTTTTTCACTAAATCTTCATTATAGTAATATAACCTGAAGAAATTACTCCTCGCTTTTGTTAAGACCCTTTTTTACGTAAGGTATTTTAGAACAGAACTCTGAGTTTAGGTCTATCTTCATCTTTCTGTTAATGACTTCTAAATCTCTTATCAGCATCGAGAAAAACATATCGTTTTTATCAAACCCATAGTCAGTTGGATCTTTAAGATTAGTTATGAATAAGTAAATACTATATAATCTATTGCCTATTGCCTTCTGATTCATATACCTACCATTAAGCAACGCTGATATATAGAATGGCAGGGAGATAGGAATTCTTCTTAATCTCACTTCGTCCAAATTATTACCTGCTCTAAAATAATCTGTCTGAACTCTCCATATTCTTTTTAACTTACTTATCTTAGAAGAGGCATACCTACTTTCTCTTAGACCAATGACCCTTGAGTTAAATCCTACCACTAATGGGAAAAATGTGTCTATTCCTACCCTCGTTACTAACTCACTATCCTCTGCCGCGTTTAGGTCTTTCCATCCTCCCTTTCCCACAACAGTCTCTTTATATGCAATGAAAGTTGGTTGAAATCCACTTATACTTAGTCTATTAATGTTCAACTTCATAGCCTTTTCAAGATTTTTATTATATATTACGTCTAAATCAACGTAAGCCGTTATGGAATTATCTGGACAATGCCTAATAGCGTAATCCCTTCCTTTTCCTCTAGAAGATTTGTATCTCAAAATTGTTAAATTGTATTCTTTTTCCATTTCTTTTAGAATCTCATAAGTTCCGTCTGTGGAAAATGAATCTACTATCACTATTTTATCGTATATAGGAGAGAAAAAGGATTTGACACTGTCTCTAACGTAGTTAACGTTGTTGTAAACTGTACCATATAAACAATGATTCATTAGGAGAAACTAAAATCAGGTAAATTATTAAATTTAATTCTATATATTCACTTATCATTAAGGGAAATTTATATGATAAAAGTCCCTATATGTAGCACGCTGAATGGTCAGTATAGATATAAAGAGAGTAGCTGAAGGAAAGGTTATCGTAATTAGAAATATTAAGAGACCTAGTAAGAGGTTAATTGCAATTGGCAAGGGATTAACTACAAAGGTTAACGTGAATATTGGAACCTCAAGCGAAGTTGTAAACTTAAACATGGAATTAGAGAAAGTTAAGATTGCCAATAGATGGGGAGATACGTTAATGGATTTATCGACTGGAGGCGACTTAGACTACATAAGGAGAAGAATCATAGAGGCTAGTGATTTACCTGTGGGAACAGTACCAGTATATCAAGTATTCATAGAGTCATTTAAGAACAGAAGTGGTGGGGCGTATTTCTCAGAGGATGATTTGCTAAATTCTGTAGAGAAACATTTAAGGGATGGAGTTGCGTTCATGACTATCCATGCAGGAATAACTAAGGAGATGGGAATTAAGGTATTGAAGAGTAGCAGGATAATCCCTATAGTGTCAAGGGGAGGTGATATGATATTAGGTTGGATGGTACATAATAACTCTGAGAATCCTTACAGAAAGAATTGGTCATATATGTTGGAAATATTCAAGGAGTATGATGCAGTGATATCGTTAGGAGACGCTCTGAGACCTGGAGCTATTGGCGATGCACATGATGAATTCCAGATAGGAGAGTTAATAGAGACCGCTAGATTAGCTAAGGATGCCATAAGGAAGGGTGTTCAAGTGATGATTGAGGGACCAGGGCATATTCCATTAAACGAAATAGCCTGGGACGTTAAGTTAATGAAAAAGCTGAGTAACGGTGTGCCGTATTATGTTCTTGGTCCTTTGCCAATAGACGTAGGAGCACCTTATGACCATATCGCATCTGCAATTGGTGCTGCAATAGCTTCAGCCTCTGGAGCTCTATTATGCTACCTAACCCCAGCTGAACACTTAAGTTTACCTAATGTTAACCAGGTGGAGGAAGAAGCAATTGCTTATAGAATAGCTGCCCATGCAGGAGATGTTGTAAAGCTAAAGAGAAGGAAATGGGACGATGAGGTAAGTTACTATAGAGGAAAATTGGAATGGGATAAGATGATAAGTAAGTTGATATATCCAGAAAAAGCTATGGAGGTATATACTCAGTTTGGAAAACCTAACGTAAAGGCTTGTACAATGTGTGGTGGTTATTGTCCAATGATGTGGGCTATAGATCAAGTTAGAAAGTTAGGTCTATAATTTTTATTCTACCACTTTACATATAAATTATGGTAAGGATAAAGAAAAGAAATGGAGAATACGAGGAGTTTAACGAAACTAAACTATATAACTCAATTATTGCAACTGGAGCTTCTCCAGAAGTAGCTCACGATATAGTAGAGGAGGTTTAAAAAGAGGTTAAGAGAAGGTATGTCTACGGATGAGATAAGGAGGATAGTGATGATTAAGCTCAAAGAATTAGATCCTAATGCATCAGAGGCTTGGAAGTTTTACGATAGGATAATGAAGGGAAGAATAACTTTTGATGATGGGAAAGCGATAGTAGTGGAAAAGGGGCATTTATATCTAGGAAGGAAGGTTTCCGACTTTGGTGGTAAAGGGCTCATAAATTCTGATCAAGTAAAGGAGATATTAGACGAGTTACAAGAGGACTTAGATTATGGTTTGAGTAAGGCAACAATTAACGCTAGACTATACGCATTGTTTATGGGTGTTTTGAGAAGTAAGCAAATTGCCCAAAGACGAGAAAGAGAAATCAGTCAAATTGATCAATGAGTTTAGGGAGAAATTAGGATGGAAGCCTTTCCCATTCTCCCTCATATTATGAAAAAGAAATATTAGCCATCTTTCCAATTAAATCATATGGCAAGTCAAATTGACGAAATGATTGAAAGACTACTAAACGACCAAAAATTCATCACAACATTAACTAATAAAATCTACGACAAACTCAAGGACGAAGTAATTATAAAAAAATTAGAAGAAAACACCAATGCAATAAAAAGTTTACAAGAAGCGATCAAAGCATTACAAGAAACCGATAAACAACTGGGTGAGGAGATAAAGAACTTGCAGGAAGCGATCAAACAACAAGGCGAGATATTGAAGGAACATGGGGAAGCGATCAAGAAGCAGGGTGAGGAGATAAAGAACTTGCAGGAAGCGATCAAACAACAAGGCGAGATATTGAAGGAACATGGGGAAGCGATCAAAGCTTTACAAGAGGCGGTTAAGAATCAAGGTGAAGCAATTAAGGAGAATTCTCAGCTTATTGCTAAGTTAGCTACTGAGATTGGTAGTTTTACTAGTAGGGCTGGGAAGGGTTTGGAGAGAACCATTATGATGGTTTATAAGGAGGCTTTAGAATTACACGGTATAAATCCAGCTAATGTTAAGCATGGTAGTATTGTTGACACTTATGGTATTATACAAAAGGGTAGAATATTTGAAATAGACTTTTACGAAACTGACGATTACATTTACGTATTTGAAGTCAAGAACTTCGCAGATGAAGGAGCTCTAGAACAAATACTCATAAGAAAGAAACTAATTCCACAACTATTCAACAAACCCATAAAAATATTTCTAATAGCAAACTACGTCGACAAAAAAATTAAAGAAGAATTAGAAAAAGAAGGAGTAACAATAATAACATCCATGATAGTAGAATAAAAAACCTTAACTTTTGTTTAATCATTCTCAATTAACATGTAAAAATTTAGTAAAAGAGATTAATTTGGCTGAGAGATGTGTGAGTAATTATGTTGTTTTGATATAAATTGTGTGCGGACAACAATTTAGTTATTTTGATATAAATTGAATTTTCCTTATCATGAAAGTTTTTTGAAGGAGAGTTCCTCATTAGAGAATGTTGGTGTTTAGAATCTCCAGAAAGCATGAAATACAATGACGAGATGAAAACGTTCTTCCTACAATACAATTTACTCTAAATCCTTTAGCATGAGTTGAAGTAAAATTGAATTTTATAGAGGAGAATGAAATTCTTGTCCGCACTCGCTACTAAGGTAAAAATGGTAAAGCCTTATTTAGAGAGAAGGTCAAAGAACTAAATATTTCATACGTTAATAAGGGATAGAGTATGAAAGGAGCTTTTATAATTAGAGTCATAAAACGCTAAAACGCTATGTATACTCTACCTATAAAAAATTTATCTGTATCTGGATTGTTATAATTCGGAGCTTTACATTAATGGAGTTAAATGACTTTACGGGCATCATAGGCGCTTTACAACGGTCAGGTAAACTAAGGTATTATAACAAACTTCTTGTATTTTTGTTCAAGTTTGTTATAGAACTTTAGATCGATTGTCAAGAGCTTATCGTTGTTTATCATAGCAAGCTGTAAGAAGGCTGTATCGTAAAATGAGGTCTTCTCCATTAACGCTAACTCGACGGTTTCATCTATTATCTCCCTTACTTTAGTTATCTCACACATTTTGTTCAAGAAGTCTATTGCCAGTTTTAAGTTCTTCAGCACATATTCTTGATTCTCGCCAAATGATATGATCCTCTTCCAAGCTACATTAGATACTTCTGCGTAAGCGAAATCCAGTGTTTTGCATTCCTCACTACCGCTATTAGCTATTAATTTTCTTACCCTCTCAGTATAATTATCCTTGAAAAACATTGAAGCTATGGCTGAAGAATCTAGTATCAACTGTTCTCCTCCCTATCCTCTCTTATTAACTCAACATTATCTATGGTCTTCATCTGCTCTAAATACGGCTTAGAGCTTTCAAGATAATACTTCAACAGCTCCTCCCTTATTCTTCGCTTTATATATTCACGGATCTCGGTCTGCCAATCCACATTTACCTTATCCATTAGTTGCTTTAACTCCTTAGGTATACGTATACTAATAACCGTAGACACAATACAATATATGAGTCAACTATATTTATCTTTTTATGAACATACTGCCTGTAAACAGCAATTTGGTCGTTTTAATATAAATAAAATTTTATCAGAAAAAAGTATTTTTATGGCTAGTTCATTTTATGAGAGCGAGAACAGGTTTTATTCCCTCGCCCTATCTAAATAATTAAGGTTTTAATGAAATTGCAACTACCTACTTCTCATTTAATAAGGCTTACTCATCTTTTCAAAAGTAACAAACTAGGAAAAGAAAACTTTTTATACGTATATACGTATATGAAGGTTAAGGTTACGTTATCAATAGATAAAGAGATCTTAAAGAGGGCTAAGGAAATAGCTATTGAGAGAAATACCACATTAAGCAAAATATTCGAACAGTCAATACTAGAGCTCGATGCCCTGTCAGCTATTAATATGATAATAAAGGATTTAGGCATATCGCCTAAGTTAATATCATTCATGAAGTTTTATTTTTGCTTGCGAGTATTACAGAGATGACCGAAACTAAAACCTACTTAAGCACCATGGGATTTAACGAGAGCTTCGTCCTAAGGCTTCTCTCCAGGACTAACGCAACTAGGAACAACGAGCTCGTCATCATAGTTCCAAGACCAGTAGTAGGCGGGGTTGCAGAAGCGATAGACAGTTTAAGGGCATCTTGTTCCAGGATGCGTTACCCTGATCCCAGAGTGGAAGAAGTTGAATTGGGAGACTTTCCGTCAACCCTGTCCCAGGTTTTAGACGTAGTCCTTTCGTCAAAGGGATTAATTTACGCAAATTTAAGCGTTGGACTCAGATCCATGGACGTCCTCATACTTATCGCCGTTCTACTTAGTAGAAAACCGTTCCTTGCCTACCTCATGAGCGAGTCTGGGGAAGGGCACGACATCGTGGTTAAAGGAGATGAAGTGTACTCCCTCCTCAGGGATTACACAGTGGAGGACCTAAAGCTTTTACACGCAATAGGTAAAAAAGGAGAGGCAACGTTAAGCGAGTTGGCAGAGGAACTTGGAAAGAGCGAGAAAACTGTGGTAGGCTAAACGAGCTGAAAAAGGCTGGACTAGTAGTGGTCAAGGGAAAAGATAGAGGAGCTTCGCTCACTCAACTGGGCAACATTTTGCTGAAGTTGAGGCAACTACAGGGAGGTGAAGGCGTTAAAACGCAAGAAAACTCCAGCAGCCTGGTCAGCAAAGCTCAGGGCGAGGTTAGCGTAGGTTAAATACTTAAAAGCGGTACCGTCAACCCTAGATAAGGGGTACCTAGAGTTAAAAACGCTTGAAAGGAAAGCCCTTGCTAGGCAGCTAATTCAAGGTAAAAACTGACCTGCCTGGCTAATTCCTCTGCGTTCTCTTGACTTGTAACGTCGATGCCACGCAATTGCGAAATTCCTTTTTACGAAATTAAAGGCGAGATAAGAAAGAAGGATTTGCCAACAAAAAAGCTCTACGGCTAGTTCTCGACCGCGAGTTTTCATCAAGGTAGCGTAATGCAGGAGTTATGGGAACTAAGAAGAACAAGTCACAAGCTGAAAATGGGTCCGTGGTCAATAGCCCTACAATCAGTCTAATAAAAAAGGGAGCGCCCTCTTGCGTTTTTCCAGCGTTTGCCTCCACGCCAGACTATCACATTTTTCTCGTCCTTTAATTGTCTTACCTCTACAACAACGGATTCGTGGTCCTTCCTAATAGGGGGTGGAAAGACATACTCTCCTATATTGGCAAGCGTTGATCTTCAATAGAGTTGAAAGCTTACATCGTGTGCTTTGAACAATATTATGCACTCCTCGTTGTTGATCTTCAATAGAGTTGAAAGTAACTTCCCCTCGATGTCGGGGGTATTCAAAAAATCCTCCCGTTGATCTTCAATAGAGTTGAAAGTAAACAAAAATAGTCTCGCTGTGATCGTGGGAAACATCATACCCCAGTTGATCTTCAATAGAGTTGAAAGATAACCCAGTACTCACTGCCAATTCTTGAAGATCAAGGTTTTATACTTCTTAACTAAATTTTTCTTAATGTCAACAAAACTTGTAAAGGCGACCTTTCTCCTTTACCCCACTGCAGACGTAATTCTCCCTCCTCTCACTTCAAAGGTCCCAAAGTACATTCTCGAGGGTTTGCCCAAGGTAGGAGAGCTCCTAAAGTCCAGAAAGAAGTACAAGGAAATCTCAATTTCCTCCCTCAAGGTCAACGACAAGTACTTGTTTTCCACCGAAGGAAACGCCTCTCCCCTTAGACTAGAAAAGGGCGAGCGCGCTATTCTTTCTCACTCGCAGTCAAGGATTTGGACCCAGAGCTATCCTTCAAATTCCCAACCAAGCTTCAACCCCTTACGGCGAGTTTAGCTTAAGGCTTGAGGAAATAAAGATTGAGCAAAGCGAGTTGAGGTTCCCCCCCTTCAGCGCGGTCTTTTTTAAAGTTTGAAACCCCAACGCTTCTCTCAAACAAGACAATGCTTCCTCCGAGCTTTAAGCACAAAGAGAAGATAAAGAACATGTACCGCCTGCTTCCCTCTCCTTCTTTGATTTTCGCATCCCTAACTAAGTTGTGGAACTCAATAGCTGAACCAAAGGATTTAATTGTCATTGGAGATCAAAATTGGACTGCCTATATTGTGGGAAGGATGGCTGACGTTATATTTGCTGAGGTAGGGTATTCAATAAAGCCAGTAACCGCCATAGTTGGGAAAGATAATCACGGAAACTTAAGAAAGGCAAGGGGATTTGTGGGCTGGGTTAAGTACGACTTCTTTCTTAACAAAAGGTATAGGAACGTTATGGAAAGGCTTCTTGGCTTGGCTGAGTTCATGGGAGTTGGAAGGTCTAGGGGAATTGGCTTTGGGGTAAGGTGGACAGCGGAGATAAAGTTAAAAAAAGAAAACCCGATTGAATGAAGAGAAGACTCTTAAAGATTTAAAACTAGAATGTAACAGCCTTTCTTAGGACTTTTCAAGAGCCGAAAGCTCGCTCAAGCTTTTCTCTACATGTACTTGTGGTCCTGCCAACTTTCCACGCTTTCCACGCTTAGCAAATCCTTAAATATAAGGTATAAAAAATTGCTTTCGCTTGAGTAAGCTAGCGTAACTTTGCTAAACTCTTCCCTTAGCATTTCCCTTGCCCTCTTTACAGAAACCCTTCTTGACTTCACGCCTTTGGACAGGCTAATTGGAATTAATGATAGGTAAACGTAGACCGGTTCCCCTTTTTGCCTTAGCCAGGCTAAGAAGCACAGCGACACGGTATCAGTTATTAACTCTCTTGAGGTGGCCACGTAAATCTTGTTAAACTTTATCTCCCCACGCATGTCACAGCCCCGAGATGAGGTTTGCCACTTGGACCGCTTTCAAGTAATAACTTACGCACTTCTTGCATTCGCTTTGGCTCTTCTTGCAAGCGTAGTACTCCCTATTTGCCAAATAGGCAAGTTCAACCTCCCTCTTGCTCCCAGAGAGTACCTCAAATAGTAGGTTTGAAAATTTCACGCTGAAGTTGTTTTTGTCGCACTCCCAAGGATTTGGGCTCAAAGCTATTTCAGCAATTGCTCCAGCCTCCTCGTGGATTTTCTTAAACTTTTCGCTTTTTAGTAACCTTCCAACGCTAATCAACTGCCCGTTTGTCACCGTGGCTGGGTTTTTTCCAGTCGGCTCTGCGATGGTGTAAATCATGAGTTGGTCAATTACAGCCTGGGACTTAAGCATCTCGGAAGCCAACCAAATTGCTAAGGCAGTTGACGGCTCAGTGCCTGGCACGTCTTTTGTACTAAGTTCCTTTAAGAGTAACGGAATCATTACAAATTTCTCGTCAACGTCAAGTGGAAAGGCGTAAACCCCAACGTACTCCCCCTTTCCCACTGGAGCCCTTCCTAGCCTTGTTAAAACCCAACCAGCTAAACTAGCCAAAACGTAAGCCGGGGATACCTGGGCCTTGATTGAGGCCTTTATTCTTCTGTAAAAGCCTGGAGTTCTGACGTATTCGTAATATTCCGGCTTTAGCATTGAAGGCGCAGTAACATCGTTGCAAGAGGGAAATTGATGAATTGACGCAGCGAACTTGCTTAAGATATCGGAAACAGAAGCTCCTTCTGGAATGTTGAAGCACTTTAATACCTCATTGAAGGAGTCCTTGTCGTTTCCGCTTTTAGGGAAGTCAAGCTCGGATTCTTTTCTTGTTGGTTATTTTCCTTATCTTTGGAAAGTTGGGAGGCAGTAAGCAAGGCATCCTCAAGTGACTTATCATCAAACTCCACAGAGTCCCGGTCTCTCTTTGCCTCTTTAGCTAAAGAGGCTAGGGCTATGATAAAGTTGTCTCCAAAGATGCTGTACAAAGGTATTTTGACTGTCAAGGCGTTTCCACTTCCTCAAGTAAAGAGGAAATGAAGTGGCTCTTTGAGCTATAGGATTTGTCTTTCTCCCTTGAGGTTGTGCTGTCTAGGTTGTCTCCAATTATGACTGGAGTTAAGAAGAGGACGTAGAGCTTTATTTTTAGGCTAGACGTAGCGTATGAGGCAAGTTCATTAAACATATCTTGAAGATCCGCGGGCGTGTAATCCTCTACTTTATAGGTTTTCATGAAGGGGTTCCTTACTTTATTACTTAACAGCTCGTTCACTAGCTCTTTACCGTATTTTTGCAGCTTTAGGTGACCGTCCTTCACCTTATACATTTCGTGCCTAGTGGTGTTGAAGTTCCTTATTGCGTTTAGGTGGTTTAACACGGTGAGAGTTGACATAACCTTGAGGGATTGATTTTCCCACTCATTGCGCCATAAGAAGAGTGCTCCACCCAGTTCGTGAAACGTGAAGGAGGTGTTTTTCCTCAAGGCGTTACAGTTATTGTCAAACTGCTCTTGGTAAATCTCTGCAGCCTTTCCTAAGTCGTGGAAGGCAGTTAAGAACGTAACGAGGTTTTTCACGTCTTCTTTTGTTACGTTTAGCCCTCTAACTGCTTTATTTAGCCTTTTGCTAACTACCTCAAAGTAATTACCGTCAAACATTTCCTCCATCATTTTTACGCTCCCCAAAGCGTGGCTCAATAGCTCTTGTTTGTCAAAGGCACAGGGTTTCATTTTTCCCTCACCAAAATTGCCCCTATTTCTTCATCGTAACCGGGAATCCTAACTCCCTCTATTCCGTTTATCAGGAATGAAACTTGTAGGCATTCCTTCTTGCTGGTTGAATACTCAATTTCCTGCCCGTCGTAAGTAATAACCTTTCCCGGTAGCAATTTGCGTGCCTCCTCCTCAGTTAGGGGAACTGCGCAGCTTGGATCATTGCAGCCCGGAGGATAGCCCGGGATTAAGGATACTTCCCTAGTTAGGGAGCACTCCACTTTAAATAAGCTTTTAGTTGCTTCTGGGCCAAATAGGATTGATTCAATTGCCTCTAAGGATTTTTGGAGGGGCTTATCAACGTTAACCCCTCTCTTCAGAACGTCAAGGAGGGAGGAGTCAATCCTTTTAGTCTTCATTAATTTACTCATCGTCGCTTTTACCTCTTGCGAGTCGTAAACCTTTCCCCTAAACGGAAAAATTTTCACAGTTCCCTTTCCTCCATATCTAGCAACCCTTCCTGCCCTTTGAATTAGGGAATCTGCTGGGCAAGCTTCAGTAATCAAAAGGTCAAATGAAACGTCGATTCCAGCCTCAATAACTTGGGTGGCTATAACAACGTCGTAATTGCTCTCCCCTCTGCTCACCTTTAGTATTTCCTCCACCTTCTTCTTTCTGTCAGCTGAGTTGAACTTGCTGTGTATTAGCAAGGGGTTAAAGCCCATTTTCTTAACCTTTTGGTAAGCCTTAATTGCCTCCTCCCTAGTGTTAAAGACCATCAAGGTCTTTTTTACTCCCTTTTCCAGTGCAGAGTACGGATCGTCAACACACTCCACTTTAATTTCCCTCTTAACGTTGAAGTCGTTAGCTTCAGCGAAATTAAATCCCCTCTGCTTAAGCTCCTTAGCCAAACACTTTGGCAACGTTGCGGTCATAACCAACAAGGGAACTCCCCCATCTATTAGAGCGTCAATTGAAGCCAAAGTTGATGTAATTGCCTTTCCTTCCTCAGCAAAGAGGTGAAACTCGTCAAATATTATCAATGAGGAATAGATCATCCCTCTAGGGACTTCAAAGTGGGAGCCGTTTCCCTTTATTACTTTGGCGAACTCGTCAACTGGAACTTTAAATAAGTTCAGCACAAAGGAGTCCAAGGTTGTTATATTCACTTTCTTTAGGTAATAGGGAGCGTCGTGGTAGTCCATGTCTTGAGCTCCAACGCTCTCAATTTCTAGCTTTTCTTTCTCGGCAAGAAGCCTTAAGTACAAGTCTTGGACAATTGCTCTATACGGGAGGACGTGAATAACTTTGTCGAAGAGGTTGTTGCCCTTAGATGCTGCCTTTCCTAGCACTTTGGTTAGTGTAGTCTTCCCGTAACCAGTTGGAGCGGTAAGAACTACGTTTTCGCCTTGCTCTAGCCAGCGGAGAGTATCCTCTATGCCCTTTCTAGGCTCATAGTTTAACGCCTTGATCACCTCATGGTAATATTTAAGCAACGACGACGTATTCCCCGCCCACCTCAAAGGCCCTTTGAGCCTCAACTTCAACCTCAAAGGATTTTATGAAGGTCTCTCATACTATTATTAGTCTCAAGCAGGACCCTCCACGGGAGTGAAATACGGTGAAAGAGACGCTGTTCAAACCGTTATTTACCCGAAGAACCCCCTTGTGGATTAAAAGTACATCTTCTTAATAACTACAATATCTTCACGCGTACGTAAAAAGCAAAGAAATTGAAATTTACTCGCCAATGACTTTGAGAAAACCTACGCTCACAGATGATCCGAGATTTTCCACAAGATCTCACTTATTTGGCATATTGCTTAGAAGCATAAAATTTTTAATTTTGAAAAACTTATAGATTTTAATGGCCGAGATTACTGAGGAAAAGATACTGGAAATCGTAATCGCCTCTAGCCAACAGGGAATTTTAATTTCGGACATTTACGAAAAATTGGGCATAAGACCCAAGTCTTCGAAGGACAAAGACAGGAGAGAGGAAGTAAAGAAGCTCTTGGACAACTTGCTCTCTTCGCGTAAGATAAAGATGAAGAAGAACAGGTACTATGCTAATGAAGTAAAACCCGCAACAGTCAAGTCCAACTCGCAAATTCAAACCTCTCAGCAAACATTTGACTTGTCGAGCTTAGAAAAGGAAATAGAGGCAATTGTAAAAAGGGCAGTACTAGAGGCGTTCAAGAGTTACTTTGGAGATTCAAAGAGCGAAAAGGACTTCGACAGGGTTTACGACGAAGTTAAGGATTCCTTCGGGTACGCAAAGTTGGAAGAAATAAGGAAACAGCTAGGAATGAGCGAGGAGCAGTTTTACGGAAAATTTAGGAATTACATATTGAAAAACTATCAGCTGATAGAAGGAGGCTCTGAGGGAATAGTCCTTCATGGGACCTTATACGGAATTGTGAAGAAGAGGTGATAATAACGGATTGCGACTTTCCGGGGTACACGGTAACTAGGTGGGGCAGCAAGCCAAGGCTAGGGGGAAAGAGGTGGATAGATGCAGCAAACAAGCTACACGGGGCCGTCGCGTCAAAGAAAGGCTTCCAGGCTGGAGTAATTGTCGGAGAGCCTGGAATGGGGAAAACCGCAGTAATTCTCTACCTTAAGGAAAGACTTTCTACTGATGGCGAATTTCACGTTATTTTCCTAGACTTGGCTGGAAAAGACGATTTCGTTGGAGAGTTTTGGGAAAACGCTAACGTTGAAAAGCTCAAGGAAGAAGCTTACAAGGTACTGGAGAGGAACAAGAAGAACGTCGGTTACACGGGATTAACGCTGCTCTCAAAGGAGTTTAAAACGTGGCTAAAACAAAAGTGCAAGAAAAAGGACTACGGGGACGACTTCGCTTACGCCTTTAGGATTTACTGCAACTCCTATTCCAAAACCCTAGACGACGTGTCTAATTTCATTGCCGACGTGAGGAGGTTGGGAAAGGAAGTTGTTTTGCTTATAGACGAAATGAGAAACGCTGATGGAATAATTAGACCTTTACATAGGTTGCTTAACTCTGATGTAGAGTTCAAGCTTATCCTCACTTTAATTCCAGATGTCCTCACGTCCATTAAAGACAGCGCCATTAGGAGAAGGCTTGAGGACGCCTTAAGGATAGAACTCTCCACTCCAATAACTGAAGAGGAGGAAAAGGGAATTATTGAAGTCTATTGCCCAGAGTTCGCTGATGCGTTGGCTAAGGCTGTAAACGAGTCCTCTGATTCTAATAAGCTAAAGGTTAACGATATTCTGATAAAGGCTAGAGAACTTTACAATAAAGCTAAGGAGAACTGCGTGGGTTCTTCGTCAGATTGTATAGCGAGATTCTTGAGCGGCGCCTCACAGATAAAAAATCCTCAGGATTTGTCAAGAGGGTTAGAGCGCTCAATTAGAGATGGATTGAGGGAATTACAGAAACAGAAAGAATTTGACATCGAATACGTACATCCAAGCGGGAAAAGGTTGGAAGGGGGGGTTACTCCAGACGTTTTCTTTAAGACCAAGGAAAAAGTGTACATAGGGGACATTAAGATTACCAACAAAGAGGGTTTAAGCAAAAAGGAGTTAAGCAACGTTTGGAATTTCGCGAATATAGGTAAGTTAGAAGACAAAGACGTGGTGAAATTCGTTATATCGAACGTTAAAAACCTTGACCTTCCGTCCGAGGTGAAGGTGTTCGAAATAGACAACTATAAAATTAACAAGATAGTTGACGGCGACCACGACTTGTTGCTTCAAGAGTTGAGGAGAATTTTGAAGGAATTAATATCTGGGTAATCTCTTCTTTTTGGATAAGCTAAAGCGTTGACGCGTTTTAGAGGAGAGATGAGCGCCCTCTTTCTTTTTGTCTACTACTCAGCTTCAAGTGAGCCGACGAAGTTGTTTCTCTTGAAACAAGTTAGTCCCGCGTCTTCTGTCAGATTTCCCCTTTTTTGCTAACATTTTATATGTATTTTCCTGGTAATATTACCACGAAAATATTACCACACTAGCTTAAAATAAAACTATTGTTCTAGCTTTACTTGTATACAGATCACATAAATAACTTATACATTGCGCCTTGTTGTAGATACTTAAAGCCTTATCCTTTATCTCGTAATATCTCTTCCTAATCTTATCGTATTCATCCTCATCTATAATACTAGTAACTAGGATACTTCAAAAAGTGGCCATCCGAAGAGGAAGTAGAAATCTAACTTTCAATCCTTTTTGGAATCTTCTTAACAGTGAAGTGTAGCTATTAATTTAGTTGTAATGAAAATTTTTAAGGGTAACTAGTCGAAAAGGGAATATTAGCGTATACTAGAGAGGAACTAGGCAATTCGATAGTTGAAAATATACTTGTTAATAAATACATAAGCGAATTAGACAAGATTCTACATGAAATTTTTGTCCACACGTTTCAACGAAAAAATTTATATATTACTATGCCTAGTTACTAGTTATGAAAGAAGAGGTAAAGGTAACTAGGAATTATCAAATAACGTTACCTGCTACTATTAGACAAAAGCTTGGTATAAAGGTAGGTGATAAGCTATTGATCTACGTAGAGAATGATAAGATAATTATATATAAGAAGAAAGGTGACATAACTTCCCTAAATCTAGAGTTGGGTAAGAAGTTTTCTGATGAGGAGGTCAATAAGGTAATAGAGGAGGCTGGAGAGGAAATTGGAAGGAGTAGTTGATACAAACTTCGTTATAGCACTAATCTTTAAAGATCACCTGTTTCATGAGCGGGCATTAGAGGAATGGAAAAAGATAGAGAAAGCTTACCTCCCATTAATCAGCATAATCGAAATAGTGTATTTTCTAATAAAGAATAATATTGAAGTTAAGAACGTTATAGAGGAAATACTTAATGATCCTAAAATTGAAGTTGTAGAAAACACACTTGAAGATGTGTATTATGCTATAAATAGTAGCCCAAGAAGGTATGATGACTTCAACGATTATCTGATAATTTCTACTGCTAAAAGGTTGAATTTAAATGTATTTACTTATGATGAAAGATTAAAAAAGAAGTATAAATAGCGATAAAGTCTTTTATACTGACAAAGAAAGATTAAGCTTCGTCTTTCAAGGCGGAGTAAGATTTTTATGTTCAATTGGAATACTTTAAAGTGTACAATATAAGTCAACAAGACACACTAAATATTTATCCAACTACCACTTCGTATGGATACCGAAGTACAGAAAACCAATTCTAACTGGGGATTTATCTGAATGCACTAAAGAGGTCTTTAAGAACATTGCAGAAGAACTAGGTTGTGGAATCTTAGCGTTAGAAGTAATGCCAGACCATATCCATGTCTTCGTCAAGACAAATACGACTACATCCTTCTTGATCTCCCTCCAGTGTTTCTCGCTAGCAGTCAATGGGGTCTCTTCGTTTCTGACTTCATGATCGTTCCAATAAACGCCACCGACTATTCGCAATACTCCTCGTACATTCTACTTAAGGACATATTGCCGAGGATAATTCCAAACAAAAAGGTCAAGGTCCTCGGTTTTCTGATAAATAACGTGAACGTGAGAAACCCAGAGAAGTTAATAAGGGACGTAAAGTACGACCTAAACGACTACATGAAAGATGCCTTAACTGCGTATCCGCAATTGATTGATTAGTTCTATCCGGACATTGTATTTAACACGTACATACCGCAGGACGCTGAGTTAAGGGAGCTCATAAGGTTTAACAAGAAGTATCCAAGGATATACGAGACATTAAGGGAGAGCACTTACGGACCTACAAGTAAAGTTAGGGAAATCGTAGAAGAGAAGCTTCCTAAAGAAATTGAGCAGAGAATTAGTACCTTATTAGAAAAGGAGAAGCATGAACAGTTAGAGGCTGCCAAAATATGAGCATGTTGATAAATTAGTTTCGCACGGGATGAGGAAAAATATATGAGGAGATCGTTAGGAGGGCAAAGCAGGAAAACTCCAGGCTCGTAAACACTGAGGGGAAAAAAAGCAATATATTATGTCATGAATTCTTTGATGTTGCGTTTACAGTTATTAGCATGCGTATACGTAAGGAGCTAAAGCGATTAATGGAAGAGGTAAACGTGGACCGGCAGACAGATATCCGCGAAGGGCAGGAGAGGAGCTGTTGAAGCACTACCTCGAAAGCTCCGAGCAGAACTTAGACAAAATGAAGGTCATAGATAACGCTGAATATAAGAGAAGAAAGGGAGGAGAACAGTTGATACTTAAGTCCTCAGCAATAGCCTCAATGTTTTTCAGGGATCACACTGAGAAGGTAAGAAAACTAGTTGCCAACTATATCGAAAAGCGTAGAACGCTGGACTTAACGCGGATATAACAAACGTAGCCTGGAAGAGGTTTGGGGAAAACGAGAAATTTGCGTTGAAGATTAGACTGGCGACAGACTTTATGGACAATATGTGTGAAATAACTAAATAAAGGGGGATAATAGGCGAAACCGTGGAGCTGGAGATAAGCGCTGGAGCTTCATTTTACAACATGGCCCTTTTACAACTAGCCGTGATGAACAAGGACAATCTCTTGACTACCGATTTAAAGTCCTATAATAAACTCAAACAAAAATGTGAGGAATTTGTAATAATTCCTTGACTTGCGTGGAGCGCTCTTGCAAAGCCTAAAATAACCTTCCTGCCTTACCGTAGGATTGGTCAAAATTAAGATGTTTTAGCCAAAGCGCTCTCAGAGGTTTTTCACTTCCTCCGTTTTATCCAAACGCTAAGTGCCTTAATTTAAGTGTAGGGATTAATGCTAGGCCACATTAAGATGGATTAAACTTCTTAACCACTCAGTAGCGTTTTGCGAGAATTAGTGGCAGTCTTGCAAATAAAACAGCGAGATTAAGGAACTATTAACTGCTTTAGCTTACGGAGCTTCTGAATTAGATACAGATTTCATAAGAGGCAAGTCCTATGAGGCACTAGGGGGTATAGATGCTTCTTTTCTAGGTATTTGAAGAAAAACGGCCCTATCTACGACGCAAGCTTGAGCGAAGACTCGCCAGATGGCATAGAAAGCTCACATCATAAAAGGTTGAAAGACGTTATTGTTTACTACTTACTCAAAAACGAAGGACTAAACTTGGAGGATATAAAGGTAGAGCAATTCTCGGAGTGCGGCAATAAGCCTGACGTGCAAGCTACCGTTGAAGGAAAACGTGTGGCTATTGACGGTAAGACAAGCTTCCATAAAGATCCCATATCTGAAATAAAAGACGCGTACAGGAAGTATTTCGAGTGTGAGGACGAGGTGTGGGTGGTCCTTAGACCTTTGCCTGCTTTACTCTACACCAAGAGCGTTGCTGGACTCCTTACTCTCGAGGAGTACGATAAACTTCAAGTACTGATTCCGGTTAGGGACAAAAACGACGAAAAAAGCGTAAAGTTAATTCCATTTGAGGACTTCTTGAAAGAGGTTAAGAAAGCTTACGACGAACTTTTGGGAAAGGCTTCTTGAATTTTTAGGATCTTGTTTTATTCGACAAAACCTTGAATTACAACTTGAAGCTATTCGACCTCATAAGCCTTTAGTTTCTTGAAATTGGACAAACGCGTCATTTGAGTTTAGAAATGTGGTTTCATACTAGTCCTCTCATACTAGTCTCATGAGAATACATCAGAGGACAGGCTGAGGAGAAAATAAAGAAGATCAAGAACACCCTATTCACTGCTGGAAAGACAACTTTGTTTAAGAGCAAGTTGAATTCTTACGCTCTTGTGGCCTACTTTTAATTTTAGGCAACAGGGTAGTCAGCGTTGATGCAACAAGGTAAAGGAAACCTTGTAAGGAAGGCGTTGCTGTAATGAGTTTCAGAGGTTGCTAAAAGTTTACTGAAACATTATAAGCAAGCTCCTCACGAGTTTATGGTTGCTGTAGGCTCGAGCCTTGGGATAGTTAACGAAGTTTTCGACAAAACAGCCCCTCCTTGGTTTATTCCCAATGGAAATCGATTTGATCCAAGAGGTTTTTGTTCAGGTTCGCGATCGATTCTTTCAACCTTTTTCAAGACACGAATAATTCCCTTCGTCGATAATTACGAAGAGTTTGAGCAAAGAAGGAATCCGGTTTCAAAGGGACTGACAGGGGAGGTCTTCAAAGAGGAGGTAACGGAAATTTACCACAATTGCTTTTAGGAGAAGGAGTCGACCTCTGAGATTTCTGGGATATTACGGAGGAGAGTCAACGATTCCCTCAATGGTGAACAAGCTAGCAAAGATGGGACTAGTCGAGTAAATCCCAACCTCGGAGAGAGGCTGAAGAAGGGAAACTATCAAGGAAATCTATCGCCTCCTCGCCCGTAAATAACTCACCTAAAATGTTTTTCAATACAAAAATTCAATTTAAATTAAAATAACAAAATTCTTGTCAGCGATTTCTGCGTCCTACGACTCCACTTAACTAGAAATCCACAACTTAACTTCTCAGTTGCGCCTTGCCTTTCTTCGCGTTGACGCCCCTAAGGCCAGCTAGGAGTCCAACCAATCCCGCAATCTTCACCACGTCGCCTGCAATGGCCAATATTCCTAGGTTGACCAAGTAAAGGGGCAACCCAGCTGTGAACGCCACGGCCCCCCAGAAGAAGAGAGACGTGTAGAGGGGAAGGAGATTCTTTGCGGTCAAGTATATGGGAATTCCAGCTACTGGCTCAAAGGCGTAGCCCAACAGTATTAGGTCTACTCCATACAGCTTCCCTAGAGAGAGAACTGCTAATCCCACTCCCGCTATTGCCACAGCTAAAATCCCAAAGGCGTCAAGCATCCAATTCTTCTCTAGCCTTGCCTTATGGTAACTTAACACAGACGGTATTGCCATTGCCCATATTGCCCAGAGAATTGCCAGCGAAAGAGGGGAAGAGATGAAGCTTAAACCTAAACGTTCTAAAAGAACAAGCTCGCTTAAGATAACAAGGGAGGCTACAAAGCTTACTAGATTACCAGCGTAGAGATTTCTCGAGTCCATAAACACTTGTCTTTTACCAAGGTAAAATTGGTGCGTTAATCTGAGCTTAACTCCTAGCCGTTGCTGAGTTCGCAATTTCCTCACCTCCTACCCCAAGATCTCCTTTACGCGTGATCTCAGCGCCTTCTTCACAAGTCTCTGGAGCGTCTCTATGGCACGCTCTGGAAAGTATGCGACCTTCTAGGAACAAGGCCCTCACCGAGTAGTGCCCTTCCACCTAAAAATACTTATTAATTCACTTTTTCAGAGGATTAAGATGTGAGCGCTGAGGAAATCTACAACAAGCTAAGGAACGACCCAGAGTTCGTACAGAAGTTAGCTGACGCACTGGTAGATAAGGTCGTGGTGAAGAAACTGGAGGAGCTTATAGTAGAGATAGCCAGGATGAGGGAAGATCAGAACAAAATGAGGGAGGACTTTGCGAAGGAAATGGAGAAGATGAGGGCTGACTTTTCTGCAGAGATAGTGAGGTTTGAGGGAGGACCAAAACAAGGCCTTTAGTGAGCTTGCTAAACGCATAGAAAAACTTGAGATAGAGCAAAATAGGTTGAGGGAGGACTTCAACGCAGAAATATTGAAGTTGAGGGAGGACTTCAACAGTGAGGTAAAGGAACTAAGGCAAGAAATGAACAATCACTTTAAGCAAGTCGCCTCGATGGTGGAGAACTTAACCACAACCATTGAAGACGACGCTCAGTCATTTCTAGAGTGGCTTATACAGAAGGAGGTGGGCGTTTCTGTGAAGATCAGTAGACTAGAGGTAGAGGGGACTGTTGAGATAGACCTCTTTGCTGAATTTGGCAACTACGTGTTACTAGGAGAGGTAAAAAGTAGGGCAAACAGAAACGTGCTGAACGATTTAGTGAGGAGGGTGGAGAAGCTCAAGATGGCTAAACCAGAGCTCTTCAAGGACAAGAAGACGGTTCCCGTAATATTTACTTTGAGCCCCACCTACGATTTAATTCAAGCTTGCAAGGAGAACAAAGTGTACCTAACAACTGGCAGCAGGAACCTCACAGAGTTTAAGGAGTCATTGTAAAGAGTTCTTCCCTAGAATTTCGTAGTAATTGACGCTACCCTTTGTTATGCTTTTGAGCTAGCAAAACTCTATGAGCCTCGCCAATAGTTACTCTTCGCTTTATTAGCTCTTCCGGAAACACTAGCGACGACGTTCCCCAATTAGGTTTGGGAAGAGTTTTCCTCCATTGACCCTAGTTCTACCTTAAAGGCAACTGTAGTAGGCTTAGGTGCATCTCCCTGCCTTAACAGCCTGTATCTCATATTTTCGCACCTTGTACTTCGCTATTCCTCCTTCATGGTCCTCTACTACGCCAACGACAGATCTCTTCAACGCTCCTCCGATTACTGTGCAACGGCGTAATTACTACTGTCTGCCTATAGGAGGCTTGTCTAACTCTCCTCTAACCATTTCAGTAGAATGTGGTATCGCGTTCACATGATAATATACGCAAACTAGAGGGCCTTTGGAAACAACCGTCAACGAGTCTTTGCAAACACACGTAGAAGGAGGTGTTTTTTGCGCAGCCTTATGGGGATTCTGTTGCAACATCAAAAGTAAAGGAGGCTGGCCTTCCAGAGAGGTTCAAGTAGCTCAGTAAGTGTTCCCAGTCAACGACGCGCTGACGTTGAAGCACTTGGTGACGTACGTGTTAACGCTCGACTCCACCCTTACCTTGAACATGACCTCCACTTTAACGGCGTTGATCCCATCTAACTCGCCCGCAAGACTTCCGGGCAAGGGTAAGCGGACAGCGTAGGTCTGGGTGTTTCCGCCAAAGTTAAAGAAAGAAGGAGGGCTAGAGAACCTCACTGTTTTATTGAACACCCTCAGTCCAATCACGTAAAAGTAGTAGTGGGCTCCTAAGGCCAAGGGAGTTGAGACCTCTACTTCTAGAATTAGAGAATTGTCGCTCAGATACGAGTTGACGACCTTTATGGCGGGGTTTTGGAGGTATGGCAGGGCATAGCTCGCCAGGAGGAGGCCAACTACTAGGGACACCAACAGCGCCGGGAGAGCTAAGTACTTCCACTCCATGAAAATAGCGGGTAAACCAAGGGTTATGAAAGTTTTCGTGAGTACCATGCTGTTGCTCCCTATTTAACGGCTCTCCCGTTTGCCCACTTCCTCCAGTCTCCGAACTTCTCGTCGAACTCGGGGCAACCCCGCCTATAGTTGAACCCTCCTTCCCAGTCCACGTTGACGAAGACGTTGAAGAACGCCCTTTCCTTAAAGCTGGGTTCCTTGACGAACTCCCTCAGTTCCTCCATTGCTTTTTCCATCTCCTCCCTGCTCGTGAAGTAGAGGATTACAACCCCCTTTGACGTGAGGCTAACGGGAAAGGGGAAGAGCCCGTACTTGGCCACGTAGCCTCTCCTCTTAACCTCCCCCACGAACTCGTCCAGGGATACCTTAAGGGAAGAGACTGGAATCCCCACCTTGTAGCAGGAGAGGGAGTTGGGGTGCTGAATTCCCCTCTTGTAGGAAAGCCAGCACTCCTCGCATCTATCCCACGAATTTACGTACACCCACACACTTTACTCTCTCAGTCCAGGGATAAATACTCTTGTCTGCGTCCTCACATCTCTTTAGCGTGCAGAGAGTCTTTCCCTGCGAAGGGACTCCGCGTTTATAAAACGAGTTTAAAAAGACCTTCACCAAAAACTTTATATGAAGTCGTCTCTGGTAGCCGTGATATTCCTACTACTCATGACAATACAAGCGTTAACGCTTTACGCCTCCTCTTCATCTTCTTCCACATACTACGTCTGGACTAGCTCCCCCAAGTACTCCATTCTGCCTGGCTCAATCTTCGTAGAGCCTATGCCTCTCAATTACACGCTACCCTTTGCCGTCCTCCTCAACTTCACTAACTACTCCTCCCTCCTGTCTGCAACATTCTCAATACTCGGCAGAACGTCCCACTTCCTCTCGCCGTCTCAGTTTAGGGAGTACTACTACCCGGGGAACGCCTACATAGACTCCCTAGTGAGCTACTTGGAGTCCTTCGGCATAAAGTACACAGGCAACTACGGGCTAATCTTGACCTTCAACGGCACGGTGTACCAGATAGAGAAGGCTTTCAATACCTACATTAACATATACTACTACCCGTTTAAGGACATATACTGGTTTGGACAAGTAGGCATCACAAACGTTGGGCCCTTCTATTACTTCTCCAACAACGTCACGCCTTCCCTGCCCTACTCAGTTGGCAAGTACGTGTTGGGCATAGTCGGGATAGACAGCGTTGACCCGCACGTCTACCCAGCAATACAGGCTGTCTGGAAGGTAGAATATAACGCCTCCTCTTCCTCACCCCTAATCTCCAAAGTGCTCGTGACCCCATCTACCATAGCTAGCTACTTCAACTTCACCTCCCTTTACTCCGAGGGGTACTTAGGCCAAGGGGAGACCATAGCCATAGAGGGCGTTCCCGAGTCCTTCGTTAACGCAAGTGACATCTACGCCTTCTGGAAGGACTTCGCTGTAGTGCTTAGGACTGGAGAACTCCAGCTTATCTACTTCGGCAACGACACCTCCTCTGGCCAATCAGGGGAGAACGAGCTAGACGCCGAGTGGTCTGGGGTCTTCGCCCCCTCCGCCAACGTCGCCTTAGTGTTCTCAAACGGCTACGTGGGAGGGAGAGTATTGGTCGGGAACTTGCTGAACTACTACTATGAACTGTACTACATGGCTAACTACTTGGACCCGCAGGTAGTCTCCATCTCCGTCACTGTGCCAGAGTCTTACTTGGCTGCTTACTACCCAGCAATGCTCTACATGATACACAACGTGCTAGTTCAGGCTGCGGTGGAAGGGGTGTCAGTACTAGCTGCAGCAGGGGACTGGGGCTTCGAGAGCGACCACCCTCCGCCCAACTTCAGGATAGGCATCTACAACACCATCTGGTACCCCGAGTCCGACCCGTTGGTGACTTCAGTAGGTGGAGTATTCGTCATGGCCGACTCTAAAGGGGAGATAATAAGCGTCACAGGCTGGGACTACAGCACGGGAGGGTTCAGCGTAGTGTTTCCTGGTGCTAGCTACGAGCAGACCTCCTTAATTCCAGACACTCCGCCAACCCCGAGGACTTACCCTGATATAGCCTTCGTGTCTGCAGGAGGTTTCAACATACCCGAGTTCGGCTTCGGCCTGCCCTTGATCTTCCAAGGACAACTATTCCTGTGGTATGGAACTAGCGGTGCGGCTCCAATGACTGCAGCAATGGTCTCCCTTTCTGGAGTTAGGCTAGGAGCCCTCAACTACATACTTTATCATATCTCCTACTCCGGTTACATTCTGACGCCACAGGGTATTGTACAAGGGTATAAAGCGTGGATCCCAATAACTGTAGGGGCCAACCCAACGCCAGCCCACTACGGCTGGAACTTCGTGACGGGGCCTGGAACTTACAACGCCTATGGGATGGTGCACGATTTCCTACTATACTACGACTACTCCGGCTGACGCATATCCCTTACAAGACGTTATGTCTTTTTTCTTTAAATGACGTTAAACGCAAAAGCTCTCGTCTTTGCTCTGGCGCTGACGTATGTTATTGTGAGGGACGCGTTAAGAGGTAGAAGTTTCCTAAAGGCAACCATACCCGATTGTAGATAACCCTACGCAACTTTCATTTACCTCCTCTTAACCCAGTAGCTAGCGGCAATAAAGAAAACTAGGCCGTACACTAGGTCTCCAAGAACCCATAACAGCGATGACGCATTGCCTACTATCGCCATGGACATGGACTGAGAGGCGTAGGTGGTTGGTTCAAGCAACGTCAAGTACCTAAAGGGAAGGGGGACTAAATTGAACGGAAAGTAAACTGGCGCGAAAAAAGGACAAGGAAAAGGCAACTGGGACATCTGGTTTACCATAGCGTAAGTCCTGAACTCGAACGCTATCATCATACCCATAGCGGTCCCCATGAAGATTGCAGAAACGACGCTATTACCAACATTAGAGGGGAGGCAACGCTTAAGTGGAAGAAGAGGACGCCGAAGATCAAAAGCAAAGGCACTACCAACAGTGTAGACAGTCCCTCAGATAGCGCTGTCCTCACAGCGTACATCCCCCTAGAGATTCCCGCTGCCAGCAAAAGGGACATCATTCCAGACTCCCTATAGTAGGCGAGCCTTTGGGCAATCGCAAGCATTGCGCTCAGGGTCACGTGAAAGGTTATAGTCCCTGAGATTATGTAGGCCTCGTAATCTCTGGAGATCACGTTGCCCAGCGATACTAGGAGGACTATGGGGAGCAAAATCGAGAAGAAGATTGTAAACGGGAGTTCGACCTTGACGCTCTTGAACTCCATGGCCAAGAGGTAAAGGAACTCACGCAGCGTCCTTGAACACCTCCAAGTAGACCTCTTCTAATGACGGTAACCTTACCTCTAACTTTCCCCTAAGCGTGGCTATTACTTTCTTTACCTCTTCCTCTCCTTTAACCCTTATCTTCCTTCCAGACTTGTAGTCCTCTACTTCGTACTAATCTGCTAGTTTTTTCTTCACATCTGCGGGTGAACCCTCCATTACCACCCTCCTGTAGAGGAAGTAAACCTTGTCGGACAGCTTCTCCGCTTCTTCGAGGTAGTTGGTAGTGAGCAATATGCTCTTCCCCTCTCCCTTGAACTTCAGCACCGTGTCCCAGACCTCCCTCCTTGCCTCTGGGTCTAGGCCAGTGGTTGGCTCGTCTAACACGACGAAATCTGGGTCGTTTATTAGCGCAATAGCTATGAGCAGTTTCCTCTTCATACCTCCAGACAACTCGTAGAGGTAGGTGTTCCTCTTCTCCCAAAGACCTAGCTTCCTGAGGAGGTCCTCTCCCCTCTCGGAAATTGCCCTCTTTTCGACTCCCTTTATCCTGCCTATGTAGTATACCTTGTCCCACACTGTGAGGTTAGAGAAAGGCCTTACCTCTTGGGGAACGACGCCCATCAATTTCTTTACTCCCTTGTCTGTTAGTTTCTTGCCTAGGACAACTATCTCTCCCTTGTCGGAGAGGAGCTCGCCGTAGACCTGCCTCACCAAGGTAGTCTTACCTGCCCCGTTGAGTCCCAAGAGACTCACTATCTCTCCCGTGGAGACGTGGAGGTTTACGTCCTCATTAGCAGTTAAGTTGCCGTAGGACTTCCACACGTGCCTTACTTCCAGGACGCATGTCATAGGTCAAGTTGACCTCCTCCAATATTTAAGGATTTCGTAAATTGAAACCTAGTAAAGAGAAATTTACCAGAGAACGCGCTGTTTTGCGTTATTTCAAGGCGTAAGAGAAGAGCGAAAACGTAGGGAGATTACAAAATGACTCGTCCTTTATGGCGGGAAGTCTGCAAAATCTCTCGTTACCTAGCCTAGGCTACCTTAGTCCCGCTCTTTGGCCAAGTTATTACGCTCACTAAGACCACGAGGATCGCCACAAACTGTAGTACAAACATAGCGTCGACTAAAGCGGAGAGGCCGTAAAGTGAGTCCACCACACCTAACGCAACGTCTGCCAGCCCTCCCACAAGCCCTCCCAAGTTATATGAGAGACCCGCAAGGGCTCCCCTTACCTCCATGGGCACAGCCTCGGCTATTAGGAGGGGCATGAGGGGCCAGAAGCCATCTGAAAAGGAATAAACACTTGTGCCTATTAGCACTGAGAGGCTGTTGTAGGGCAGGAAGAGGGGTATGGCGAAGGGAGTGGAGACAGTAAGAGTGGCTAGCCCCGCGTAGATGAGCCTGCTCTTACCCAGGTAGTCGGCTAGCCTGCCAAAGAGGAGGAAAGAGAGGGCCAAGACCACGTTTGCCACCGTGAGTATTTCTCCAACAGTCGAAGGGGGAACGCCGAAGAACTTTTCCTCTACGGTCTCGTAGTTGCCGAAGAAACAGAAGTACGCGACAAACATTCCCGACATTCCGGCAGTAGCCCTTACCAACACTGGCAGGTAGTCCTTGTACTTTACCTTAGCCTTCTCGGTCAATGGTGTCCTAGACTCCTTTACCTTGAGGTGGGCGTAGGGCACAACCAGTAAGGGTAGGGAGCCAACCAGGAGGAAGTACCTCCAGCTCTCCCCTATCGTAGGCAGGAATACCAAGTACGAGACCCCAGTTAGGGCGTAGCCTATACCGTACCCAGTCTGCACAATCCCTGTGACTACCCCCTTCATTGACGGAGGGGCTTGCTCGTAGGCAATTACTGTCCCGGCAGTCCACTGGGCTCCCATGAACACACCCTCAAGGAAACGGGACGCGAAGAGAAGAGGGGCGTAGGGAGAGAAGGCCATGACCCCTTGGAACACCGCGTAACCACTTGTTCCAAGCAAGAGGACTGGCTTCCTGCCAATTGAGTCGGCGTACTTGCCAAACGCAAATCCTCCGAGCACCCTGCCTATGAGGCCTAAGGCAAAGAGCACGGAGATGAGGAGGTAGTTGAGGGAGAACGCCCTCATCAGTTCAGGGTAAACGTAGGTTAGGAGGAGAAGGTCGTATATGTTGCCGGCCCAAGCAAGGGTGGAGGCAACGGTGGCATGAACGTATTGCTTCATGGCAAGTTATCTAATTGCACCACAATTTAAGCATTTTCTAGGAAAAAATCGTGTAAACTTACTAAAACCCGCGACAAGGCGAGAGCAGGGAAAATAGATTAGCCCTCTGCGGTCACTAGAACCCCTACCTCACGACCTCAATAGCTGAGACCTTTGAAAGCTGATAGAGAAAGTGCTTCCTCACCAAGTGCTCCGCCAGCCTGTCGCTCCTCGAGGTGAACCACCCTTTATAGTCGACCTCAACTCTAATCCCCACCAATACCCCCTCTTCCCTCTGCTTGAACGTGAACTCAAAGGAGCCCATTACCTTGTCTCCTGTGATCTTGTAACTCACGAAGTTCGGGAGTAAGTAAGGTCCTTCCAGCACAGCGTCAACTACCTTGACGTTGTCTCCTTCTTCCCTGACGATCACGTTAGCCTTGTACTTGTTTGCAGGGTATTGGGCGTCTGCGGGTGGGACGAAATAACCTAGCTTTTGGTCGAACACCCTGTAAATTGTCATGTGACCTGAGATTCCCGCGAACACGTAGGGATCTGAGAGGGTGTATACTAGGTAAGCCTTTTTTGTTTTTATTAGCCTTTCCTCCTCGAACTCGTCGGACATTTCACCTTCTTTTCTTTGATATTCTATATAAGCTTTCTGGAGTATTTATTTAAAAATATGGAAACTTTACATGAGTTATACTAATGTATTCAAAAAGGAATTCAAGTTATACGTCCTTAAATTCAATATTTTTAAGGTTACTTCAAGCTCACGATGCCTTCGCGGACTTTTCACCCTCATTCCTCGTCCTCCTCACTGTTCTCGCATCATAAATTCTTTTCACTTTAATTGTTGTAAACAGTCAATCTTCTTACTTTTTCTCTCTAAAAAACTTTTATATTATCTCAACAGATCTCTACTTATGATAAAACCTAAAAAACAGGGAGGTTCTTCCTTTTACGAGTACCTCGACCCCCGCTACGCTGAGTTGCTCTCCTATCTAGAGAAGATTCCCAACTTCTTCCGCTACGTCGACCTCATCAACGAACTGGCGTACCGGGAGGGGTTCACCTTCTACACTAGGGGATACTACAGGGGCATAAAGGTAGACCCCATACCAAGGATACTGAAGAGGGAGGAACTGGAGGTGGTTGCAGAGGGGCTCAGGACTAGGGCAATTGCAATAAACAAGTTCCTCTACTCCGTTTACCACAACGAGGACACTCCAGTCCCCCGGGACCTAGTTCACTCCTCCCCTTACTTTAGGCCCGAGATGATGTACTTTGATCCGCCCAAGGGAGTTTACATACACATCATGGGAGAGGACGTGGTCAAGGTTGGTGGGATGCCCTACATTCTGGAGGACAACGTTAGGGTACCCTCTGGGATGAGCTACGCCATAAAGGCCAACGAGCTCGTCGACAGGGTCTTAGGCTCCTTCCTTCCCCTGAGGAGGGGGAAGCTGGACGGACTTGAGAAGCTGAGGAAGACTCTGGAGTATGCCTCCGACACGAGGGATCCCGTAGTTGCTATCCTAACCGACGGCACGCTCAACTCCGCCTACTTCGAGCACAAGTTCTATTCTGAGAAACTTGACCTCCTCCTGGTGGAGCCATCAGACCTAGCTGTGAGGGAAAAGGAGGTAGTAGCGAAGACGACGAAGGGGGAGGTGCATCTAGACGTCATATACAGGAGGATTGAGGACCTCGACTTGCTGACTCCAGGGTTGACCAAGGCCTACTTAAGGGGGTGGATCAACTTAGTTAACGCCCCTGGCACTGGGGTCGCTGACGACAAGGTCACGTTCTGCTTCATTCCACAGATCATGGAGCAGTACGGGCTAAAGGAAGTTGGGGTAAAACAGCCCTTCTCCATCCCCCTTGGGACGTCTAAGGAACAGGCTATGAAGAAGTTCGAGAACCTAGTCCTCAAGAGGAGAGAGGGGTACGGAGGAGGTGAGACCTTCGTGTTAAAGGAGATGAAGGAGGAGGAAAGGGCTAAGGTGATAAGAGAGGCAATGAGCTACCCAGAGGACTTCATGGTACAAGAGCTACTCGACTTCGACACTGTGCTCTCAACAATGAACGATAACTTCTACGAGGCCTACGCGGACCTTAGGTTCTTCGTCTTCCTAGGGGATACCTCAAATACCGTGCTGAGCAGGGTGGCCCCCCTTGGCACTAGGGTGACCAATAACTCCTCTGGAGGATTGGTGAAGCCGGTATGGGTGTTGTGAAGTACTCCACGCTCTACGAGGCTGTGTACGAGTACGAAGACGTGGTAACGCTGAACGACAACGTGCTGAGGGTTAGTCCATACGACGGGGATAACCAGAGGGTTCTAGAGGAGGGCCTCAACACAACGCCCAAGGGATACGTGGACAAGTTCAGGGACAGGTTCGGCAACATCATATACCACGTGAAGGTAATGGAGCCCCACACCTCCTTTACCATCACGAGTAAAGGGGTGGTAGAGGTGGACGTGAGGGAATTCGAGGACTGCAAGTTACCCTGCACAGAGGACGACGCCTTCACCTCCTCCTCAAGCCTAATAGACGTGGAGTTCTTCAGGGGGGTTGCTAAGGAGGTGCTGAGGAGTAGCGAGACACTAGACCAGCTGGTGAGGAGGACTGTGGAGCTTGTGAGGGAAAGGGTGAAGTACAAGGAAGGGGTGACCAACGTATGGACCAAGGCCCACGAGAGCTTCACCATGGGTTTAGGAGTGTGCCAGGACATAGCCCAAATAACCATTGGAATACTCAGGTCTGCGGGGGTCCCAGCTAGGTACGTCATGGGACTAGTTAACGACAACCCTAGGATCACCCACGCTTGGGTTGAGGTGAAGGCGAGGAACGGGTGGGTTCCCATAGACCCCACGAGGCACAGGTTCTACGACCTAGCCTACGTGAAGTTCGCGGTGGGCAGGGACTACAAGGACGTTGCTCCAGTGGTCGGGACTTTCGTGAGTAGGGGGAGGGGTTGGCTCTCCAAGCTAAAGGTGGAGGTGAAAAGGGTTGATTAAGAGCACGGCGTACAAGGTCTACTGGGCTGGGAGGTACTTGGAGAGGTTAGAAAACATAGCTAGGTTTTCCCTCCTCCTCTTGGACAAGGGGCTTAACCTTGACGACTTAAACAAGGCGTTGGGAGTTGATGACGTGTTCTCCTACTTGGCCAGCCAATTCGAGGTCATGAGGGAGGACTTGAGGGCAGTTGCCGGGGAGGAGGTAATGAACGCCCTCGCGTCCATGGAGGCTAGCGTTTACGCTAGTAAAGAAGACGTGAGGCGGTACTTCCTCAACTTGCAGAACTCCTCCTTCTACCTAGGGAGGGCAATGGAGGACGAGCTTGGGCCCAACGTCTCCTACTTCCCGCCCAAGAAACAGGAGGAAATAGGGGGACAGTGAAAGGACAGAAAAGGAAAGCGTTCGCAAAACTGAGCTACTCCCAGCCCTAAAGGACTTGTATTTATCAGTTCCTGAAGAAGATAAGGGCAATCCTCAAGTCCCTGTCCTTTGTCTCCTGGATCATCTTCCACTCTTCAGGGTATTCCAGCCTTAGGTACTCCTCCGGTAGGTCAGTGATCTTTGCTTCCTCAACCTTGCTCCTCAACTCCATCACCGAGTATATATTTTCCTGAGTATTTTTAAAGTCATCTCCCATTATTTAAATAGAAGTAGGGAATTTTAAACTTAAGTAAAACTTGAAGGGTTTACTTAGACTCAGCCTCTGGGTGCTTGAAGTCGTGAAGCTTGAGGTCGTACTTCTTCGCTATCTCCTCCAAGTAGCAGGAAGGATCCTTACCCCAGAGGTCACCAGTTACCGCCAAGGCCCTCCCCCTGAGCCCTCCGTTGCACACGTCAAAGAAGGGACAGGAGGAGCACTTCAAGTAGTTCTTCCTTACCCTCAGCTTGTCCACCACCTCGTTTGGTTCATCCCATATTTCCTTCAGCCTCTCTATCCTTCCTATGGGTATTGGGGTGAACTGGTCTGGGTACACAACGCCCTCTGGGCTGACGTCGGCTATCCTCTCTCCCGACCTGTTCCCGCCGTTCCTCCTCAAGAGTCTAAGCACTTCCTCGTTCCTGGTCATTGCGTATATAAGCACCCCGTCCACAGGGTTGTCTGCAGTCAAGACTTCGATCTCCTTGTTCTCCCTAGTCCTCTCCACTATCCTCTCGATAACGCTCAGCCTAGTCCAATTGTCTATGTCCAGCTTTACGTCAGCCCTTCCTGCGTAAGCTAAGTGATAGAAGCACACCCTGTCTATCCCCTCTTTCTCCATCAAGTCGAAGACGAAGTCGACGTACTGGTAGTTTAGCCTGGTGAGGGTGAACCTCAGCCCCGTCTTTACACCGGCCTCCTTTGCGGTCCTTATTCCCTCCAATGCCTTCCTGAAGGCGCCCTGTACTCCCCTGAACTTGTCGTGCGCCTCTTCAGGGCCGTCTACGCTCACCCCAACGTAGCTAACGTACCTCTTGAGCTCCTCCACCCTCTCCCTTGTGAGCATTGTGCCGTTTGTGGACAGCTCCACCGAAATCCCAAAGTCGTGGGCCTCCTTGGCTATCTCCGCCAAGTCCCTCCTTGCTAGGGGCTCCCCTCCAGAGAGCAAGATGTGCCTAACCCCCATCTCCGTTGCCTGCTTTACCGCATTTAGCCACGTTGAGAGGGGCAAGTCTTGGAACTTGCCCAGCCCGGAGTTGGAGTAGCAGTGGACGCACCTCAAGTTGCAGTTCCTAGTTACGTTAAACACCAACACCTTTGGGTAGACGTCCCTGGAGGTGGGGAACCTTATCTCGTCTGACCTCTCCCTTTTCCCGTTAACTAGCCTGGACACGCTTATCACTCAACCTCACCCTCAGGGGAACGTAAGTGCAGAAGGGGTCTTCCGAGAGGAAGTCCCCCGTCAAGGAGTACGCCCTCGCCCTACACCCACCGCACACGGTGCTGTACTCGCAGACCCCGCACTTGCCCTTAAGCTGTCCCCTCAAAGCCTTAAACACGGGGGAATCGCTGTAGATCTCGCTAAACTTCTTTACCCTGACGTTACCTGCAGGGACTGGGAGGAAACCGCAGGGGTAGACTGTGCCGTCGTAGGCAACGAAGGCGTAACCGTTGCCCGCCATGCATCCCCTTGCCCCCTCAACGCTTCTCCTCCCATATTTCCGGTCCGGGGGCAAAGCCTTACTACCCAGCTCGTTTGACACCCTCACGTAGTAGGGGTTGCAAGTCATCCTCACGTTTATCCCCTCCTCGTGCCTCCACTTGTACACAGTCCTCATCACTACTTCGTTCTCTTCTGGGGAGATCATCATGTCCCTCGTCGCCCTCCCCGTCGGAATGAGGACAAAGACGTCCCAGCTCACTGGATGGAAGGAGAGCACAGTCCTTTTAACCTCCTCTAGCCTGCCCACGTTGTGCTTGCTTATGGTGGTGTTTACTTGAACCGGTATGCCAGCCCGTTGCAGGGACTCTATGGCCTTCTTGGCTATTGCGAAGGCCCCCTTCACGCCCCTGAACTTGTCGTGCACCTCTTCAGGGCCGTCTATGCTTATTGAGGCAATTGCGACTCCGCTCTCCTTTAACATCCTTGCCACCTGCAGGTCAATCTTACTGCCGCTGGGCGAGATTGCGGTGGTTATCCTCTTTGAGGCGTACTCCGCTATCTCGAAGATGTCGTCTCTCTTCAGCGCATCTCCTCCGCTTATCACGAACAGCCTCACTCCTGAGCTGGAGAGGTCGTCAATCAGGGAGAACACCTCCTCCTTCGTGAGTTCCTCGGGTAGCCTGTTTGGTATGGCCTTTGCTCTACAGTGCTTACATGCAAAGTCGCAGGCCTTTGTGCTCTCCCACACAACTATGTAGGGGGCTAACACTTGGTCACCACCTCTCCGTGATAGGGTATGAGGAAGCGGTAAGGCAAGTTCAAGAGGAAGTGGAACTGCTCCACAGCCTTCTGATAGTCCCAGCAGAAGAACTTCACCGGGGGCCTGAGCCCGTTGTAGTTCCTCACGGCGTCCCCTGTTACGAGCACTTGGCCGTCGAAGAGGACTACGTGCCCCTTAGTGTGGCCCGGCGTATGTATAACTTGGAAGTCGCCTATCCTCTCCCCTCCCCTCAAGGACACGTCAACTGTGGGCTTTGGCAACTTGTAGGCGGATATCCTCTTTACAGTCCTCTCGAAGTCCTCCTCGCTTACGTTGAACTCCTCCTTTGCTTGGGAGTAGGTTATCTCCCCCTCCACCACGTCCTCTAGGTAGTGGGCGTAGACCTTGGCCTTCGCCCTCCTCCTTATCTCCTCGGCGTTGCCGTAATGGTCTGGGTGGAAGTGGGTCACAACTACGTCGGACACGTCCTCAATAGAGTACCCCCACGCTTTCAGTCTCCTCTCAAGCTCGTCCAAGTTCTCCGGGAGGCTAGTGTCTATTAGCAAGAGCCCACCCCCTGGGGCGTTCTTGGACACGACCACGTTATGATTAAGAGTGAAGCCAAAGAAGTCCGGCTCCAAAAGCTCTATTACTTTTACCTTGTTATTTACGGTGACCATTTCCGGTAAACCTCGGTATGAGTTCTATTGGAGGGACGACCTTCTCTAACTTGACGTCAGACAGGGGCTTTCCGTTAACAGTAATCACCTTCATCGCCACCACGTCGCAGTACCTACACTCTTCGCAACTCCTAGTGTCGCAGTCGTTGGTCTCGAAGTAGTTTAGCCACTGAGGTGGGAACTTGGTATTGTCCACGTAAACGTTTTCAAGCACGTCGTAGTAAGAGGGCCCGCCCACCATCCTCATTACCTTTGGCACAGCCCTCCCCTGGGGGTAGCTGACTATGTCCAACAAGTTTCCTTCGTACTTCCTCTCGGAGTATGCTTTGACTGCCCCCGCTATCCAGTCCGTCTTCTTGTTCCTCCCAGCTATTTTGAACCTGTCTATGCCTATCTCCTCATAGTGCGAGAGGTCCTCTGGCCTTATCCACCTCATCCTAACCAAGTTTGCCAAGTCATTCCTCACGTCTGTGGCGCAGAAGAGGAGGGGGTACTCGAACCACGCGTCCTTTACGCCGTCCTCCGAAGAGGTGAGGGAAGAGACTTGATCGTGGGTGAGCCTATAGGGGCAACCCCAGAGGCAGGAGTTGTTGAGGATGAGCTCTATGTCCACCTTCTTCCTGAACTGAGCCAAGGAGCGAAGCAGTTTGAAGTTCCTGTTGTCGTCCTCGTGCAGGATGACGGTATCTGCCCCCATGTTGACGTAGTTCTCGAACTCCCTTATGTTCCTCACCCTCGCGAAGGAGGAAATGGAGACTTCAGTCCAAGGGTACTCCCTTTTAACGTAGCGTACCAGGAAGGGGAGGGCTACGATAAAGCCGTCAACGCCTAAGTTCACCAAGGAGTCTACCTCCTTTTTGAGGGCCTCGTGGAACTTCTCGGAGTACTCCTTGCCCAAGAGGTTAGCGGAGTTCATTGTGTAAAGGAACTTGACGTTGTAGGAGTGGGCGACTGAGACGTGTTCCTTGAGCCTCTCGTCGTCTACTTGCGGTAGGACAAAGGAGGCCCTGCCGTGGCCGGTAAGCGTCCTGGTCTTGCTCCCAAAGAGGTACTTAACGGGGTAGCCCTTCAACTTTTCTAGGAGGGCGTCGTCGAAGTTTGTCCCGACAACGAGTCTCATATAGGTATGTTGTCGTCGAAGTTCTTAAGGGTTTTACGTTGGACTAATTTGAAGGAGCATTCAACACAGTTACTTTCAACTCTATTGAAGATCAACTGAATGTTTATTTACCATGTAATTATTCTAATCTACCCTTCTTAATAAGCTTTGCCTTACGTAAGTTTTGCGTCTTCGCTATCATTGCCCCATTTTGAACCTTTCCTTGGTTTTCACCTCTTCCCAACTAAAACTGGGAAAACAGCGATTTTCCTAGATATAGAATTACATTTCCTCACCCTCGAATACCCTCCCTATCCCATCGCAGCACTTAATTCACGGGAATTGTTGGGAGGCTGCTTACACCTCCTTTTCCTAATAGCGCCCAAGCATCTCCTGAATTTTAGACTAGCGTAGGAGATCCCCTGGCCTCTACCCATTGGCGTTTAACCTGTTCCCTAGTGAGGACTCCACGTTGGTCCCAGCGACGCTCTTCCAGTTACTTTTAAATTCTTGAGCGAACAGCCAAAGAAAATGAAGTCACTGCGTACCTATACTCTACTCAAGAACTTCGCCCTCCAGCTCGTACAGCCCTTCATCTCCTTTGTCTCAGCTGCTAACGGCATAATGGGGGAACAGTTGGCACTCATTTCCTCAGCCAGCACAGTTCTGCCATCCTTGGCCCAGTTCGCCTTGGGCTTCCTCAGGGTCAGGGCAAAGACCCTAGTTACCTACGGCACCGCCCTCACCGGCCTCCTCTGGATTGCCCTCTCCTTCTCGCCCTTCAACTGGACCTTCACCTCCCTCTATCTGGCTCTTGAGGTGTCCCTGGGCGTCAGCTCCTTTGGGTGGTACCTACTCATGGAGACGGTGAGCGCGACCACGAGAGGTAGGACGCTGGCACATTTTTCATTCTACGCAACCATAGGTGGGCTCGTAGCGACCGTGGTCACCGGTTTCGTGGTGGGGGACAACTTCTCCCTGGTGAGGCTGTTCTTCCTTGCCTCCGGCGTACTCCTGCTAGCTGACGGCCTAATTGCGATGAAGTTCGACGTGGACTCCCTACCCTTGGAGGGGAGGAGCCCTCCCCTGGAACTCGAGGTCATGCACTACCTTCTCATCACTTTCCTCTTTAACGTGGTCTGGTCCATGGCGTGGCCCCTCTTCCCCGTAGCCCAGGTCTACATATTCCACATGGACTTCATTAACTTAGCCGTAATGAGCGTCATCTCCGGACTCTCAACGCTCTCCATGCAGAAGAAAGTAGGGAAGCTAGTGGACGAGCACAGGAGGCTCATGATGTTCCTCGGTAGGTTCGCCCTCTCCACCTTCCCCTTAGCCTACGCCCTTTCTACCTCCGTGTACGAGATCTACTTGGCTGAAGTAGTCGCGGGCTTCACCAACTCTGTGGGCTCTACTGCCTACATGGCTTACTTGTTCGACTCCTCAAGAGACGTGAGGAGGGGGATTGGGGCCTACAGCGTTGTGGTGGCAATGGGCGACCTCGTCGGTTCGAGCGTTGGGTCCCTAGTTGCAGACGACGTGATGTCAGCCTACGGCGTGGGGGCAATAAGGTGGCTCTTCGCAGTCATAGCCGTGCTGAGGATGTTGGCGTCTGCCTTCTACTTGCTTTTGAAGGAGAGGAAGCCATTCAAGGAGGTGGCTAGGGCTTGACCAGTCCTCCTTATTGTCGTAGCTCCTGCACTGCCCTTTCTTGTGGGCAAGGAGAAGCTGGACGACCATCGAAGGAGCATTTTCTACTTTTTGACTCCCGATTCACCTAAAGACCTCGAATTCTGGAAAAGTTGACCGAGTTATCCCTTGTACAGACAACAACACACAAGTACAGACCACGATGCTTTATTCCTCGAGTTGACACGTTAGGACAACTAGAGGCGCGCTAACTAGGAGCGGTTAGAAGACTAAGGGACAGCGCCATAGGTTCAGCGTTATCCCAACACTTTTACGGGACTGGACGCCTAGGCTTTCACTAGCTCAACCGCTATATAATGGTATTATGAATAATCCTGAGCGCTAGCGTAATATAGGTCTAGAGAGCCTTTATATTTGTCTGACTTACTCCCAGCCCTGCGAGGGTTTTGCATAGGTCTAAGGCGTTACTCCCCTTTAAGGGAGATACTCCGTGATGTGAAGAGAAAGGAAAGAGCCAAAGCGTTGATAATCTTCCTTATTATAATGTCTAACGCACTGTTGACGTCGCTGTGAAGTTTACGACCAAGAGGACAGCTATCGACACCCCTTGGAATTTCTGTCAACCTTAACGTTATGGTAAGCGCAGAAACGCGAAGTATTGTACTCAACAACTAGAAACGTCTTTACGCCGTACTCGTAAAACTTGTTCGCTAATGCGCCAACTTGCGATAAGACCAAATTTGAAGTGAGCTTGTTACCCTTATCCTGAGAAATGAAGTTAGGATAGCCCAAATACACTGTTGAAACGCCAAGATTCCACAAAGTCTTGGTGAGGTGAGAGGCTAAAGTTCTGTAAATGAAGAAGCCCACGGTAAAGCTTAGTGACTCTTTCCCTTTCCCTCAACACCTCATCCTTAGCTTCTTGTTCTTGAACCTTTTCTGTCTCGCTTTTTAACTTGTCGAGTTCAGCAATCTTTTTCTCAAAGTAGAAGTAATCGCTCTTAACGATGGAACCGCGGTAAAATAGAATGGTACCATCGTCAACAACGACAGTAGCCAACGCGTTTATACCAATGTCAATTGACGCAACCTTGTTACCTTTAGGCTTTTCAACTGAATCTCTCTCCTCAAACCGTGGACGACGAGAGAGTCCTTCATTGGCTTACGCTTTTCTTAGAAGTAGTCCTACCAACGTTAACGGGAATACAAGCGTAAAACTTGTTATCTTCAATGTGAATCTCCAGCCTACCTTGTGCACCAAACCACCTTAACCTACAAAGGGCATCTTCATTTCCCAATCCTTCAGAGAGATGACGCGTTTTTCTTCGTTAACTTCGTAGCGATCTTGCCTAATGACTAGGATTAGCCTCCTCTTACCGCCTTCCAATAGCCTGGTGGCGAAACGTGGTTGATAAATGGTAGGTCTTTCCTTTGCTTTAGTAACGAGAAGAAAGAAGACCAAGTTGTTCTTCTGAAAACAGCTTGAGCGTTAACTCCTAGAACCTTCTTGTTCTTCTAATACTTCCTCCACGTGTCATTGAGGTCCACTTTCTTTTCTTGAAAGAATTGTTGTCTCTCGTAGTTTGTCTCGTTCCACAGCTTTTCAGTCACGTCCGCCAACTTCCTCAATTTCCTCTGTTTACCCACTAGGAAATAGCCTCACAACTGCGGTTTTGACGCTTCCGGCATTGCGGGAGCAATCGGGGCTCCTCATCTTTAGTTCGCCAAAGAAAGCGCCATAAAAGGAAATCGTTTTCATGTTAAAACCTTAACCCCGCTAGGCGAGGTTTGTCTTATTACTTATCAGCCTAGGTCTCCAGTAACACTTACTTTATCTAAGTTAAGGAGTTAGCGACATTTCCTCTTAACATAAAATTGAATTTAAATACAGATTAAGCGGTATAAATGTGATCTACTCATAGTAAACATAAAAATCACTTATGCCTCAACTGTTAACTTTAACTGGAATAATGATTTAATGATTGTTACTAGAACATATTACCCTTTACCCTTTAATCCCGCTAAAGCCTAAGAGAAGCGGTGGAGGCGGGAGTGTATAGCGGCGCCTGGACTTGAACCAGGGACCTCAGGGTTATGAGCCCTGCGGCCTACCAGGCTGGCCTACGCCGCTGCGTTATCCCGCCTACAATTCATTTGTCCCACGTCTATAAAAAGCTAACTTATGGGTCTGGCATTTACTTAATCAGTTACCTTAATCGCAAAGATAGAAATGAGGAGGACGACGTGTTTTTGGAGACAAAAGTGAACGTTGGTCTGGCAAATTAATGTCGAGATTGGCTAGCAATGCGAACGCTGTTAATCCTAGCAAGGGCGTTATACGCTATTTTGTGTCTTAGGACAGGGACATCGTTTATATCATCGTTTCTCGGGACGCTTTGAACTTGGCCTCTAACCCTGATTCCTCTTCCCTTACCTCGACCTCTATCCCCATAGCGTTACTTAAGGCGGTCACAAAAGCTTTCGCGAACTGGACTAACCTCTTCTGCATCTCGGCGTGTAAGAACGGAAACGAAATGCTCACCCCTTCTCCATAGCTCACTTCCCCCATAAACTGGAACACGAACTTGATCGCCGAAGCGGCTAAACTAGCTAGTTCCTCCTTTGTTCTGCCCATTTGCCTCAAAAGTAGCCCCAATCCCCTACCTAGACCTTCCCAATGGGAGACCTCCGTATTAAGTACCGCGTCGAAGGGCAATACTGCTATCCTTCCCTTATACTTTGAAAGGCTCTCCAACACTAACGCGTAGCTCCTAACGTTCTCTAAGAATATGCCGGACTCCTCCAGATCCAGTGCACGAGATACCAACTCATTAGTGTACTTGTATACTGACATGTTCCTCTTTTTAGCGGCTTCCACTAGCCTATTGTACACTCCATTCTCCATGAAACAGGAGTGCCTACTCGGAGACATAGTGTATACACTTGTATACGTAATAATAAATCTTCAGTGGCTGCCCACTAACCTCACTACTCGGATTTCTTTTGTGTCATCATTCAATTTGATTTATTTCCCCTGAATTTAAAAGTCTTATTATGCTATTCGTAGGCGTTGACCCGGGTAGCGAAAGTTACGCAATATCTACGGTGGACGAACTCGGCAGGGTAGTGAAGTACTTAGAGGTACCTACCTCACTTGTGGTAAAAGCCTCTCCCACGTTAGTTAGCTACATACTAGCTTGGAAGCCAAAGCTCGTAGCTCTACCTTCGGGTCACGGACTCCCGTTGGTCAAGGCCAGGGAAATAGGGGCTAGGGAGATATTCTTGCTTACCTTGAGCGACCCAGATAAGGAGGGCCCTCTACACTCGTTCCTGAAGAGCTTTAGAGGAGAGGGGGTCACAATTCCCTCAGCTATTGAGCTCGACAGCGTCCCTGAGTACAGGAAGGTCAACGTAGTGGACATGGGTACTGCGGACAAGGTTGCCTCTGCCTTCTTCTACAGAACCTTGTACGATAGCTTCGTTCTGCTTGAAGCAGGAAGACACTTCTACTCCATCTTGGTGGTGGTGGATGGAAAGGTCGTAGACGGGTTTGGGGGTACCTACATACCCGGCCCCGTATCCCCTGGGGCAATTGACGGCGAAGTGGCTTATCTCCTCTCCAAGTACTCTAGGATTACCAAGGAGACCATATACACAGGGGGTAGTGAGAGGAGGGCAAAGGAGATAGCCAGGATGATCTCGGAGTGGTACAGTCAAAAGTACGGCATACCCATAATAGTCTCAGGCAGGGGAAAAGACGAAATCGACTGGGGCATAAAGCTCAACGTGAAGTTCAAGGAAGCGTCTGTTGGGGCTTCTTTAATAGCCAACGCCTTAGGAGGAGGGATTTACAGGGTTTACGCTGATATGCTTAAGAGCTCAAATACCCCTATATCATTTGTGAGACTAAAGGGATGGGAAGAGATTACTTCCTTGATAAGGACGCTCTAGTAGACAAGCAGGGGAATATCTATTTTGTTTTCACAAACTACAACCCTCCCGGTTACGTCTTCGCGTACCTCAAGTACGTCTACACCTCCAGGGGACTTTGGAAGGGTTACGAAAGGATCCTGCCTTATTACGGCGTCAAAAGGCTGGTCAAGTTGCCTCAAAGGTTTGAATACGAACCGTGCTATGGCGTCACCTACCCGGTTGTCTACTTATCAGAGGTTAAGGAGCACCTTAGACCAGAGGAGGGATTAGAAAAAATAGTCCATGAGAGCCCAAAGGACAAGGCTACTGAAGCTCTAATCGACTTTATCTACGCCTACGACATAGACGTTAGAAACGCGGGGGTCACGGGCTCACTTCTACTGGGCATAGCCCACGAGAACTCCGATGTAGACCTCGTGATTTACGGGGACAAGAGCACGGAGGATTTCCTACACAGTTTCCCAGGCTTTCAGAGAGACGACGACTGGGTACTGGAGACGTCCAGGAACTATGGCCTTTCCCTGGAGGTGGCCAAAAGACTTTACAACAATAAGACGAGAGGCATATACAAAGGAGTTAAGTTCTCAGTACTATTTGTCCACGAGAAGCCGAGAAGGCACTGCGAAATGGTTTGCAGACAAGCAGGAGAAATAGAAACTAAGGGAACCGTTTACGGGGATGTTAAGGCCCTCTACTATCCCTCTTTAGCCGTACTGCAGGCGGAAAAGGAGTACGAAGTTATTTCCTTTGAGGGAATATTTAGCTCGGTCATGTACGGTGCCCGTAAAGTTAGCGTAAAGGGGGCACTAATGCAGTGCGACGATAAGGAGGTAATAGTAGTAGGTGACAGGAAAGTTGGAGGATACGTTGCGCCGGATATGTAGAGAGGCTTCAGTGGTTCTATCCAGTTCAACCGTGATAGAGGCCAGCGTGTTTAAACCGGGAAACGCTTCCCTGTACCAGGATATTAGGGGAGTTAAGTACGTTGACTTGTTACTCTCCGCCCTAATATCAGTGGACAGCTATGCTCAAGCTTGTATTAGGGGATACAACTCTAAGAGGCCCATTTACGACCTCCTCTACTCCTCCGTCTCAACTGCAAAGAAAATGGGGATAGACTTCGCCATCTTCGGTACAGCTCTAGCCCACCTTCCCTTGGCGTACTCCATAACTCTCTCTGATAGTGTGAGTGCTCTAGTTGGAAAGGCTAGCGAAGTACTAAGGAGCTTGGACGAAAAGGAGACTGAATGGTTCTCTAAGGCACTCTTCCTCCAGACTCCATCGTATTTGGGTAGGCTTGAAAGTATGGACTTCAGGGAAATGAGGGAGAGGCTTTGGGACGTGTTCCTCTACTCTGCTAGGGAGGACAGCTTAATGAGAAACATTACTAATAACTATAAGTACAGCGTGGAGGTCTACGAGATGCTCAAGGAAGGTAAGTGCGGTAGTTTAGAAAAGGACATTCAAAGCGCGTTTATACGAGTGCTCAGAGAGAACCCTGATGGCCTAATATATAGAAAGTACGGAGGGAGGGCAGCGTTAGAAGTCTCGGCTTACGCTGGGAGGCTCCACGAGTGTCCCACTGACGCGGAACTTCGGGAGTTTAATGAGTACTTAACTTCAAAGGGCTACAACCCTGGCTCGACCGCAGACATTATAGCTTTGGGTATTTCTTTGTATCGCTTGGAGCAGTGGTATGAGAAAACTCGCTCTAGTGTCAGGCTTCCCCTGCCTCGTGGATGCAGTAGACTACTTTAATTCCCAAGGATATGACGCAATTATAGGACTCGGAGACGTGGAGTGTCCTCAGTATTTAGAAAACTTCTACGGCATCTTGGGCGAGATGGAAAGCGTATTTGTAATGAAGTACTTAAAAAGCACCAGTAGGCTAATAGACTCCGACGCTTTCGAACGGTCATTTAACCTAGGGCTAAAGGTCTTTATGACCCACTTTCCTCCAAAGGGCTACGGTACGGGAACTATTGGAGGCTTTACGGTGGGAAAAGACGTACCAATACCTAGGGGAGGAAAAGTGCTTGTCCTCCACGGTCACTCGGATTATCCATCGGTTGTGAAGAAGGATGAGACGACCGTGGTCTCTGTGGGGTCGGTGCTTAAGGGGTTTTACGTGGAGTTATCGCCGGATACCTTGGAGCTCTCTTTCAAGAGACTTGCCATGAGGTAGGCGTCCTCTCCGTCTGCATAGTAATGTTTCAGAACCTTAACCTTCGTGAAACTGAATTTCTCGTAAAGCGATATTGCTGGGTAATTGGTCACCCTAACCTCAAGGTACACTTCCTCTGCGCCGTAGTCCTCCTTCATGCTCTTTATGGAAGCGCCCAACAAGGAGCTCCCTATTCCCTGGTTCCTGAACTTCTCCAATACGGCTATGGAAACTACGTGTCCCTTCTTAACTAACGTCGGTATCGCCCTGAAGTTACTAAACCCGTACTCTATCCTGGGCATAATGTACCCGACGACCTCTCCGTCTACAACAGCCACATAGAAGGCTTTGTCGTACTCCTTTACGTGCTCCACGAAAAAGTAGTAGGGATAATTCTCTGGCAGAGTCAGTCTGTTTATCTTTATTATTGAGTCTACATCGTCCAGTCTTACGTTTCTTATAGTAAAGGGGACTCTTTTGCCTTTTACCGACTGTTCCATAGATATAATGTTTTTATTAGTGGCTTATATAAGATGAATAAAGAACCTTATGGTACATCCTTCAAAGAGAATAATAGGGGAGAACAGCAAGGAACTCCTTGGCAAGAAACTGCTTTTGGCGGTAACCGGTAGCGTAGCAATATACAAATCAATAGATTTAGCAAGAACGCTCATGAGGATGGGAGCAGAGGTTTACGTAATGATGAGTAAGGCTTCACAGAAACTCGTCTCGAAGGACATGTTCGAATGGGCAACTGGAAACCCAGTAATGACCGGATTGACAGGGAACATAGAACATGTGACGCTGGCTGAAAACCTTGACGCCATGTTAGTTTCCCCTGCCACTGCAAACATTATAGTGAAGTTGGCTAAGGGGATCTCTGATACACCTATCTTGGCAACTGCCTTAAACTTCATAGGACTGAGGAAGCCCGTATTTGTAGTCCCTTCAATGCACTTACCCATGTATAATTCTCCTCAAGTTATTGAGGCAGTAAGCTATTTGAGGAACATAGGCGTACACGTGATAGAGCCTCTCATAGTAAGGGATTTGGCCCATTTCCCCGATATAGAGTTCGTCTCTGAGTTCATATCCGCAATACTGGCTAGGGGCAAGGACCTAGACGGCTTCAAAATTGCGGTCACTGCAGGACCTACTAGAGAATACCTGGACCCAGTAAGGTTCATGAGTAACCCAAGCAGTGGCACCATGGGAGTTGCAATAGCTAACGAGGCCTTTTTCCGCGGGGCTGACGTTTTGCTCATTCACGGTCCTCTGTCCTCCAGGGTAAAGCCATACGTTAGAAACAGGGTTGAGATTGCCACTACTGAGGAAATGGCTGAAGAAGTGAAGAAGGCGGTTGACAAAGGATATAACGTAGTGATCTTGGCCGGCGCCCCCGCGGACTTCAAGTTCAAGAAGACGTTCGAGTCTAAGGTAGACACGCATAAAAACGAAAGCATCGTAGTAGAGTTACAGTCAACTCCAAAGGTTTCCTCTGTGGCTAGAGGGAGGACGTTCTTGGTAGGCTTTTCCGCGGAGACCGTGGACACTGACGAGGAGCTAGTAGAGAGGGCAAAGATCAAAAGGGAGAGGCACTCCTTCGACCTTATTGTGGCTAACAATGTAAAGAGAAAGGACATAGGGTTTTCATCGGAATACGACGAGGTTTACGTTATAGGAAAAGATTTTATAAGGAAAATAGATAAAATGACAAAAAGAGAGATCGCTCGAAATTTATTGGACATCGTCAAAGAAGAGTTTAAAAGTAAATATCGTGCAATGTTAAGTAGTGGCTCGGGTAGCTCAGCTCGGTAGAGCGCTGGGCTGTGGACCCAGTGGTCCCGGGTTCAAGTCCCGGCCCGAGCCCCTCAGTTCTGCAAAATTTTAGTGGTTTATTCGAGGACTAGAACAATAGCGCATAAATGAGCTAAAATCAGAGTGCCGTCGCGGGGACTTGAACCCCGGACAACCCGGTCTTCAGCCGGGCGCTCTCCCGGGCTGAGCTACGACGGCAATCATATTTATGTATGGTCTCAAACTTAAAATTTTTGTCAAAGTATTAGAGGTGGGGGCTTGGCGACTCTCTAGGAGATGCCCTTAAAAGGGCTCAATGAGATAGGGTCTCCAGGGCTCCCCACATGAAGAAAGTCCTATTGGTTCAAGTCAACAAAGTAGACAAAAGCTTGCTTAATGCCGTCTCCTCATTCCTGACAGAGAACGGCTTCGACGTGAAGACGTATCCCGAAATATTCCACGTCTCTGTAACTAGCTACGAGTGGGACAAGAACGGGTATAACTCGTCTAGCCTTCTCGACAGCTTCGCCAAGAGGTTCTACGGTTATCCGTACGACGTAGTGCTGGGAATAGCCGACGTGCCTATCATAACGCCTAGCCTTTTCGCAACTAAGGACAAATTAGCCCTACTTTTCGTCAGAAACCTTGAAGACGCATCTATGGATAAAACTGTAGAGAGGGTTAAGAAGGGGTCGCTCTTTGCTATCGGGAAAATAGCGAGTTTAGAAGGTTGTAAAAACCAGTGCGTCATGAGAGGGTTTAAAGACGTCCATGAGCTGGACTTGCTTCCAAACTACTACTGTGAAGATTGTAAGGCGAGGTTAAATATCAACGACGAAGATTAGCTCGTAAGTGCCGTCCTTCCGTTCTATCCTCATTTCGCTGTAAGTCATAGCCTTCACCAAAGTTCTCCTCTCGTGTTTGCTCTCGTCAAACTTTTCCCCACAAGCCCTACCCTTGAGCTTAAAGTTATCTTGATCTATTTTAACGGAGAACTTACTAAAGAGCAAAAGCTCGGAGTCATAAAACACAAGTAGGGATTCAATCCACCTATAGAGCAGGTTTTCGAGGTCATAACCATCTATTTCTACATCTCTGCATTCCCTTCCCTCGACCTTAGAGGTGTCGGTCATTACCTCAAAGACAGCTAACGCTGCGTTCTCAAAGGCCTCTTCAAGCGTCCTTCCGTAAGCTCTTATCCCCACGTCGGCAGTGTGATCGAAGAACTCAAACTTTTTCATAGGTAAGGCTTTTTATTATCGCCTTTTAACTTTACTTGACCTAATATGGGTGGAAGGCAAAGAACTACTATATTTATGACTAAGGAGGTAAAAAAGGAGAGAAAGTCTAACCCTCAGCAAACCTCTTCGAAATAAGGGTCACAACAACGTAAATTACTACAATTAGAATGGCGTTGAAGACTAAGTAAACGACGTTTTTTGTGGATAACGACATTATCACCATGTTTACAGCTATAAGCACTACAGCCAAGGTCTTGCTCTTCAATCCTTTTACACCTTCTAGAAGATGTCAATGGGTATAGGCAACCTAGAGGAATACCCGCTTATTGCCGAACCAAGGCCTATTGAGAGTCCAGAGAGTATCGTAATATACGCTGTGGGAAGGACTACTGTACTCTCTATTAAGTAAGGAATAGCATAAGTTATAAGGAAGGTAACAACGTCTTGAGTGTTATTGGTGTTCACGTTTGACATGTTGAGCAAATTCATGCCTAGTCCAGTCAAGAAGTTTGGGAGGTAAGGGAGGCCTATGTAAAAGACTACCGCGAATCCTATCAAGGCACCACCAATGCTCCTCCCGATTCTAAAAGGCAAAGCCATCAGTAATATCCCCATGGCTATGAATAACCCGTCGTCCTGCAACACTATGTAAGATATTATGAGGATAGTCTCCATTGTTGTTATAAGCCCAGTTAGAAAGGAAAAAATGAAAAGCAGAGGAGACATAAGTACGTTCAGTGCAGGATCTTCCGACGCAGCGGCCACAGCGTAAAGTACCTTAACTAAGAAGAAGATGTTTAGCTCTTGAGCTATAACTTCGTATATCCACTGGTAGAAGTTCGCCCAGCTAGCGCCAATAGCCAACGAGATCTCCTGTGAGACGTAAAGGATGAGCTCAAAGAGGTTTACTAGAACAGCTGAGTATATTCCATCAGAAATAAGCTTAGGACCCCATTTCTTCAAGCCGTAAACGGGTATAGGAAGGCCCATTATTAGGGTTCCTATAAAGTACGTGAGAATAGCTAGGTCGAAAGCTATCCCCAGAAACTCGAACGAGCTATACAAGGGAGATCACCTTTAAACTTGGCCCGCTATATAAGAGATCAAGCTGAACACGGTGGTGCCAACGGCTAGCCAGAAGGCCGCAAGTATGGCGTCCTCAATTATGTCCTGCCCTGCCCTCTTTACCTTGAATATAGGTATAGGAGATCCCCTCACAGCCCATCCAACAGCCCACGCCAGTATAAACACGCTCCACGCTATCTCGGTGACTTGAGTAGTAAGTTGTTGGACAAGCGCCTCTACGGTCAACTGCTCGCACCGTTCTTCTCTAACGTTTAAAAGCAGTTGAGAGATTAACAAAACTATTTCTTGGAGTGAATGTATTGGAGGATTATTTCAACTACCTTTTCTGCCGTTAACCCAAAGGTGTTGAGAGTGAGATCGTAAGCGGAAAGGTCAGAAAAATCAACACCGTAGTACTTCCAGAACCTACTCCCGTGGCTGTCTTCTCTAGCTATAACCTTTTTAAGGGCTTCCCGGTAGGGAAGGTTATCCCTAATAGAAATTCTCCTTGCCCTCTCCTCCACAGGCGCCCATAGGTAGACGCTAACGTCAGACAAGTCCCTCAAAAGCCAACCCACAATATGGGACTCTATTACAACGTTACCCTTAAGTGCCCTTTCAAATATTTTCCTGTCTATTTCCTTGTCTATGGAAAAGTCCTTTTCTGCCTCAAGGTTTAGATCCAAGATGTCCTTTCCCATAGACTTAGCGACTTGCCTAAATAGTTCTCCTGCGGAGACGTAATCCAAGTTTAGCTTTGCAGAAAGAGACCTAGCAACTGTGGTCTTTCCGCTACCAGAAGGACCACTTATCAAAACTATCATGAATTTCCTCTCAAGGAGGACTTAATTAACTTCTCCAGGCAAGAGTGGCAGAGGTAACCTCCGAACATCCTTTGAGGGCGCTTCTTAGTCTTGCTCAGCTTGTTTACCCCATTGGTGGGTACTCCCCTCAAAGGCCTTTTGCACATTGCACAGACTGCCTCAGAGTTCTTCCTCCTCTCGTAGTGTGTAGCAGACCTACCACTTGGTAGCTTAACGCTTATCTTTCTAAGTGACCTTGACCTAAGTGCGGGTCTAGGCATAAGTGACCAATTTTAGATAATTCTAATGGCTTAAATAATCTTCGGGCGTCTTAACGAAATAGGCGTGAAAAGTATGAACGACAATATAAATACGAGTAGGTAACCCAGGTCTAGATAGTACTGACCATCTTTCTCGAGGGTGAGGTATGGGACGTAATAGGGAAAACTGACTGGGACCACAAAGTATGTCAATATAACGAAGAGGTCGATCATGTAGAAAGCTATAAGAAGAACAGACTGGACAAAAGAATACTTATACAACCTAGAGTTGTAGGTCTTAATTTCCGATGAAACCTTTTTATACACTTTTTCCTTTCTCTTGGGAGAGACCACCCTCTCCAGCCTCGAGTTGTAATATTCAAGCATCCTTATAGCGTCCGATAGTTTGCGTTGTATAAAACTCCTATATATGATATATATTATAAAATTTGACAAAAAAGATAACAAAATGATACCTAAGATTTGGTACCCCATCTCACATCAATGTCTTAATAATTTCGTTCGCAGCTACCTTTGGATCCCCTTCAACGTTATTCACGATTTTGACTGAAGCCCCTACTAGTACAGCAGAAGCCATAGCAGCATATCTTGCGAAGTCCATTACTTCATTTATTACATCCACGCTACTGTAGTCTGCCCTCTGCCTAGACGAGTCCTTTTGCTGTCTTCTCAAAATCTCGTTTGGGTTGCTCTCTATCAGAAATATAACCAAGGGAGATAGTATTTCAATAATGTGCTTAGGTAATCCGGGCAAATAACCTGATGAGGTTCTAATCACTGCGTGAGTGTCTATAAAACTAAGCCCATTTTCCCCTAGGGCCTCCGCGTCCTTAACTATCTGCCTAGCAGCTTCCTGCTGTAATTCCCTCTGCTTTTCCAGGGATAACTTCCTTATTTCGTCCCTGTTATTTACGTATTTTTTCTCCACTGCGGTCCTTAACATGTAGTCGCCAAAATTCATAACCTTGAACGGGACCTTCTTCTCTTGAAGTATTTCTGCCACAGTAGATAGTACAGTAGTCTTCCCCACTCCAGGGATTCCAGTTACGATGCCCATTTTCATTTCCATTCACCCACCACTATTATTCACCGATAATTCTCTTTAATAAAGGATACATCTCTATCGACCTCTCGTAGGCTAGCAGGCTGTAGTACTGCATGGCTATAGACACTGCAAGTATAAGTCCCACACCCGTCCCGTATACTCCTAAGAATGTGGCTACTACCGCGATGAGGCTAACTATCACTGAGCTGAAGAAGGCCAGCGGGTATATGTACCTTGCGAGTATGCCCTCTATAACTCTTGGATTGCTCCTCATTCCTGGAATCTCTATCCCAGCATCGACTAGGGACCTAGCTTGGGTAGCCGGGTCTAAGCCGGCAACCTCCACCCACACTAGCCCAAATATTATCCCTAACACTAGAAACACCAGAGCGTACACTATCGCACCTACCGGATCCTCGACAAGAGCGTAAACGCTATGCGGGATGGTCGTATTAGGCGGAGGGAACACAAACGCAGAATCTATGGCATTTAGCACCCTCTGCACGCCTGGAGAAACGTACGAGGCCAAGGTGGAGAAAAGCTCGATGTCTGCACCTAACACGCTTACGAATATAACTGGAATGCTACTTACATATAGGAAATTTAGGGGAATGGTCCTCCTTATTCCCCTGAGCTTTTGAGAAGTTACTGGAATGTTTATGTTTATGGACTCCAAGTATATTATAAGTATTGTAAGCCCTACAGTAGAGACCAATCCCACTAAATCGGGCTGGAAGGGCTTCGTTGTGTTTACTACGAGCTCAAGGATATTACTGTGAGAAACCACGGTAGAGACAAGGGATGGGAAGAAACCAACTGGAAGGTTTTGAGAAGAGACCGTGACGATTCCGAACATGTACCAGAACATTATCTTCATGACTCCAGCTAATATGAATAGGCTAACTCCGGATCCGAGCCCCCATCCCTTCTGGATCATCTCGTCCAAAAGCAGTATGAAGAACGTTGCAACTATTAGTTGGCCTGCTATAATAGAGGCAAAATCTAACCTCGAGAGGCCAGAATTTCCTGCCAGTGCGAAGCCAAATAGAAAAGCCTCAATAATTATGAATATGAACGCTAGGCCTTTTTGCGCTTCCGTAAACTTAGCCCTATCCTCCTCGTCATTTAGGTTCATGTTAATGAGCTTGGACCCTACCAGGATCTGCATTATTAAACCAGCGGTAATGATGGGACCTATGCCGAGTTGTGCTAATGTCCCTGCAGTAGATGCGAATATAACTTGTTCAAGAAGGAAATTGCTGAAAAAAGACGAGTTAGACACTTGAAGGCCATAAAGGGGCACGGATGACATAACGAGGTAGATGGCCACTGCAACAATAGACCATATTAGCTTCTGGTTTAGCGAAGGTTTCTGAGACGGCTTTGTTACTGCTGGCAGTACTTGCCCCAGTTTCGCTAAAGAGTCCATAAATGACATAAATGTTCAACAATCCTTTGCAAAACCGGTTTATATTTTCTATCCCGCAAAAGAACGCGTTAATAGCAGAAGCTTACGTAAGATAAAAATAGAAGGCCTTTTCAAAACTATCCGTGATTAAAACAAAAATCACTCCTTTTGTTCCAGGACAAGTTGGCCTCCTGCCTTCTCTATTTTACTCTTAGCGAGTTCAGTGGCTTCTGCTACCCTTACAACTAGGGGCATACTTGCTCCCCCGCCTCCGAGCAATTTCTCGTACCCTAGTTTAGTCAAGTCAACGTATATCTTTCCATCCTTCATCTCTACTTGAATTTTACCGTTGGTTATCATTTCGCTTAGTTGCCTCAACGTTATAACTGTTTTCTCCGCTGACGTGGGATTTACAAATCCATGCTTACCGTACCAGTCCTTGCCGTACTTTACTAGCCAAGACCACTTGTGCTTGTGCATACCCACTTGCCTTCCTCCTTCCTTTCCTCTGTCCCTGTGCTGCGTCTTTGCACCCCAGCCCATAGTCCTGTGGCCTCTCATTTTCCTGGTCTTCTTTTGCCTTCTTACCACCATTTTACACCATCCTCCTCACGAGTTCTAATATCTTACTTCCCCTATACCCGAATTCTCCACCTGCTCCAAAGGGAGCGTTAACTTTGCCCTTAAACCCCCCTCTGGGCGGGTGGAAACGTAATGGAAGGCTTAACACATTATCTAACTTGTTCACGTAGACTTTTCCTTCAAGTATTCCTCTCTTTAGTTCATCGAGGCTCATCCCCAAAACTTTCTTGGCCACGTCGTCACTGAGCTTCTTGCCGTTCCTAGTCCTTAATCTCTCCATTACTAGCTCTAAAGTCTGTTGATCTATCTCGCCCCACGTGACATAGGACTGAACCTTCCTTAACATACCCACTACTGCGGGAGTATTGGGATATATCATGCCGTTGAAAGGCCTCCTTAGCCTTAGCATAATAAGAGTCTCTTCTATATTCCAGGGAGCACCAGCTGATCCCCTTATCCTTATAACTAGGATTGGACTAGGCATGACTGCATTCACCTCTTCCTAGCCCAGTCTGCGGGAGTAACGAACCTATAAGTGTTATACAAGGCGTTATAGCCAGCTTTAATGAAGTTCTCCTTTGTCCTAGTCTCCCCATTGCTGAAAGACCAAACGTCTTTCAGTCCTGCGTAAGATAGCAACGTCTTTAAAACGCTCCCTACGACAAGACCAGTCCCCTTAGGAGCAGGCTTCAACACTACTTCCACACTTCCCGCCCTACCGCTTACCGTAAAGGGCAAACTGTGAGGTTCTCCACATGTACACTCCCAACTACCACAACCCCTTCTAACAGGGATAATATTCATCTTGGCATCTCTTACAGCCTTCTGTATTGCCACCCTCAACTGCTTAGCCTTTCCTAACCCAATGCTTACGTAACCGTCGAAGTTGCCCATAACAACTAACACCTTGTACCTAGACAACTCCCCTGCATCAGTCTGCTTCTGTACTACCCTAATATCAATGACCTCGTACTTAAGATTGGGTAAAAGTACGTCAACGATTTCGGGCTCGACTATAGGCAGGTTTTTCTCAAAAAGCTCCTTCATCGATGTGATCTTGCCTTCCTTTACAAGCTGCCCTATCTTAGTCCTGGGTTTCCACTCCTCTACGTTAGTTACAGGAACTTCCTCTGCCATTATTTCTCACCAGATTTTATCTTATTTAAGACCTCTTCGAAATGGGCTACTAAATCTTTTGGATTTAGACCTCTTTTTAGGTATCCGGAGAATATCCTATTAAACTTGTCCGGATTTTCCGTCTCCAGTTTTGACGCATATTCCGCTACATGCGCCCCTTTTATGCGAGCTTCGTCAAACTTCAGATCCTCACCTAGAGGAATCTTAAGACCGGCATCTACAGCGCCCTTGGCTGCGTAGAATATCCTGGAGCCAACCGTCGGAGTGAAAAGTCCTATGTCTAGCACAGCTGAGTCTATCCCAGCATTCCTAGCTCTTAGTCCCAATAGGTAGCCTGTCAAATAGGCAGCTGAAGTGTTGTTGGTATCACCCTTCCACCCAAACTTCTTAGCTAACTCTATCGAGTGGACCATCACAACGGTCTTATCTCCCTTTGGATCAAACTTCACTATCTGAGCTATTATGTACTTGTTAGTAATCCTTATCACTAGCCTTGTTGCCTTATTCAATACATAGACATACCTTCTGTAGTAGTTTGTCTTACCTTCCCTTCTTCTCCTAAACTTAACCTTATAATTTGGTCCAGACACCATGTGAACCTACCCCTTTATCTTGCCCTGTTGCCTTAAGGCATTCCTTAAATCAGCCAGACTCTTGAACGTTCCTCCCTTAGCTTTCCTATAGAACAACCTATAGGTTGAGCTGTCTATGGTCCCACTATCCCTTAACTCCCTCAAGTACTCTCTCATCTTCCTAATCCTCGCAATCCACGTATCCCTTTTATTCGAACGAGCGTTTTTCCCGCCTTTTTTGCTTCCAGTTCTTCTGCCCTCTCCCTTTACTCTCCTGTTCTTCCTCCTAACCTTGGTTCTAGATCCGCTGATCCCCCTCTTTTCCTCTATTATTATCTTTCCTTCCTCGATTAGCTTTCTTACGTCCTCCCTAGTAAGGGCATCCCTTACCTCGTCTAAGTAATCTGGCAAAAACTTTACGTTATTTAGGCCAACGTTAGCAATGTCCGCAGCTAATCTCCTTTGTAAGTAAAGATCCGGCATCATACACCACCATTGGCTACCCTTATGCCGTACTCAGAAGCCTTCTTTATAATTTCCGCTTTCTTCTTTAGCCCTATGCTACCGCTTAAAATCGCTATTACACTTTTTCTCTTATCTGCGGGTATTTTATCTAGGTCACTCAGACTTCTAACGTAAACTACCTCTAATCCTGATGGATGTCTATATCTTATCTCCTTTGGCTTTATGTAGCCCGAGGATACCAGCTTAGGGAATCCCTTTAAGTGAAGCCTGGTCTTGTTGTCTATTCCCCTTGGCCTTCTCCACGTCTCTTGTCTTTCTAATCTAAAGTACTTGTCCCAGTCGTATCTTAGAAACTTCGGTTTTCTAGACTTGTAAATAGCCCTAAGCCTCTGTATCCTTTTCAGTTCAGTCGAGACCATTATTCAACTACCTCCTTCTTGTAAATGTATATGCCGTCGGAGAAGACTCTTCTGTCAAAACCTTTTATTTTTGACGCGGATTCTATGTTAGCAGCTGTTTGCGCCACCTTCTCTAGATCCGATCCCTCAACGACTATATCCTCCCCTTTTACCGTAACCTTAACTCCAGGCAATATGCTTGCCTTCCTTATGTTTTTCTCGCCAATCAGATTGGTGATCTGAACTTCGTTGCCTACTACCTTAACCGAAATAGGGAAGTGGGTGAATATTATCTTTAGGTAGTACCTATAGCCTTTAGTAACACCAACGAACATGTTTTCTATCTCCCTCTTTAGGCTGTAGAGCGTGGCCTTTTGCCTCCTAGTGGAAAAGGTAGCCTCAAAAGTTACCTTATCTCCGAATACCGATACTATGATACCTTTAGCGTGGGATATGTCCTTCTCTACTTGCCCCTTTGGGCCCTTAACTATTACCTTGCCATCCTGCACCTCAACCTTAACCGAGCTAGGGATCTTAAGCTCCTCGTAAATTAGAGGTTCCATCATGTGAAATGTCACCCCTTTCAGTAGACGTAACCGAGGGCTATTCCTCCTACCCTCTGCCTTGCCGCTTCCTTATGCGACATTACTCCCTTTGATGTGGAGACAATAATTATGCCTATTTCCTTTGACGGCAGATATCTCCTAATGTGATCCGGAAGGTTTATCATGTCCCTATAAGTCAGGGAGAACCTAGGAGTTATAGGACCGCATTTGTTAATCCTGCCCAACAACTGAACTGTGACCTTTCCCCACCTTCCATCATCTATATATTCGAACTCCCCCACGTAACCCTCCTTTTGCATTACTCTAAGAACGTTAACTATCAGCTTTGATGCAGGCATTATGATAGCCTGCTTATTCCTCCTTACTTCGTTGTTATTTATGCTGACTAACGCGTTGGCTAAACTGTTTAGATTTGTCACGGACTATCACCTCAACCTCTTAAAGCCCATGGGGTATGCAACTTCCCTAAAGCACTGCCTGCACAAGTAAATACCGTATTTCTGGATCACGGAATCCCTACTCCCACATCTCCTGCACTCCTGAACCCCTTTTCCATGCCTCCTCTCAGCCGGTGGCTTGTACTTGCCCATTCTCCTCACCAATTCATATAATGGTAACACCGAAAGTTTCCCTTAAAAAGTTCATTGCTTCCTCTTTGCTAACCCTCTGCTTTGGGCCTATCTTACTCCTCTTCCTCTTCCTCCTCTGAACCCTATAGCCCGGCTTCTCAAGGGTTATCGCTATGTCCATTCCGAATATCCCTACCTCAGGATCGTACCTAGTCCCCGGAATAATCACGTGCTCCGCTATGCCAAAGCTAACGTTACCCACGTTATCGAAACTCGACGCCTTTAGCCTGAAATTAACTGCAGATAGCACTTTCTTTAAGAACTCTTTGGACCTCTCTCCCCTCAATGTTACCATTACGCCTATCGGCTGTCCCTTCCTTATGTTGAACTCCTTGATTGATTTTTTGGCCTTTGTATAGACAGGTTTAGCTCCCGTAAGCTCTTCTAATAGCTTGTAAGCTTTCTCTAGCCTTTCGCCAGACTCACCTAAGCCAATGTTTACAGTGACCTTGGCTAACTTGACCCCTTGCATGGGATTTTTAGTAACTTGAACCTGCTCTGCCATTTCAGTCCACCTTTATCTCGGGCTGCTCATTTCCTATAACCATAATGTTCTCCAAGTTGGTTTCGTACGTCTTATCGTCCTTTGTCTGAACAGTAACTATACTATACCTTCTCGTCTTGTAAGTTGCCCTCTGTATCTTCGCTATAGTACCATGCCTTCCCACGTTCTTACCGCCGATTATGATGGCGTAGTTGCCCTCCTTAACTTCGTAATATCCTAGGACTTCCTGATTCGGAATGGCTATCTTAAGCGTAGTAAGGGTGGGGAACTTGTACTCAGAGGCTTTGTCCTTAGCCAGCTGTATATTGCGCCCTCCGTCCAAATTGAGCTGAATGTTTCCGCCCTTCACTATTCTCTTATCTAGAACCCTAGCTAACTTAAAGCCTGCCTCCTCTTTCTGTACCTGCACAGACCTCATGTATCTGGCGTTGTCCGGCACTATCCTGAAGTAAAGGTCGGCGGACGGTATTGAAACTACGTCCATGAGCCCAACAGGGTATCTGTAATCCCTTCTTACCCTTCCGTCAACAAGTATCTTCCCCGCCGAAATTATGTTCTTAGCCTCCCTAAGGTTAGTGGCGACTTTAAGGTAATCCCTCAAGAATAGACTAAGGGGTATGCTGGCTTGTAAACTATGTGGACCTGGAGATACCCTTACAGTCCACTTGTACTCCTTCTTGCTTATCCTTAAGAACCAAGGGGCCGAATACCTAGTTACGTGGACCATTTTCACTCACCTTGAGCCTTTGCCTTTGACTTCCTCTCTATCATTTCCTTTCTCTTGGGATCCGACAAGTCGAGCTTAGTAATCTGTACCTTTGAGGCGTGTATCCACACGTATACTGGGGTTCCATCTGCCTTTTTCCTGGTAAGGCCTTCTATAGCTATCCTGCCAGATTTTGTATCCACTCCAGCAACCTTCCCCTCAAACCCCACGTGATCTCCTCTCATAACCTTTACAGTATCGCCCTTCCTAACTGGGAGCCTCTTTACTCCTACCTCTTTTGCCAGATCCTTGGAAAGAGGTGCCACAAGCTTTAGCTTTCTAAGGTGATTAGGCGTATTATAGATAAACTTCCTTTGCTTTGTGGGCTTAGACGAGACCATTTCTCTCACCTTAGATGACTAAAGTAGCTAGGCTGGCTACCTTAGGCCACCTCTCTGCAGCTTCCCTAGCCACGGGTCCCCTAACTTCTGTACCCTTAGGGGTACCGTCAGGGTTCACTATTACCACTGCGTTATCTTCAAAAGCTATCCATGTGCCATCTGGCCTCCTAAAAGGCATCCTCTGCCTTATTACAACTGCCTTGAACTTCTGCTTCCTTACCTCAGGAGTGCCCTTCCTCACTGAAACCATTACTAAATCGCCAACGTTAGCAAAGGGCACCCTCCTGAGCACACCTCTGTAACCGTAAACTCCTATTACAACTGCCTCTTTACCTCCGCTGTTGTCAGAAACTACTACCCTAGTGTAATTTTGTATGCCTGGCGTTCTCGCCTTTCTTGAACCTAACATTTGAAGTTTTTCCGGCATGATTACTCACCTACCTTGCCTAGTACCACAAACGCGACGGACTTCGCAATTGGTCTGCATTCACCAATAATAACTTTATCCCCTTCTTTAACGTTCACACAAGGAGGGACATGTACGTGGATCTTGCTCTTTCTCCTTTCATACCTCTTATACTTGGAGTTGTATATTACGTAATCCCTCACTAATACGCCAGTTTTATTTGCCCTAAGCTTCAACAGCACCCCTTCAAAAATCGCACCCCTAACTCTCAAGGAGCCATGATATGGGCAATTCTTATCGTCACATGTAGTTGAAGGTGGATTAACACCAGGAATTCCTACACTTTTCACTTGACTCATCCGATTCACCCTCTACTTACCCTCTTGGCTGGTCTATCTACCAACTTGTAACCACAAATAGTAATATGAGATCTTTTAAAATCTAACTCATAAAAACCGTTGGCCTTTATTATCCTCTTAACTCTTCCACCCACGTAAACGAGGAAAGTGTTCTTTGTTTCGAATACAACTTGGCCCTTGAGACCTATCAAGTTAGAATCCGAATTGCCTATAATCTTAAGCGAAAATCCTATAAAATCTGCTTTATTTTTGGGAAGATTTTTGTGCATTTGACGCCTTCCTTTTTTCCGAAAGAACTGTTAAAATTCTTGCTATATTTTTTCTTGTATTTCTTATTGCAGCAGTGTCCTTGATTGTCCCAACCCTAGACTCAGCCCTTAGTTTGACAAGGTCCATCTCAATATCTTGGAGCCGCTTCTGTAGTTCAGCTACATCAAGGTTTCTGATGTTCTTTAAGAACTCATTGCGCTTGTGAGGCATTCTGGTCACCCTCCTGTTTAACGTTCCCGGACTCCTCTATAAATCTGACATTCGTTATCGTGACTCCACCCTCAGGGGCCTTTGGAGCCTCTCTGAAGGTTATCTTATCTACTGGCCTCATTGGCTTGGCTATGACAACCTCCACCCCATAGATACCCATCTTGAGCGAGGCAATAGCAATTGCGCGATCTACTATTTGCTCTAGACTATTTCCAGCCTTATACACTGTGCCTTCCTTTAGCTTTTCGTATTTAGCCCTTTCAGAAGTTATCTTACCGCTAACTATCACTTCAGCTCCTAAAGCGCCAGCATTCATAATTCTCCTTATCGTGATAAACGCTGCCCTCCTGAAGTGGTAACCTTTCTCCAAAGCAACGGCTAACCTAAATGCCATTACTCTCGCGTTAAGCTCAGGGTTTTCAACATTAGTTATAGTTATCTGCGGATTTTCTAGGTTAAAGTACTTCTCCAAAACAAGTGCTAACTGCTTTATGGTCCTTCCTCCCTTACCTATTATCATGGCTGGCCTTCCGGCGTATATTATGACCCTGGTTCCTATTGGGGTCTTTATAATATCGGTTCCCGCATACTCTGCGTTGTAGAACTGCTTTGCCAAGTATTCGTCTACCATCACTCTTACCATGGACTTTTGGAGGAAATACTTCTTTACGTTCACCATGGTTCTTCAAACCTCACCCACTATCACTTCAATGTTTGAAGTTCTCTTGTACTTAGCAGTAGCCCTTCCGAACGCCCTAGGCATGAACCTCTTTAGCGTTATGCCCTTATGTGCGGCAATATGAATTACTTTAAGGTTGTCCGGATCGAGCCCTTTGGCTACTGCATTGGCTTCAGCGTTCTCAAGTGCCTTAAGAACAAACTTGGCTGCCTTCACTGGATACCTTCCGCTTTTGATCTTCCACTTGGTCTCAAGACCAGGCTTATGGGAGGCGCCTGACTGGTACCTCCAGAAAGGAACTGGTTCCTTCATGTTTATGACGTTCTCTAGGAACTTCTTCGCCTCTTGCAGGTTCTTTCCCCTCACCGCCCTGCAGACGTTGTACAGATCCTTTATAGACGCGTGAACGTTCCTGCTCACGGCTTTACCTAGCTTGGTATCGTCGATTTTGAGTAAAGGATATCTCCAGGATCCCATAGGTCATCCCTTCATGGCTAGGAAGAGGCTCGACCTAGTGGCCTTGAGCCCAGGCTCACCGTGCTCTACCTTCTTTGTAGTCACAGACAGCTCGCCCAGATAATGCCCTATCATCTCTGGAACTATCTGGACTTCTACAAATTCCTTACCGTTGTAAACGCCAAACTTGAACCCGACCATCTCTGGCAGTACCACCATGTCCCTCACATGGGTCTTTATAGTCTTGTCAAATAGCCCCTGCCTCCTCATTTTCCTTATCTTCTCCAATAATCTACGTTGAGCGTTAGTGAACCCTCTGGTCAAAGACCTCCTCTGCCTAGAGGGTAACAGCTTAACAAATTCGTCCATTGGCATCTGCATAAGCTCCTCTAGAGTCTTTCCCCTATACGTGAACTTCTTCCATTCCGGAGGAATCTCAACTGACATTAAATCTCAATCCCCCAATTGCCTTATAAATTTCACTTCCTCTCCCTTCTCCCGGTCCTTCTAGCAGCTATGTGACCTACTTTTCTACCAGGAGGCGCGTTCCTAGACACTGTACTGGACCTGCTTACGCTCTGGTGGAGCCCTCCCCCATGTGGGTGATCAACGACATTCATTGCGACTCCTCTAACTGTGGGCCACTTCTTTGCCTTAACTTTATATTTCCAGTAGTTGTTTCCAGCCTTAAGCAACGGTTTGTCCGTAACTCCTCCTCCTGCAACTGTCCCTATAGTTGCTAGAGCGTTAGGCATGACCTCCTCTATTTTGCCTGAGGGGAGTCTTATTAGCATTTTATCTCCACTTTTTCCTATAACTATTGCATAACTACCGGCAGACCTGGCATAGCGCCCTCCATCCCCTCTATATTTCTCTACGTTGGAAATAATTGTACCCTCTGCCAGTGAACCGACTTCCACTATGTTGCCCATAACAGGCGGGGAGCCTGCACCAATTTCTATCTTCTGATTTATTGCTAGGCCTTGTACTGCTTGGGTGTAGAAAGTAGTTCCGTCGTCCATCTTTATCTTAGCCACTGGGGCCAACATACCGGGGTTGTGGAGTATATCCAAGACTTTCCCTATGTGATGGGAAGTCAAGTTACTTGGATACCTTACCTTACCGATCCTTAACCATCCGGGGTTTCTAAAGTTTATATTTCCTCTTCCTGCCCTCTGCTGCATTAACTTTTTGCCCATCTCAAATCACCTTCATAATATGCCTAGTTTATGGGCCACATCCGTGGCCTTGAACTCCGGCTTTAACTTTATGTATGCTTTCTTCTCACCGGTAGGCGTAATTACAACGTTTATCTTTTCCACTTTTACCCCAAATGTCTTCTCAACTTCCGACTTAATTTGAGGCTTTGTCGCTTTTTTGTCCACTATGAGGACTATCGTATTGGTTGACTCAATTAGCTTCGTGCTTTTTTCGGTGGCTAGAGGTTGAATTATTATCGTCATAACACACCACCTAATCTCTTGTTGAGGACGCCTATGGAACTTTCAGTGAATATAGTTAACCTTCCTGGATGCCCCCCTGGCGCAAGGTGGATTACGCTTACTAGCATAGGGTCAACTACATCAACTCCAGGGATGTTCCTAGCTGCTGGCAATAATTTCTTAACGTCGTGGGACACTATCAGAGGCCCTACTGGAACCTTATACTTCCTACCTCTCATCTTGCCCTTTCCTGCCCTTATCCTTATGCCGTTCCTTACCCTCTCCAACTCCTCTGATACCTTCAGCTTCTCGAGAGCCTCAAGAACGTCTTTCGCCTTTCCCAAGTTAGCAAAATCGTCAGAGACAACAATTGGTAAAACATCGAATGTAGCCCTATGACCCCTGAGGGTGACAAAGTACTTATCTGCGGTAGCTGAAAGGGCACTTATTACGGCTAGCTTCTTCTCCTTCTCGTTTATTCTCTCCACTATCCTCTCAATAGTAGTTGGAGGAAAAGCTGCCCTGCCACCTACAGTATTAGGGGCAAGAGCTGCCTCCCCTGATGTCCTAATCCTTGGAACTCTCGCTAGTCCCAAGTTGATTCCGAAGCTGTAGGCAGTTGTCCTTTTACCTGCCATTGGATCCCTTCCTTTTGGTTGAAGAGAGGCTGTGAACTCCGCGTGAAATGCCCTCCTTATCAAGTCCTTTCTTACAGTGTAGCTAAAAATCGCTGGGAGCTCGATCTCCTTTACCTTGTTACCGTTGAGATCAAGGACATTCGTCTTTTTTAACTGAACCTCATAGTACATAACCTTTTCACCTTTGCTTGCTATTTAGGTCTATATACGTGATAGTCTGAGTGATTGGGTTTAACGTGTAAGGCCTTATTGGGTAACGCAAGAAGAGGGGTCTCTTCCTTACGCCGATAGTCGAGCCTTGAATCAAAAGGTAAGCGTTCCTCACTAGTCCGTACCTAACAAACCCTCCCTTGGGGTTGATCTCATCTGGATTTGTGCTAATCTTTAGGATCAGCTTGTTATACTCAGTCCTGCGGTGATAGCCCATCTGCCCTGGTTGAGGGACGTAGCTTGGGGTGCCCAAAGAGGGACCTTTTGTTCCAACCTTTCTACTGCCCTTCCTGTGCTTGTGCCACTTAGGTAACTCTTGAACGCTGTACCTCTTGATTACGCCCTGGAACCCCTTTCCTTTTGTTACTCCTATTATGTCTATAAGCTGGCCCTCTTTGAAAACTGAGTTAACTGCCAAAGGCTTGCCCAAGAGATTTAAGGCATAATCTAGCTGGGCATTTACATCTCCCCCTCCTATCTGTATTTCAGCGATGTCCGGAGTTTTCTTACCTAGGGACGGGATCAACTTTGGCTGGGATGCTGCTATGACTCTTAGATACAGAATATTGTTTGCGTTGCTCTTTATCTTGTCTAGGAATTGACCCTGCTTCTCAGGGTTAATCTTCAGGGACTTTATTCTTCTCTCTAGCTTTACGTCTGCTGGAGGAGCTACCCAGTATTCAGTCAAAGTGGAGGGCTCTCCCTTGGAGTCTAACGCGTAAGCCCTTATGGCAATGGGCATTATAGGCGGGGTCTCTATTACGGTTACGGGCGTGAATACCTCTTTTCCAAAGTTCTCAGATCCCTTGATGTTGTCGATTATAAAAGCGTGAGTCATTCCCGCTTTGTAGCCTATGAAACCTAAAAGAGTGGGCGAACTAGTTTTCACTTCGGGCCAAGACCTAGGAGTAGGCAAGAGCTCACTAGACCTCTTTCTAGGTCTTAGACCCGAAGATCCCCTTCTAGGCGATGAAAGCTTACGATGTCCCAACGTCTATCCCCTAATCTCTCTAACTCATGATTGCCAGTGGTTATAAATGTAACTATTTGAGAATAGAGTTCAGAATCGCTAAGGAAAACGCTAACGCTTCCTCCACCCTTACATCCGATACCCCTTGCCTAGTAACAAAGTTATAAGACCTTGAGATATACTTTTCCCCTAGGTTACGGATGAGCTCTCCCTTGGGTGGCCCTAGAACTAGCGTTAGGCCGCCTGTCTCGTAAAGCTTTCTGATCTCTTCGCAGTGCAGAAATGGATCCTTTCCGCTCCTGCTGCCTACTATAACGTTGCTCATCTTTTCTACATCGGAGAGCTCTATCTTCCTCAGCTGAAATCCGCCGTAGTAAACGCGTTGATACGGTACGTATTTTATTTTTGTAGAATCAGTTATTAATACTGTATCAAATTCCTTTCCTAAACGCCCCTTTAGGCCAAAATCCCCGTTCTTCCCTATCCTCACCTCTCCCTCTACTGGAAACTTGTGAACTACGTGATAGTACACGTTAACTGGAGCCAGTAATCCCACTTTGCTTAATGCCTTTTTCTTCGGAATCTTCCTCTTTAGGTACGGTGGGGTTAACGCGTACCTATGAATCTCCTTGATGAGCTTATAGAGCCCATTTGAATCATCCACTACGAGAAGGTTCGATACCCTGGCCAGAAGAAGATACCTAAATATCTCAGACAGCTTGAGAGTGATCTCCTCAAGCGACGACTCTAGGCCCAGCGTAGAGGAAAAAAGTACAACATTGAGATCTTTCCTTCTCGGGAACTCAAACATGGCTACGCTCTCTTAATTCCTATTACGTATTTGTCCTCTTCTATCTCCCACTCGTTAACCAAATCTCCTTCTACACTATCCATGACTATCTCGATAGCCCTAGTCTCGGATTTTATGTAATCCTTCCATTTCTCTATTATCGCCTTTTTATCCTCAGGAGGTATAATTGAGACCACTACGTTGTCTACTACGTTTAAGTTGAGCTGTTTCCTCATGAACTGTATCCTCCTTATTATGTCCCTTACTAGCCCTTCCTCTTCCTCTTCCTTGCTTAGCTCTTTGCTTATTGCTATGGCTCCACTGTCGAACCTAGCTATGGCATATCCCTCTGCTGTCTCTTCCTTTATATTGACATGGTTTATTTTGAGCTCAATCTCAATCCCGTCTATTATCGCCCTATGAGATCCTTTCTCCAAGACGTCCTCAGCTACAACTTCCCTGTTTTCGTTGATGTAGGACACTATCTTAGGTGTCAGTTGCTTGAACTCCTTCCCTATGGCCCCGGAGTTAGGTTCAGCGACTACTCTACTGAACTTGTGCAACGAATCGATCTCTATTACTTCCACGTTCTTTGCGTTTAGAGTAGTCCTTAGTACTTCCTTAACTTGGCTCAAAGTATTGATATCGTCTCTTGACTTGAGAAAAACGTAGGCGTGTTTTAGAGGCCACCTTAACTTTACCCCAGCCTTAGCCCTAGCGTTTAGCCCAGCCTCGCTTATTTCCCTAACTAGGTCAAAAGCCCTCTCCAGCTCGTCGTTTATGAAAGTCTGATCTGCTTCTGGCAATAACTCCATGGACACCGAGAGCTTTCCTCCTACCACGAAATTCCTGTATATCCTCTCGGCGGTGTAAGGAATGACAGGAGAAGCTAAGATAGCCCAGTTTTTGAGCACGTAATAGAGTACGTAATACATGGCGATCTTACTTGGGTCGTCACCCTCTACCCAAGCCCTGCTTCTTACTAACCTAAGGTAGAACCTACTGACGTCCTCCACTATGAATTGCATGACCCTATTTGCAAGCTCGTGTACCTTGTAGTTCTTCATCGATTCCTTAACGTCCCTTAAGAGCTTGTTAAACCTAGAGAGTATCCACAAGTCCTCTGGCTTAAGGGCGTTCCTAACGTCACCAAAGGAGTACTTCTGTGGATCAAAGTTGTCCAGGCTCATGTACATGCTAGCGAAAACGTAGACGTTCCAAGCGATCTGTAGGTCACGTTTGGCCAATTCCAGTGACTTCCAGGAGAACTTTGCGTCCTCCCACGTGGTATTTCTAAGAAGCCAGAGCCTCAGCACGTCCCTTCCAAGCTTCTCTATTACAACAGAAGGCTCAACGTAGTTCCCTAAGCTCTTGTGCATCTCCCTTCCTTGCTCGTCCAGCATAAAGCCGTGAACCAGCACTGACTCATACGGCACTCTTCCCGTTAAGATGACACCAGCCCTTAACAAGCTAAAGAACCACCCCCTGAGTTGATCGTGACCCTCAAGTACTAGATCTACTGGAGACAGCTCTGCCCATTTCTTCTCCCAGTCGTCTCCTAGGCTAGCAAAGAAGGCAACTCCGCTGTCGAACCAGACGTCAGCTACATCCGGTATCCTTGTAGCCTCTTCTCCGCACTGGCTACATCTCACTTTAACTCTGTCTATCCAAGGTTTATGGAGGTCTTCTGGGACTTCGTTCAAAGCTATCTTCCTAAGTTCCTCTACGCTTTCCACCACCGTGACGTGGCCCTTACTGCAGACCCAGATGGGCAATGGATTGCCCCAGAACCTCTGCCTGCTTATTACCCAGTCCCTTAACTCCTTTATCATGTTCCCTATCCTGGTCTTCCCCCACTCTGGAACCCAATTGACCCTCTCTATCTCCTTCAGCAAATCTGTCTTCAGCTTAGTAACCTTAATGAACCATTGTTGAATGGCCCTAAGTATCAGGGGACTCTTACACCTCCAGCACACGGGATACCTGTGGACGATCTTACCAGCGTACAAGAGGGCTTTCCTGTTTTTGAGGTCCTCGACTATTTCGGCTGAGGCGTCCCTTACGTACTTGCCCTTGTATTTTCCCGCGTCGTCTGTGAAGTTCCCCCTGTCGTCCACTAGCATTACCACTGGCATACCCAATTTCTTCCCTATTTCAAAGTCCACGTCACCATGGCCTGGAGCAGAGTGAACTAGTCCCGTTCCCTCCTCTAACGTCACGGCCTCTCCTGCATCAACGACCACGTGGTAATTGTCCAAACTAGCTTGGGCTTTAACTAAGTCCTTTAGCGGGTGCTCGTATTGAACACCTAAGAGCTCGGAACCCTTATACACCCTCAATACCTTATATTCCTTTATTCCGGACTCCTCCATTACGTCCTTTACCCTTTTCTCTGCTATAACGTATATCTCGTTTCCTACCTGCACGTCAGCGTAGTCGTAGTCCTTGTTGACCATGACAAAAACGTTAGAGGGAAGGGTCCAAGGGGTGGTAGTCCAAATCACTAGGTACTTGTTAGGCTCGTTCTTTACCTTAAATTTCACGTAAATTGATGGGTCTTCAAGCTCCCTGTACTCCGAGACCTCGTAGTCTGACAGGGTAGTCTCACACCTTGGGCACCAGTGAAGAACCTCCACGTCTCTTTCAAGCAACCCCTTTTCATGTGCCCTCTTTATGAGGGCCCATGAGTTGCTTATGTACTTGTTGTCAAGGGTGTAATAAGGGTTCTTCCAGTCCATGAAGACTCCTACGTTAATGAAGTTCTGGGTCATTGACAACGCGTTCTTGAGAGCAAACTCTTTACACAACGAGACAAACTTGTCTACGCCTACCTTGTCTATTATTTCCTGTTTTTTGGTTATCCCGAGCTGTTTTTCCACTGCAACCTCTATGGGAAGCCCATGAGTATCGTAGCCTGGCTGGTCGTAGACCCTGTAACCGTTAAGACGCTCAAAACGCAGTATGCAGTCCTTTATCACTTTATTCCATATTGTCCCTATGTGTGGTACTGGTGCTGATGGATAGGGCGGACCATCTATGAACAGGAATTTCTTAGGCCTCTTAGACTCTTCCTCCTTTAACTTTTCGTAGACCTTTTCTTTGTCCCAAAACTCGATTATCTCGCTTTCTATGGCTTTTAAGTCGAATTTATTATCAAGAGGCTTTATGACGGATAATGTAGTCCACCTCGTTAGTATTTTAGCTACGATTAAAAAACGTTACTACGGGGCGTTAATTACGTTATCCTTTGGTATATTACGTCTGCCATTCCGCTTAGCTTCTCCGTTCCCCCTATGTCTGGAGTTAGGTGAGTTCCCTCCTTGTAAACTGAGAGTATTGACTCAGTGAGAGACCTTGAGGCATCTAGGTACTTCTTCTCTTTCGATCTGTCGTATAAGTACTCTAGGAGCATTGCCAAGGAAAGCAGAAAGGCCGTTGGGTTAGCAATGTCTTTGCCCGCTATATCGAAGGCTGCGCCGTGAACTGGTTCGAACAACGCCTTCTTGTCCCCTATGTTAGCTGAAGGCGCTAGACCTAGACTTCCTGCTATTTGGGCTGCCTCGTCGCTTAGTATGTCTCCATAAACGTTGGTTGTAACTATGACGTCAAACATGTTGGGATTCCTGACCAAGTTTGCAGCGGCCGCGTCTACGTACATTTCGCTATATTCAACTTCCTTACCCTTTATCACGTCCCTGCACGCCTTGGCAAATAGTCCGTCTGTAACCCTCATTACGTTAGCCTTGTGAACGCAAGTGACTTTCCTATTCCTCTTCCTGGCGTATTCTAGGCCTACCTGTGCTATCCTCTCTGAAGCCTTCCTAGTTATTACCTTCATTCCTATGGCTACGTCTTCGCTGGCCATGTACTCAAAGCCCTTGTAAAGGTCCTCGGTGTTCTCCCTGACTATGAGGATATCGACGTTTTGGAACTTTGACTGCACGTTTGGCAGGGACTTTGCGGGCCTAATGTTTGCGTACATGTCGTACATCTGCCTCAGTTTGACAACCACGTCCATGGCGCTCTCTCCTACTGGTCCCTTTAATATCGCGTCAGCCTTATCTATCACGTTCAGCGTTTGCTGGGGGAGAGCGGACCCGTATTTAGCTAGGGCCGAATCTCCAGCCTCAACCTCCGTTACGTTAATATCGAGCTTATAAGTCTCCACGAGTTTCCCGATTATTTTCTTGCTGGCATTAACAAGTTCAGGCCCTACTCCGTCACCTGGTATTAAGGCTATTAGGAAACCCATGGAGAGAATACCCTCATGCCAGCTTAAAACCTTTAGATGCTATCCTCTTCTCTAGATCCTCCACCAAATCTAGTATGTCCGGAGATATTCTCCTACACGTCTTTAGCTCGTAGCTAAGCACCTCTAATAGTTCTTTAACCTCCTCTTTAGGTAAGATCTCCAGTCTTGTAAAGTGGACCATGGCATCTATGAAAAGGGAATGCCCTCTACTGAAAGCCTTTTTCCGCTTGCCTAATTCCTGGACGCTTACCGGGATTAGTCTAAAGGTGGCCGGGTTGTTCCCTTCAGTGTACTCACACTTGGCCCTTATGATGCTGTAAACCCCAGAGCTAAGCACAGGTAATCCTTCGAGTATCGCGAATTCTAAGTTCTTCATGAGGGCTGAGTAAAAGACCCTAGGATCGTCAGTAACGTGGATAGTACACAAGGCTAGTTTCATGATGTTGGAATAGGTCAAAGTTTCCCTGTATATCTTGGACATGAGCTCTTCGCCCTTTTTTATAACTCCTATGGGAGAAAGGTTGGGCTTAACGCCATTAGTACCTAAAATTACTTCAAACACCCCTTCTCCGGGGAAAATATCATTAATTTCTTGAGCCATATTAGGTGCATGATATACGAAAGAGTAAAAGATCTTTCTAGACTTGGCGAAGTAGTAGCCGGAGATCCTAAAGAGAGAAAACTCGTCTCTAAGATAGAGGACATCTTAACCGGCGTCGACGAAAGGAGGGTTTATCCCATAGAAGTGTTACATTACGAGTCGAAGGCGTTCATCGAGGGAGAGAAGGAAATAGAAGCTGTTGCATTTCCTTACTCTCCCTCTATAGACTTCTCCGGTAGAATTTCCAGGAGCGTAGAGGAATGTAAGAACTCGGGCGCGTTAATAGAGCTAAAGAACCTCTACGAAGTGAACAAATACTACCTGGAGGCTGTCCGTTCGGGTTGTCAGTTCGTAGTCTTTACCTTAGATGACAAGGTAAGGAAATTTGTCGTAAATAACCCTCCCCTACTTAATCTCTCGTCCTCTGCACCTCCTCCAATTCCCGCCTTTTACGTCAGGAGGACAGATTCTGCCCACATAAAAGAAAGTTTATCTGTGAAGAACTTCCCCACAGTGCGGAGGTCTACAGGGTACATCCTTGAGGCCATAAGGAACTCTAGAGGCGAGGAGAAGATATACGTTACCTCTCATCACGACCACTGGTTAGCCGGGGAGCACGACAATTTAGCCTCTATACCAATAATGGAGGAAATCAAGAGCGAAAAATACGAGATACACCTTGTTAGCTTTACGGCGGAAGAAAGTGGGTCCCCTAACTTCTCTTCCTTTTCTTGGAGCTATGGGTCTAGGCGTTTCGTAGAAGAGATAAAGGAAGTAGAAAACGCCGCACTCAATATTAACCTAGACAACGTCGTACCTTCAAGCCTAGTAGTAAAGGCTTCCCCTGGCGTAATTGGCCTAGCTAGGAAGTTCTTCACTGAAGCGAAAGGGGAAGTTGAAATATACAGCGATGGTTACAGTTTCTTTAAGAAAGGAGTACCGACTATCACAGTTGAGGGAGTTAACGAGAATTACCACAGCGATTCCGACTTGGTCACACAAGAAGAAGAGGAAGGGTTCCTGAGCGTAGTCGCTACATTGAGGAGAATGCTAAACGATAAGATTGAGGTAAGCGTTAATGAGATATCACAAGACCTACTTGAAGCCATGCACTCGTTACCCTTAGCGTTGAGGTCCCACAGTGTTAATTTACTAAACACAATAAGTATCTGGAAGCCTCTTGGTACAAGGCTTTTCAAGTTGTATGGAGGTGTTATGGGCTCAAGTGATACCTACGCAATCGTAAGGCCTTTCCCGCACTTCTTTGCGATAAACCTTTTGAGGTCCAATCCAAAAGTATACATAGAGGGTTCACCTGCAGAGGAAATAGTCCAATCCAACTTTCACGAACAATATATCTCATCGAAGGTAGAGGAATACATAAAAATATATAATTATATCATAGATCAGATCTTAAAAGACTTCCTGTAGCTCCTCCATTTCGTCTATGACAAAGTCAGCGTAGAGTTCGGCAAACTTTACTTTACCTTGACGATCTACTAAAATCGCCATCATTCCCGCTTTCTTTGCTGCAAGACAGTCCTTTACGGGGTCATCCCCCACCATCGCACATTGAGAAGGTTGGAATCCAAGTCTTTCGCAGGCGTAAACAAAGGGCTGAACACTTGGCTTAGGTTTTATGTTGTTTTCCCCTCCAATAACAACAACGTCAAACAACTTTGTAAACTCGTATCTTTCCATTCTCTTTTGCTTGTTCCCACCTTCGCCATCGCTGTTAGTAACTATCCCTAGCTTATACCCCTTTTTCTTTAGGAATTCTAACGTGTCTTGTACCTCCTCAAACGGCCTTGCCATACTGGCAATTGACCAGTAAAGCGACACCCACTCTAGGACTTGGTCCTTACTAGCACTAACGTGTATCTTCTCAAGGAGAGTGTTAAACCACACGGTTCTGTCATATACTCCCTCGGAATCAAACTTAGACGAAATAGACAGCAACGTATTGTAAATTTCTTCATGTGTAATGGAAAGTGAGAAACCATTATCTATTATGTAGTCGTGTATTTCCCTGGCGACTTCCTGAAGCGCTTTAAGTGAATTTGGCTCAAAATTTAAAAGAGTATTATCAAAATCAAAAAGTATAGCCCTTATATTTCTAAACTCGCTAAATTCCTCCATAGCATTCACGAGAGGAAGTCTTCTGGCTTTGGTAACTCCTTCGGCAGTCCTTTCCTTTCTCTTATCTTCATAATAACGTCAACTAGTATGCTGTCAGGAACAGGTGCCCATCTGCTGAACTCTGTCCCCCAGAACGCTTTACCTCCTGTGGCTCCTCTTAGCTCGCTGGCCAATTCGTAGGATTCAGACACGGGTATCTCGGCTAATATCCTAGCTGCATTACCCACTTGTGACATATTAAGTACCTTACCCCTCTTCCTAGTTAGAACCGCTGTGACGTTTCCTATTAGATCCATCGGCACTCTTATGTCTAGCTTCTGAATAGGTTCCAAGAGCGTTGGCCTCGCTGTGAGGAAGCCGGCAAATATAGCGTTCCTAACTGCTGGGAAGATCTGAGCAGGGCCTCTGTGAGCTGGATCCTCATGAATAACGGCGTCGTGTAGGACTACCTTTAGTCCCCTTATAGGTTCGTGGGCTAGAGGTCCCTCCCTCATGGCCAGCCTGAAGCCTTGAAGTAGCGTGTCCATAATTTCCCTTAAATGCTGTATTCCGCTAGTCATATCGACGAACACGTTAACGTTCTCATCGACTGCAACTATCCTCTTAGCTTCCTCATAATCCCATTCAGCCTTATCCCTCAGTATCTTTGCCATCTCTTTTGCATCCATATCCTCCTTAATTGTACCGCTTGCAATCAGCTCAATGGTCTCGTTGTTTAGGGGTTCTACACTTATGTAGAACTTGTTGTGCTTATTAGGAGATTTACCCTCAAACACTTGGCTCTTTGCCCTTATACTCTCCCTATATACTACTATTGGCGGACTAGTGATTACTTCAACTCCGTAATAATCCTTGAGCAGCTGTAAGGAGACTTCCACGTGAAGGAATCCCATACCCGATATCAAGTATTCTCCAGTCTCTTCGTTGATCTTTATCTGCAAGTTGGGGTCCTCTATGCTAAGCTTCCTCAAGGAGTCTATCATCCTAGTAAGGTCCTTTGGATTCTTGGGTTCCACAGCTACCGTTACTACAGGCTCAGACACGTAATGTAACGACTCAAAGCTCCCCTGGAGATCCTTGAAGCGTGGGTCAATTAAGGTCTCGCCAGCCCTGGCTTTATCAAGACCTAAGACTGCTGCTATGTTACCTGCAGGGATTTCGTTAGCTAGCTCCCTGAACTGCCCCATGTACAAGCTCACTTGGAGGATCTTCTGTGAGGTCTTGGCGTTTACCAACCATACTTCTGCACCAGGCCTTAACGTCCCGGAGAATACCCTCCCAGTAGCTACTAGACCAGCGTGGGGATCTACCTTCATGTCAGTTATCATCATCACTACTGGCCCGTTCGGATCTGCGTTCAACATGGACTTTACTAACTCGTTGTCCATGTCGCCCTTCCAAATCTTGGGTATCCTGTACTTCTGTGCCTCAATCGGATTAGGCACGAACTTTATGACGGTCTCCAGCAAAGCCTCGTGGATGGGAACAGTATTAGCCAACTCCTCGATCTTCGACTTGTCAGTGATGCTATATGCGTCGATTACGTTCTTCATGTTCACTCCTTTCTTCTGGGCAATAGGTATGCTGAATCCCCACTTATCCTTAGCCGACCCAAAGACCACGTTTCCAGCAGTGGGATTTATCATCCACTTCTCCTTAAACTCCGGCTCCGCGTACATGTCTATTAGGTTGTTCACTTCTTTAATTATATCGAGGAGCTTCTGCATCATCTCTTGGGGCCCAAGCTTGAGCTCCTTCACTAGCCTATCTACCTTGTTAACGAAGAGTATTGGCCTTACCCTCTCCTCAAGGCTCTGCCTTAGTACGGTCTCAGTTTGAGTCATTACTCCCTCAACTGCGTCTACTACCACTATTGAGCCGTCCAATGCCCTTAAGCTCCTCGTAACCCTTCCGCTGAAGTCCACGTGACCTGGCGTATCGATTAGGTTGATTACATAACCCTTGTTCTCAAACTCGTGGTACAAGCTGACGTTGGCTGCCTTAACCGTTATACCTCTCTGTTGCTCCACTGAGAGGTAGTCCAGCGCTAAGGCCTCGCCCGCTACCTTAGGCGATATTATCCCGGAAGCTGCCAGCAATTGGTCACTGGTGGTAGTCTTGCCATGGTCTACGTGGGCTATTATTCCTATGTTCCTAACCCTTTCTCTGTTTTTCATTAAATTGAGTACTTCTTCTGTAGTCTTGAATCTAGGCAACGATCTCACCAAACGTGACTTAACTACTACTCTACTTAAGTACTATTAAAATGTGACTCTTAATTTACGCACTATTTGAAATAGTCTAAAAGGGATCTTTTGGTATCGCTGTTTGCGGAAGGAGTATTGTAAGGGGTATTGATTATCTTGAAAATCTCCTCTGCCTTCTTCCTGCTCCCTATTGCCTTTTCTAGTTCCGAAATCGAGGCGTTACATATACTCCTCACTGTTCCAAAGTACTCGAGCAACCTCTTAGCTAGAATCTCTCCTATTTGTGGGAAAGCTTCCACCAAGTACTCCTGCTCCTGCTTAATGTTCTCGAACTTAGGCTTGTCGTGTAAGGTTATTCCCCTCTTCTTGGGCTCTGAACTCACTTTCTCTGATATTTTCTTTAGTATCTCTGCTGTTTCCCGTTTATCTATCGAATACAGAACTTTTACGTTAAACGAGAGAGTAGCCGACACAAGTGCGGAATTTACGGCTTTCCACCTTTCCGTTATTTCCCTAATCCTCGTAATGTTTCCCTCTATGACTAAGAAGGGATTAGTGTAAGTGGACGAAAGTCTCTCAAGTTGGTCAAAAAATCTCTTATCAAAAACAGAGTTTACGAGATCACTTACAGTCTTTCTTTCCACTGCAGTGTCTTCACTTATCACGTAATCCCCAACGCTCAGTTGCTTAGTAATAACCACAACACCCAGTTCCTTTAGAATTTCTGGAATTCCGCTGTTGAGCTCTCTATCGTCAACGTAAATTCTCAGCATTCACTATTTACTAGCCTTAAATCAGCTTTAAGCTTTTGGAGGACTACTTGAGGGACCTTGCGGATAGTACTTCTGCAGTAAGTCATTTACTTTCTTTTGAAGCTCCTCAAATTGCTTTTTCAGTATGTCTTCCTGTTTCTGATAAGTCCTAGATCTGAGCTCCAATATCTCCTTCCTGTCGTTTAGCTCCTTCTCTACGCTACTTTTGTCCTTCTTTACCAGCAAGTTACCGACGACCTTATACACAGAAGTGTCTGCAGGAAGGGAAGACAGCTCCTCCAATACCTTGTTTATTTCCCTTAACTCCGAGTCTATGACGCTTCTCTCGTAACTTAGCCTCTCCAACTGGCTCTGTAACTGTTGGAGCTTTACTAGTTGGGTTTGCACTTCTGGGGGCAACCTTTCTGCCAAAACTATTTCACCTCTTCTACTATTCGCAAAATGGTATATAACCAGAATATATAAGAGTTCATTATAGCCCTTCCTCTGCTTAGCCTTTCTGCACTAATGGTTATTTTGAATGGGTCTTCTTCAATCCTCACGTATTTCCTGTCCATTTCCTCCACCTTTACAGTATTGAAGATAATTGACTTCGTCTTGTCGTCAAGCCCAGAAATCTCTATTTCTACGTGGAACATATTGAGAGCCTCATCTTCGGATTTAATCTCTCCCCGTTTAGGTCTTTAAATGTTATCTCACAAGAACTGCCCTGTTTTAGTAAATCCATAAATGATCCGCACTTTGAGAACCTCAACAAATTTAGACTAGAAAGGAAGTCGGTCAGTTCTGTGCACTCGAACTTGTCTATACAGGGTGCTCTTGGCGCATTTTTTAGCTTAACGTCTGATATTAATGACAAACTTTCAATTTTTAGCTTATATTCTAAATTAACTATATTATGACTTATGGAATATATCTCGAGTTTAGAAGGATTTCCCTTATCTGTCAACACCAACAAGACAGACCTGGCACCTAGCTTATACGCCAGGGAAAAAACTTCGATAAGGCTTCTTCTCCCCCTGTTTATCTTTAAGGAATTGGGTATGATTATCTCTAGCTCATTTAAAAAACTCCTTGTCCTTGCTGACGCATCTCTAGACGACGTGAGTATGATTTCAATACGGCGTGTAAGCAAGTCCAGCCCATTTGTTCCCGCACTTTTCACAGTACCAAATGCCGGAAGCCACTCTAATTACTTTTCCAGTAGTTTTACAAACGGGGCACTGGTAATCAGCGTACCTCTTCTCCATAACTTCCTTCCACTTCTTCCTTAAGGTAGATCCATATCTGGCGCCAAACCTACCCGCTATCCCAACTACCTTATACTTCGCCATCTTGATCACCTTATTGTATATTTAGTTGCTTTTTAAAATCTTCTAGGAGCTTAAGCCCAGCTGCCCTTACGGCATTTTCAATGTACAGTACCTCTTGAACGCTAAAACTGCCAGCTCCAGACTTCTGCATCCCCACTATCCTGCCCTCTGGCGTGTAGGATATCGAGAGTTTAGCGTCAGCTATAGCCTCTTCTTCTAAGTCTGGGTCTATTACAATGTATTTGCCTATCTTAGCTGCAGTTACTGTGACAACCGGGAAAAGAATGGGCAGTCTATCGCCCTTCTCTTCCTTCACAACCTTAATTTCTCCGTTCTCATTAACAACCTTAGGGAGTTTAGCATTGTACAAAGCTGCTACTGCAGCTAACGTGGAAGCGTCGAGAACGTTACCACCATAATCGAGGACATATATGTCTACCCACACAGTCCACACCATTTTACCCGGCTCAATAACCAGCTTGCCTAGATCTATCGACTTAGAGTCCCTCAAGCTCCTGTCCACAACTCTCGATAGTTCTATCGCATTTTCGTCTGGCGGCCCTGGCTCAAAAGTCTCGTACGCCAACGGAAGTAACTCAACGTTAACAACTAAGTTCCCCTGAGCCGGGGTGTCCTCAAATGGCTCTTCCTCTTCTACCTTAACTCCAGCTAATACCGCTGTGTCTCCTAGCTTTACTAAAGCTGACCCGTCAGCTTTCTTCGCATAGTCTAAGGTTATACTTAGCGGTCTGTACTCGTTAAGCTTCCTACCGTCTTCCCTTAAACCTCTCTCTAACATGTGCAATATGCTCTCTTTCTTTATTAGTGGGACAATGTTTTCGTTAGAAGGAGTCATGGACATATTTAGCTCTCCTCCTTGTATTCTGCATACTTACTCTTCAAGACCTCCTTCTCCATATTATATATAATGTTTATCCCCTTCATTGCAAGCTCAAGGCCTTGCTTAAACTCTTCTGGAGTCATGTTACCGTTAAGCTGTAAGAGGTTAATTTGGCCTAGCGCCGGCATCATCGCCACCGGCATGTCTGCCTCTCCCCACATGTCCTCTGGCTCGTTTAAATCTAGTACAAGCACTCCATCAGCCTTACCCACTGCAACTGCTGCTATGAGATCTCTAACCGGTATACCAGCATCGACCACCGCCAAAGACGCCGCCATCAAAGACGCTAGTCTGGTCCCCGCGTCTGCTTGTATGACCTCCATGAATATGTCAATGGAGGACCTTGGGAATTCCTCAACTAGAATTGTTGATTCTAACGCCTCCCTGATTACCTTTGACAGTTCTATTTCCCTTCTACTCGGCGCCGGGTTCTTTCTCTCGTCAGTGGAGAAGGGAGTCATATGGTATCTGACTCTCAACACTGCCCTATTTGGCATTGCCAAATGCCTAGGATGCATCTCCCTAGGGCCATATACTGCAGCAATTATCTTAGTGTTACCCACTTGAACTAACGAGGACCCGTCGGCGTTTTTAAGGACGCCTATCTCCATTTTCATTGGCCTTAGCTCGTCTGGCTTTCTCCCGTCTAATCTCCTTCCGTCGTCCAAGATTAATCTAGGCTTTTGTATTTGAATCATTACTCTCACCAATTTTTTCTTTAATCAAACTTTTTATTCTATCTGTTAAACCTCTAATGTGCGATTCCGCCTCAATTGTCTTTACTGCCAAGATTAAAATATTCTCCTTATCTTTAGATGGGCAGTTTGCCCATATTCTTCCATTCTGTGCAATCAATATCTCACATCCTGTTTCAGAAGTTAAGACCTCTAACATGCTCTTGTTCTTCCCAATCACCCTTGGGACCTTGACTGGCATGATGTCTATTACAGTACCATAAGCTACCCTTCCTAACCCTTTGCCCTTAACATTGAGGACAGGGTTTGTGGTCCTGTCAAAGTTCTCCACTTTGGCAATAACGTAGTCCCCAACGTCAATGAATTTCCTTAGATCCTCTCCTAGGTTCACAGACCTTCCCAGTAGGGAAGAAGCGGGAAGGTAGGCCGAATACATGGACTTTATGTCGAGTATCCAACCGTATAGTTCTATGTCCTCAACCAGACCTATCACAGTGTCGCCTATCTTGGGATAATAGTAAGACCCTTCAAGTGGTATTATTTCGAAGATTGGTTCCTTTACTTCAAACAGTCCTATTACTGTAGAATAGTACTTGTTACCTTGTTTATAGTAGTACGGAGACCAAGGGACTTGAAAATTCCCTTCAGCCACCAGGTCTCCGGGAACTACTATGCTCCTATTTGGAAAGTAAATCTTGTTATTCGACGACATCTTTACTTCACTTGGATTACTCTAACTTCTACTTCACCTTTGGTTATTGAATTTAGCTTATCAATTATCTCCTCTTGAGCCCCTGCTGGTATCTCTATTTCCGCTATTAAAGTTCCATCTGCTAACCAGTTGGTCTTCTTAACTGAGCCTAAATTAGAAAGACTGGACCTGACCTTAGGACTATACTTTGGAGGAACCTTTATCTCTAGGATAGCTCTTGCTACTTTAATAGGTATAATCCTCGCTAGTTCATGAATAATTTGTAGTGATTGAGCCTCTGCGTCCTTGTTTAGATCTATCTGCACTTTAGCCTGCTCCATTGCCATCTCTATCCTAGAAATAGGTATTGGCAAGTTAGTCTTGGGATCCACGGCGTTCCTGTGTATGAAGTCCACTATCTGCTTTCTTTTGTTCTCCAACATTTCTTTTCTCTGATCTGAGGTGAGAGGCAATTCTCCCTTCAATAGGATATCCTTGACTATTGTTTCAAAATCGGTAGTGCCAAATACTTTTTTAAGAGCAGAAGGTGAGGCTTTCTGTCCCTTCTTTACGTCCTTGTAAATAGTATCTGAAACCACTATGTCAGAAATAGGAATGTTCTTACCAGATCTGAACAAAAAAGCCTCCTTAGGCTTTACCAAGATCTCGAAGTGTTCCCCGTGAGACTCGTACTTCACCGTTATGACGTCCTTTGTGGGCATTTAATTTTATCACCCTAGTTTTTGGAGTATCTGTGCCCTCTCCTCTAGGCTCAGCTTTCTGAAGATACCCGTGTCGCCTGCTGCGTAACCTATTTCTATCTCACTTGGCCCTATCTTCTCCCCGCCCTGCCTAGAGCCCCTCAACGCGTTGATTGCTAGAGCTATGGTATCCTCTACGTCGAGATCGTCTTTGTAGTTTTTCTGTAGGTATTCTGTGGCAGTAGTATAGTTCTCTCCGATAGCAACTGCCAAATAGGGCATGTACTGCCCGCTTGGTTCGGTCATGAATAGCTTTGGAACTCCCTTGTCTACGCCACCTATTATTAAAGATACTCCGAAGGGCCTAACGCCTCCGTGTTGGGTGTACGCTTGCTTAACATCGGCAACGAGCTTAGTAAGGTAGTCTATGCTTATCGGTTCGTCGTAAACAAGCCTATGCTGAAGAGAGGAGTTCCTGGCATAGTCTATTAAAATCCTACCATCTGAAGCAAGCCCCGCAAAACTGCATCCCACGTGATCGTCTATTAGGAAAATCTTCTCCACGCTATCGATGTCCACTAACATAGACCTCTTTTTCTCTCCAGCTATCACGACGGCCTTTTTGGTCTTAACGCCTAAGGTTGTCCAACCTTTCTTTACTGCCTGGAAAGCGTAATCGACCTGGTAGAGATCTCCATCTGGTGAGAATATAGTTATAGCCCTATCGTATCCCATCGCTGCCGGTCCGAACGCCAACTAACATCCCAGAATACATAAGTTACAGTAATTAATAAAAGTGTTACATATGTCAGCTCGTCGCAGAGTACATCATCTTACAGTCTGGAGCGGCTTCATCACATGTTCATAATCTTTTTAGCTCTCTTAAAACTACCACTTGTCCTTATTGTAACTATTAAAGCTTTTGCACCATTTATCTCCTTCGCAAAAGGAAGTGACGCTACAACTACTTTATAACCTGCCCTATTAGTCGAAATTATCCCCTTTAGGCTCCTCTTATCGAAGAATATCACCTTAGGATCTGAGATTTCAAGCCACATTCTCCCAAGGAGCTCCTTTACTGCGTCCCTAACGGCCGCGTTTATCGAGTTTTGATCCACTTTGTCTCTATCCCTCTCATCGACTACTAGTTCGAAAATTATGTACCTCTTCGACTTCATATTTCTCTTATTCTTAACTTTTTTCGTAAAGATGTAGTGCCTTCTTAGCGTAACATACGTAAGTACCGCAAGCCACGCTATAATAACTACGTCAAGAGCCAGCAGAGAGTAGTAACTTACTTGGATTATCATATACCCACCTTATTGCCTCCTCTTCGTCCGCTCCGTGTATTACTAGGTAGTTCACTTTGGATAATGGAGGCCACAGCTGAGTAATCTCTGAAGCGCAGGACGAAAACACAACGTTAAACCACTTGTACGCTAGCGGTATTACCTTAAATATTATGCCAGAAGACGCTGACATGTACACTTCAACGAATTTCCCTTGCTGTCTTATCATATTTAGCGACGCTCTTCTGGTCAATAGCTTCCAGTTGTCGTTGTCAATAGTTATTGCGACCACCCTTTCTTGAGCTAAAGCATATCTGAGTGCCTGCCTATTTAAAGGTTTGGCGAAAACTAAGACGTTCTTCTCAACAGAGCTAGCTCTCCTCCTAAAGCTTTCTGGATCGCTGAATGGAATAGTGACCCTTCTCCATCTGCTCTGGGAGTTTACTTCCTCTAGAATTCCCTCACTATAGCCAATCTTCTTCAGGATAGGGAAAAGGGCTGGGTTTTTAATGCAGGTCTCCACTAGCAACTTTCTTTAGTTCCTCCTTGATCCCCGCCACGTTTCCAGCTGTGTTAATGACAACCTTTACCACGTCGTCGCCGTCCTTTATTGCCAGCTTATTTATTGCAACTAAAACTTGCTTATCTAACCTTATGTGGATTTTTGAACCATCTACCCTATCCTGTAAAGTACTAAGGAGGTAAATAACGTCACTTTTATCGAACTTAGAAACCAGAACGTTGAACACGTGCTCGCCGGCTTTACCCTTAAACACGTACTTTATCTCTGTTATCACGTCACCGTAATGCCCTTGTAACGCGACCTCTTCAACTTGAGCTTCGGAGATCACATTACCTAACGTCTTCCACAAAGCCTCCTTTATCCTCTCTTTATTCTCTGTTTGATAAGAAAAAATCAAAAACGTTACAGATCCTATTTTCATTTCACTTTCCTGGAATCTTGTAGTTCTGCAACCTATAGTACTTGCCGGCTTCGTGCCTCTTCTTTTGCTCCCTTTCCTTCTGCTTCTTCTTGAATTTGTAGCCGGTTGTGCCCTTTAGACCTCTGGACTTCAATAGCCCTCTAGCCTTCTTGCCCGCCGAGGTGAGACCCCTGAACACCCTCCTCCTGTTGGCTGGGTCTTGTAACCATTTCAAGTCCTTATCTGCTTTAATCACTGGGTGGTTAGGATCTACTAAGATAACCTCGTAGTATTTGTAGAGCCCGTCTTCACCTACGTAGTAACTCCCTAGGACTTCAAGGTTGGGGAACTTCCTAGCAGCCTTTTCCTCGGCTATCCAACGATAACCTTTTGCCGGAGAGTAGCCGTAAACGCCCATCCTTTTTGGCCTTCTACCGCTATTGGGCCTTGGCTTGTCCATACCTCCCCTGCTTACCCTAACCCTAACTATCACAAATCCTTGCTTGGCCTTATATCCTATTTCCCTCGCCCTGTCCAGCCTCGTAGGCTTTTCTATCCTTACTACGCTTCCTTCCCTTCTCCACTCAATCATCCTCTTCCTGACAACGGTTTTCTTCCACTCGTCGGACTGCCACAGTTGGGAGATGTAGCTATACATTGAAGCAACCATTATTTCTCAAGCTACATCTAGATAACTAATTAAAAAGTGTGTTGTATCATTCTTAATTGGTAAATACAAGATGATTACGGTTGGACTAGTTGGAAAGACTAACGTGGGGAAGAGCACGTTCTTTGAGGCCTCTACGCTAGTTGAGGTAGAAATAGCTAATAGACCCTTCGTTACAATAGAACCTAACGTTGGGATAGCTTACGTTAAGAACAAGTGCGTACATACCGAGTTGAACGTAAAGTGCAACCCCCAGAACTCCATTTGCCTAGGAGACTACAGATTCATTCCAGTGAAACTTGTTGACGTTGCTGGGTTAATACCGGGAGCGCATGAAGGAAGAGGACTCGGGAACAAGTTCCTGGATGACTTGAGAAAGGCCGATGTACTGATCCACGTAGTCGACGCTAGTGGTTCCACTGACGAAGAGGGAAAGCCAGTTCCCCCTGGCTCTAGGGATCCGGAGGAAGACGTAAAGTTTATAGAGGAGGAACTGGACGAATGGTTCTTCTCTATAATTTCAAAGGAATGGGAAAAATTCGCAAGAGTCGTGGATTTGAGCGGAAAGGACGTCGTCGAGTCCCTCCTGTCTAGGCTCTCTGGACTATCGATTAATAGGGAGCAGATCGTGACTACTTTAAAGGAAACTAAGCTGGAGAACTTGAAACTAATGCAATGGACTAGCGAGGACTTAAGGCTGTTTTCCAAGAAGCTGAGGGAAATTTCAAAACCAATAGTCATTGCTGCCAACAAGAGCGACGTGCCTACTGCGAGGAAAAACGTGGAGAAGCTTAAAGCAAAGTACAAGTACGTAGTCCCAACAAGCGCAGAGTCTGAACTAGCCTTGAGAAAGGCAGCAAAAGCAGGGCTGATAGACTATGTACCGGGAGAGTCCACCTTTTCCATTAAGGGCCCTATAGACGAGAAGAGAATGAAGGCCCTTGACTACATAAAGAAAAACGTCCTGGAAGTATACGGTTCCACCGGAGTCCAGCAAGCCATTAATATGGCCGTATTCGACGCTCTGAAGCTAATAGTGGTTTACCCCGTGGAGGACGAGAGAAAGTTCACCAATAGGGACGGAGAAGTACTGCCAGACGCTATCCTCATAAAGGACGGGTCTACGCCTAGGGACTTAGCATACGTCGTACACACAGATCTGGGTAAGGGGTTCCTTTACGCCATAGACGCAAAGAGGAAGATGAGAGTCGGCGAGAACTATAAACTTAGGAACAACGACGTAATCAAAATAGTGTCAACCTTAGCCCACGGGTAATCAGATATCTTTCTTTATACCACAAGGTTTAAACTCCTTGCGAGTCCCCGCGCGTGGGAATCTTTAGCCACTTAATCTCCATTACTCGTGAGACCGTCTGAGCCCAGGCTACTGGACTGATAACATTGTAACTTCTTTGCTGATAGCTCGTCGTCCTCTAGGGCTTAACCGAGCGAGAAAACGCGCGAGAATAGGGTTAGAAGTTAGTTATCCTATTAATCGTAAATGGAGGGGGTTTAGCCCCTATAGAACTCCCTCATCTCAACGTCTCTGTTAACCACTGCACCAGGGTAGATAAGTGCATACGCACCTATTTTGACTCCAGGAAGTATAGATACGTTTATCCCGGTCTTCACGTATCCTCCTACGATAGCTCCTAGCTTTTTCCTACCGGAAGAGGTTCTTTTTCCCTTAACGCTAACCTTTACTTCCTTTTCGTCAAACCTTAAGTTACCTACTAGCGTCCCGGCGCCAAAATTCACGTTTTCCCCTATGATGCTGTCGCCAACGTAACTTAAGTGAGGTATTTTAGTGCCTTCCATTATAACGGACTCCTTAACCTCCACGGAGGCTCCAATTCGGTTCTCTCTAACAAGGACAGTGTAAGGCCTTACGTAGGAATTTGGCCCTACTACGCTTCCTGTTCCTATGTACGCTGGGCCCTCGATATACGTACCGTGAAGAACTACAGCTCCATCCTCTATTATTACCTTACCCCTTATCTTTACATTGCTGTCAACTTCGCCATTTATCCTCTGACGGCTCACGTCGAGGGCCCTCTTGTTAACGTCAATGATTTGCCATGGCTTTCCCACGTCGTTCCAATATCCTTCGTAAGCTACCACAGAAACTTTCCTTTCCTTTGTCATGGCGTTGATCGAATCGGTAAGTTCGTACTCTCCCCTGGACGACAAGGGAGTCTTCTCTATATAGCTAAATATATCGTCTGAGAGCTTGTAGATGCCCGCATTGACAAGATTAGATGGAGGATTCTGTGGTTTCTCTATTATCTCCTTTAATCTATTTCCATCAAAGGAGATCACACCGAAATCTGAAGGGTTGCTGACCCTTATACCGAGTACTGCGTTCTCCTCCTCAGACACGATCTTCTTCACAGCTTCCTCCTCGAAGAAAAGGTCTCCATACACGACTAGCATCTCTCCTTTTATTCCCTTAACGCTTTGGAGAGCAGAAGCAGTACCAGACCCTCTCTCTTGATAGACTAGTTTTACCCTATTCTTTATCTTGTCGTAAAAGGGCGCGTATTCTGGTTCTTTTGAGACTACAACGTAAATTTCGCTCGTATATTTACTTAGAATATTTATTATATTCTCAATTAAATAATTACCCAAAACCGGAACAAAAGGTTTAGGTCTAGTTTGGGTTATAGGCTCTAGCCTTTCCCCTTTACCCGCTGCCAGCACTACTGCCTTCACTAGCTACTACTACCTCCTTTTGGATCTCCGGTAGGCCCATGACCTTGGACTTCTCTATTTCAACCTTCCTTAGTGGAGCTATTTTCTTAGCTTGGTTAAATATCTCATTAGCTAGGTTTCCAAATACCATCTCCTGTACGAACTCGTCAAAGGTATGTGCCCCTGCGTCTTTGACTATTAGGTCGTTCATTATCTTCCTTATAGCTGTTCTCTGATCCCTATGTATCCTGTAGGTGGTCAAAGCTAGCCCCTTTACCCTTATCTTATAACCGTCTTTCGTAGTAACGTCTATAACTGTGTTGATCTTGGAGCTCTTCCTCCTAACTAGGGACCTCACGTAGTCCCTAGAAAGCTCATGTCCATAGAAAGTAGTGAAGAGCTTATCGCCGTCGTTTGACGTAACCTTAAAGTACAAATGCACGTAGACCATGCTAAAGTCCCCGGTGAGGTCATAAAGCGTCGTCTCTATCTTTCTGCCTATGGTTTGACTAACGTCAAATGCCGGAGTGGAACCAAGGGAAACCTCTCCAAATACTTTTGGAGCAAATATGCTAAACCACTTCTTCATCTTCCATTTGTCTTTCACTGCTCCACTGGAACCCTTAGATGACTTAGACGACATATTAAAAATCACTTATACGCGAGGTATTAAAAGTCATTCTTTGTCTCTACGTCCTTGTTTCCGTAAACTATTCTTGTGTAAAGCTTTCTAAGCAGTCTAACCACCGTTCTTCCCTCCTCCTCGTCGCTCACGCCCCTGATTAGTGACCTCTTTAACGCCAGGTACATTGGCGAGTTCCTGCTATAATCGCCTATAATGTTCGCCAGTATTCTCGAATACTTGTCTATTAGCTCTATGGTCTCGGTGGACACGTTGGACTTCCTTTCAGCCCTATCCTTCCACAGCTCGTAAAGGACTATTCCAACAGCGTGGGATAAGTTGAGGACAGGGTACTTGTTGCTAGCGGGTATGTGGAGGAGGAAATCGGTCTTCTCTATCTCCTCCCTCGTTAGCCCAACGCTTTCCCTGCCGAAGACTAGGGCGACCTTTCTGTCGCCTATTAAGTCCTTCAGCTCCCAAGGTCTTATTGACTTCCTGAGGATATCCCCCTTTACGTCTGCTATGCTAGAGGTGGATATTTTTAAGTCAACGCCCTTTAGCGCCTCGTCGTAAGAGCTCACAATGACAGCTCTGTCCAGTACTTCCCTTCCCTTAGAAGAGAACTCCCTAGCCTTGTTTACGTCACACCTCGGATTAACTATGTATAACTCGTCGACCTCAAAGTTCTTGCAGAGCCTGGCTACGAAACCCACGTTGTACTCACCTTCAGGCTCTACTAGCACTACCCTTATCATTAAGCTCTAAAGCTATAAGTTCCTCGAAGCCTATATATTTCTTTTCTTTTCTCGTTATAATGTAATTATTTGAATTTATAGCGCCCATAATGCTCTCCTCGTCATCGAGGCTCGAGTAGAGAATGTATACTCTTTTCGCCTTGACAACATTCAAGAACCGTAAGAGCACCTCTACACCTCTGTCACCTCCCGACCAACTATACTCTATCCACGATCTGTACTCCGACACTGGCAAGTAGGGCGGATTAAATATAGCCACGTCCCAGTACTTGTCCCTAATACAAGTAAACATATCACAGTTGACTACCTCCAGAGACACCCCGTTCAGCTTGGCGGTACAAAGAGTGGCCTCGGTTGCGAAGGGGTTTAAATCGATTGAAAGCACTACACCTCCAAGCTTAGCGGCCTTGACGCTCAGGATTCCCGTTCCAGAGCCCATCTCTACTACCCTCTCTCCTTTCCTAACTTGAATGACGTCAAGCAGAAGCTCGCTGTCCTCTGCCGGCTCGTAGACTTCCTCGTTCACGCAGAGTTTATATCCATAGAGCTCAGTAACTCTAAAATCTCCCACGGTTTGTAATCCCTCACCCTTCTCTCGTTGTCCGACTTAATGTTACAGAGCTCTGCAGCCTTCTTTACCTTTTTGTTGCGAAACCTACTCACGCACTCTATTACTTGTGATACTCGATCATCGTATTTCCTCCTTCTCACAAAGTAAACTATCTGAGAATACACTTTAGGCTTTGGCGAAAAGGCGTCAGGCGGTATTACGTCCATCGGGCGGATGAGGTAATAGTAGTTCAACAGAAAGGATATGTAACTCGGGTACTCCAAAATCTTGTCCACAAAGTCCTTCTGCAAGATTAAGAGCATCTTGTTTACGTCGTTGAGCTCTGAGACTTCAAGGAAAAAGTCCCTAGTTATCGAGTAAGGCAAGGAGGACACTATGCTACCCCTAAAAACGGGCAGATACCTTGCGTCTGAGAGGACAGGGCTAAAACTCCTCAAGTACTGAAGTAGGTTCACGTCTATTTCTATGCATACGTCTGGATTTACCTTTGCACTAATGATCCCCTTTCCGCAACCTACCTCTATTATGGGCCTTGTTAGGCCCATAGAGAAGACGTAATACACGAACTTGTCCACGAAACTCTTATCGTGAAGAAAGTTTTGAGAAAGCTTACTCATTCTTTTTCAATTTCTCCTCCTTTAATCTCTCCAAGGAGCCTACATATATAACTTGCTCTTGTTGCTTCCTGTGGTCTACGTCTGTGGGGTACACGAACAGGTAGTACTTGTCCTTCCTCTGTATCTCCAGGAGAATCCTCTCAGTAATTACGCTGGCAACGTTCCTTAAGGTGGTCCTTTTCTCTATATCACTAAAGCTTGAAAACGGCTCTTTTTTCCTTTCCTCTAAAATTTCCCTGAGCGTCTTCTTTCCTATACCCGGCAGAAGCTCCAGTGAGTGGAGCTTTAACGTCAAAGGCTCAGACTTATTGAAGAACTCCACGAACTCCTTCTCCCTGTCAAGGACAATCTTCTTCACTACCCTAGGTAAAGCGTCCTTAGCCACAGATGTTAGGTCATCGTAACTGACCGTTAGGTCAATTTTTAAATCTTGGACGTTGAATAGGTCAACTCTCTGCTCGATCTGGTAATCGCCCCCTAAGGCCAGAGCCTCCATTAATATGAAATACTCCTCTCCTAATACTTGCGCAATCGGTCTGTTCTTGTGGTTTCTGTGCTTGTCCAAGGGGTTGCCTTCCCTCAAGTAGTCCAATATGTAGACGTACCTCTCCTTAGGTCTCTTTCTCTGTAACATAGTGCCACATAATAATTTATAACCATATCTAAATAAAAAATATCAACTCTTGAGGTGGCTCTTGACAGCGCCAATTATTTTCTGAAGGTCTTCATCTGAGTAGCTACTCTTGTCTATAACGAGGATTGCCTTTAGCTCGTCTATTGTAGTAGGGCATATACTTGCTATCATTGCAATTACTTCTTCCTTTTTCACAACGTTACTTAACTCTGCCTTTAGGGATTCAACTTCCTCAGCGGGGCATTTCTCGACGTTATTGAGGTACTCATAGACCCTCTGAAGTATAGCCGACTGAGAGCCGTTCCTTATTATCTCGTAGATGCACTTCTTTGCCTCTGGATACGATATGAAGTGTTCCTCTACTACCTCTAAAGAAGACATTACTTATCTACCGGAAAACGGAACTAGGTGTTCCGGCCTAACTATTATTGTCTTTTCCTTCTCTCCAAGAGTAACCTTTACCTCGTACGCCCTTCCTCTCTTGGACAACACCGTACCTACCTTTCCTTGATACCTCCTGTGTGGCATCCCGTTGTGAATAGAGGAGTTGACCTTTACAATCACCTTCTGTCCAGGCTGATAATCGTACATTAATCTGCTTAGCGACGGTACACTGCCCCTCTCCCTAGGAGACTTCCTCAGCAACTTACGTGACCTAGTCCTGTTACCCTTCGAGTGCTTTACCATGAACTCTACCCATCTCTAGGTAATATAGGATAGACAAATAAATTTTTGGGAAAGTTATTTAAGGGTACTTGAGCAAAGTTTTATTGAACGTGCGGGGATGCCCGAGCATGGTCAAAGGGGGCGGACTTAAGAGCCCGCTAGGAGATCCGCTGGCGAAGGCCTGCGTGGGTTCGAGTCCCACTCCCCGCACCAATTATACTGTCGGTTGAGATATGGACTTCAAGTGATCGTTTCGCGTTATTGTAATAAGCTATTTATCATTCAAGTTTCAGAATTTCTAGTTCTTCTTGATAGGCCCAACGTCTCTTATTGACGAAATTAAGGGGACATCGAGCTAGTTCCCTAAGGTCTTTTTGAAGAACGCAGATAGCTAATTAATCTTATAAGCCTTTGACATTGATAGAATAATGAAGGGCCCGTCGTCTAGCCTGGTTAGGACGCTGCCCTGACACGGCAGTAATCCTGGGTTCAAATCCCAGCGGGCCCATGCGGGGTTAGTGGGATACACCCTAAGACCCCCCACTGCTATTTTTCAATTTAACGTTAGTCTTAACGACGTCAATTAAGGGGCCTACGTAAAGTTTCCTTCATCTCACCGTCCACGTTCTCTAGCTTATACACCTAATATCGACCTTCCCTCTCACGTATAATGTAGTCGCCGTATTTATAACTCGTCTTCTCTTTCGACATTTTAATTCATTGTATTATGGTCAATGGAAAAACGACGACACCTCTTGAAAATGCGAAAGCTTTAACGGCTCTTAGCTCACCGTAAACGTCTCTCTCATAAGAAGTAGGTGCGGGGAGTGGGACTCGAACCCACGCAGGCCTTCGCCAGTAGGGCCTGAACCTACCCCCTTTGACCATGCTCGGGCATCCCCGCACCGCGCCGGGGACGGGATTCGAACCCGTGTGTCCTACTAAGGACAGTGGGTAACCCGTCTGAGGTCTCGAGCCCACCCCCTTGGTCCGCTCGGGCACCCCGGCACAATCAATATGTAGTACACGCCGATTAAAAAAATTACGTCACGTTGGTATGTAAATGGGCTCGCTCTCTGTGGATACCCTTTTCTGCCTCAGCATCTCGTTCCTTATGTACTTTGGAATACTGAATATCATCCTGTGGGTCTCGGCGTCGTAAAACCTTAAGTCGCCGTTTATTCTCTCCCTTATCTTCTTGTCTAGATCCTCCTTTAGGAGATCAAGGGGATTTACGTAATCCGAGGCGTACACGAAGCCCCATAGGCCGTCAAAGGCCGGAACGTAAACTATGGATGCTACTGCAAATTGGAATACCTGCTTTAACGTATTGTAAATCACGGTAAAGGACTCGGTGTTAAAGGAAGGCGAGGTAGCTTGAGTTACCATCCCACCTCCTGGCTTTATTAGCCCCTTAACCTTCTCGTAATACTCCTTTGTGTAAAGCTTATACGAGGAGTTGCCAAGTATAGGGTCCGTCAAGTCCATTATTACCGCGTCAAACTTGTCCTTAGCGTTCATTACGTAGTGATAAGCGTCGGAGATCACCACAGAAACCCTTGGATCGTCAAAGGACCCTCTGTGCCACTCCTGAAGGTACTTCTTGGCGAAGTTTACAACCTCTTGGTCTATGTCCACCATAACTGCCTTCTTTACACTCTTGTGCTTGAGCACTTCTCTCAGGGTAGCGCCCTCTCCTCCGCCTAATATCAGGACGTCCTCTGGAGCCCTTATACTAAGTAGAAGTGGGTGAACGAGAGTTTCGTGGTAGATAAACTCGTCGTATACGGTGGACTGGATCTTTCCGTCTATGATTAACGTCTTTCCAAACTTAGTGAGCTCCGCAACCATTACCCTTTGGTATGGAGACTTTATGTCCTCAATTACCCTCTCTATTAAATGTCCGTGGAACTCGGAGTAGCTTTGCCACTCTATATGCCAACTCCAACCCATTTGCATTATACTAGTCTTACCCCATTCACCTTTTTGTTCTGCCAGGAGTACCTCCTGATCTTCTTTGACCTCCCGAATCCGCAAGCAGCGCAGTAGTGCTTGGCCACGTTGTACGAGTGCCTACCGCACCTTCTGCACCTGATGTGAGTGTAGCTGTTGTTCATTTTACCGAACGAAGGAGTGCCCTTCACTGCCTAACACCTTTTATTACTGTATAGGGGAGATTAATATTACGTTGTCCCCCCTTATTACTATAGTTCCTATCTTCTTTCCGCTACCGTCTGCCTGGATCTCCTCCGAGTCTGAGAGGACTAGGTTCATGTGCTGGTCGTAACTCCTTAAAGTGCCCCTTACTTCCTTACTGCCCTTTAGCTTTACTAAGACTACGCTACCTAGGGATTCAGCTAGAAGCTTGTGTGCGGTTTCTGCCAAAGTATCACCTATTCGATAAGATAGATAGGTGATTTATAAATTATTTGACAATCAAAGTCCCGCCGCGGGGACTTGAACCCCGGACCACCCGGTGACCGCTAACCTACCTACAGCCGGGCGCTCTAAACCGGGCTGAGCTACGGCGGGACACCGCTAGTAATCTAACGTCAAGATGGAATAAAAAGCTTTCTCAAAGTCTTTCGCGTCATTGCATTCTCGACTGGCTCTATAGCCGTAGAGACCGAACAAAGCTATTGGCCTATAAACATAGGGGCTTCTCCGCCTAGTCTTTATACGTTACTGTCTCCAGTATTCTTGCCGTAATAAAACGAGTTTATGGAAACCACTAGGATACATGTTTTCCTTTATGTCACAATCCTCGTTTACTACGCCTTATAGCTAGCCTCGAACCTTAGAACCTTTATAAATACATACGTTCAGCTCAAGCCCAGCCCGTTTATCTAACCTTTTGTAGACCTTGAATCGATAACCTAATCGCGCTTTTCCTAGCGGGCTTTCGAGTCCCACAGAGGTACATTATCGCCTAGGTCATCGCACTGCGTCTTCAGAATCACCAAGCCCTTGCGTTTTTATGTCAAGTTACCCTTAAGCTGTCCAGTATACTGGGCGCGTGGATGTTGGAGTTCTTTATCCCCAGCCTCTCCTTCTCCCTTGGGTTTTCAATAATCCTCATAAATGCCCTTATGGAGGAGGCCTCGCCGTGGTTAAGCACAATGTTCCTAGGCTTTGGTGTTAGATCCCTGAGGAAATTAAGCAGCTGCCTCCTGTCAGAGTGTCCTGAGAATCCGTCGATTGCGTACCTCTCCATCCTTATCGTTATGTTCTCTACCCTTCCGTCCCTGTTTATCACTTGGACCTCGCTGGCCCCGTCTCTTACCTTCCTACCCAACGTCCCCTCGGCTTGATAGCTTACGAAGACTATCGAGTTCCTGGGGTCTGGAGCCAACGCCTTAAAGAACTCCACTGCAGGCCCGCCGTTGAGCATTCCAGAAGTAGCTAGAATTATTGATGGCTCTCCCTGCGCTATGTCCTCCCTGTAGCCTTCTATCCTCTTGAACACGTCTGACACAAACGGGTTCTCGTCTCTGTACAGGATCGAGTCCCTGACTTCCCTGCTGAGCCACTCTGGGTAAGCGGTGTGTATTGCAGTTACCTCGTCGAATAGCCCTGTCACGTAAACGGGTACCTCAGGTATCTTCTTGTTCTTCATGGCGTCGTTTATTACGAGCATCATCTCTTGACCCCTTCCAACGGCAAGTACGGGGATGAGTACTTTCCCTCCCCTGTTTATCGTGTTTTGGATTACTCTCACTAGTTCCTCCTCCGATTCCTCCCTACTTGTCTGGGTCTGGGCACCGTAGGTGGTTTCCATTATTATGGTGTCTACCTTAGGGAACTCGCTTGTAGCCCTATCCAAGAGCCTTGTCCTAGCGTACTTAAAGTCCCCAGTGTATACTATGTTGTGTAGGCCGTCGCCTATGTGAAGGTGGGCCATGGCGGAGCCAAGGATGTGGCCAGCGTTGTAGAAAGTTAGCCTGACATCGGGGGCTATGTCCGTCACTTCCTCATAGTCCAGCGTTATTGTGTGGAGAAGTTCTTTTCTAACCTCCTTTGCCGAGTAGGGCAGTGGCCTTCCCTCCTTCTCTGCAACGTCAAGTAGATCCAACTGCATCAACGCCATCACATCCCTAGTGGGAGGGGTCACGTAGACTGGACCTTCGTAGCCGTACTTGAAGAGGTATGGAACCATTCCGCAGTGGTCCAGGTGCGCGTGGGTTACCACTACTGCGTCCAGATCCTCTAGCCTCAGCTGATCTATGTCGAGCTTAGGGTACATCCTCTCCCCAAAGCTGACGCTGGGGTTCACACCGGTGTCCAGCAAGACCCTGCTCTCTTGGGTCTCCACCAACACCGCAGACCTCCCTATCTCCTGGAAGGCCCCTAGCGCTGTGATTCTAACGTACCTGTCCTTGTATATTACCTCCCTGTGTATTCTCTCGCCGAAGGTCTTGAGGATCTTCGATCTGTACTCCGTCTCGTTGTATATGTGGGTTATTATGCTCTCAACGGTCTTTGACTTTATCGGCGGTTCCCTTACTATAACAGGCCTCCAAAAGGTCTCTAGGAATATCCTTTGTTGGATTGTTCCCCCTTTTCCGATTACTAACCCCGGCCTCTTTGCCTTTATTAGGACCTCGCCGAGGTCCTCGTCAAACTTTATGTCGACTATCTGCGCCTCCTGAGGTACAATGTTCTTTATGATCTCCATAGCCTCCTTTTTGTCCTTCCTGATCGAGCTATCGGCCTTTATTACAATCCTCTTCTTTATCTCCTTAGCTATTTTCTTAACGGCGTCCATGTTCCCCGAGAGGAACGAGGGGTTCTTTACGTATACCGCTATCTCTGGTCCTTCAAATTCTATCCTCGTTATCTGAGCGTCCCTTGGTATGCCAGTGTATATGGACTGTATTATTGTTAACCTACTATTAGACACTACACTCACCGAGAAGTAGAGATCAACAAATACAATCCTCACTCTTTAATATTTAAAACTTGTCTTTTAATGTATGGAAAGCAACGAACACATAATTGACCTGCCAAAGAGGATCTACGTGGGCAATGGTATTATCAACAAAATAGACGAGTACTTCGAACAACTCAACTTGCCCGCGCCCTTTCTCATAGTCACAGGTCCCAGCGTTAGGAAGACAGTCGTAAGCAAAATCTTGGACAAGATAGGGGACAAGAGCGTAGAGGTAGTTGAAATAGAGGAGGCAAACATGGACGAGGTGACTAGGGTGGAGGAGTTCTCAAAAAAGCTCAGATCTGGAAGCATAATTGGCGTGGGCGGGGGGAAGAGCATTGACGTGGCCAAGTATGTAGCCTTTAGGCTAAACCAGGACTTCGTAAGCGTCCCAACCGCTCCTTCCCACGACGGAATAACTTCTCCTTTTGCCTCAATTAGGGGACTTGGGAAACCCGTCTCAGTTAAGGCAAAGGGACCAATAGCCATAATAGCTGACATAGATGTGTTGAGCTCTGCGCCCAGAAGGCTCATAAACGCGGGCATAGGGGACATAATTGGGAAAATCGTAGCTGTAAGGGACTGGAGGCTTGCCTCAAAGCTCAGGGGAGAATATTACGGGGATTACACAGCGTCCTTGGCCATTCTATCTGCAAAGCACGGGCTGAGCTGTACGAGGATCATAAACAGGGACTTGAAGTACGGAGTAAGGCTACTCATGGAGGCCTTAATAAGTAGTGGTGTAGCAATGGGAATGGCCGGAAGCACTAGACCAGCTAGCGGTTCTGAGCACTTGTTCGCCCACGCAGTCGAAATGCTATACCCAGGGCCTGCATTACATGGGGAGCTAGTTGGAGTGGGTACTATTATGATGGCCTACATCCATGGCATCAACTGGAAGGAGATAAAGAGGGCCCTAAAGAGGATAGACTTCCCGCTTACAGCCAAAGAGTTGGGAATACCCGACGAGGTAATTATAAAGGCTTTAACCATAGCCCATACAATTAGGCCAGAAAGGTACACTATACTCGGAGATCGCGGATTAACGTGGAGCTCCGCGGAAAAAATAGCAAGAGAGACGGGAGTTATCGAATGATCAGAAAACGGACTTGTCGTACTTCTCTACAAAGCTCACAGCTGACTCCGGCAATACAAAAGTTATAATGTCCTTAGCCAACATGAACTTCCTCATTTGTATGTCCTCGAGGAGGAATATCTCCTTAGAGACGGCGAAGTTAACGCTCTTCTTGTCCTCAGATAGCTCCAGCGTCAACTTGGGATTGCTCCCGAACCATCTCTCCATTAGGGCGTTTATTTTCTCCTTCTCGTCAGTCAATTGCTTAACGACCTTAACCTGGTAGACTATCGTCTTCCCAGCGTACGGGTGATTGAGGTCTAGGATGACCCTCCCACCACTGACGCTCTTCACGGTGGCAAGCGAACCGTCTTGAAGCCTCACCAGCATGTTAGGGTAGGGGTTTATCCCCTGCCTCTTCACCTCTCCCAGCGAGAGAATCTTTACCTTGCTGGGATCCCTCTCGCCGTAAGCCTTTTCTGGGGGCACTTCTATAACCTTCTCCTCGTTAAGGTTCATGTTGTAGAGGGCCTCCTCTAGTCCCTTGATTACCCTGTGTTCGCCCAGAATAACCAGCTGAGGTCCGTACTTCTTGTCCGGGTTGTAGATGTTGGCCTTTTTTGCCTCCTCTTCCATCGTTGTGTCAATTACCTCGTTAGTGTCTTTGATCTTGGCAACGTATTCTATATAGAGAAAATCCTTGTCCTTAAACATATGGGTCTAAATCCACTAAAGAGTATGGATTTTAAAATTACCGTATAGGTGGGCCCGGAGGGATTTGAACCCTCGACCACTCGGTCTCTCAGCCCAGCATATGAGCCGAGCGCTCTACCTAGCTGAGCTACGGGCCCACCATTAATCTTCTAAAAAGTTATCCTTTATAAGAGTTGTGCAGGCCATCAAGTGCCGTATTTCCACTGCTTGGCGTACTCCTTCTGCTCCTCTGTCATGGATTCTATTTCGATTCCCATTCCCTTCAGCTTGAGGTAGGCCACCCTTTCATCGATCTCAGATGGTACGTTGTAGACCTTCCTCTCGAGCTTGCCCCTGTTCTCCACTATGTACTTAACGGATAGCGCTTGGTTAGAAAAGCTGAGGTCCATTACCTCGCTTGGGTGTCCTTCAGCTGCCGCCAAGTTCACTAAACGTCCCTCTGCCAGGAGGTAGAGCTTGTTCCCGTTGGGTAACGTGTACTCCTCAGTATAGGGCCTTATTGTCCTAGAAGACACGGCCATCTCCTTAAGCCCCTTTACGTCTATTTCGACGTTGAAGTGCCCTGCGTTGGCCAGTATAGCCCCGCTTTTCATTAAGGGGAAGTGCTCCCTGGATATCACGTTTATGTTCCCAGTGGCAGTAATGAAGATGTCCCCTACCTTTGCCGCCTCCTTCATCGGCATTACGTCAAAGCCGTCCATAAGCGCCTCAAGAGCCCTAAGAGGGCTTACCTCTACCACAATCACCCTAGCACCCATGCCCCTCAGCCTAGAGGCTATCCCTCTCCCTACCCAGCCGTACCCAGCTACTACAGCCACCTTCCCTGCAATGAGTACGTTGGTAGCCCTAAGAAGTCCGTCTATGGCGCTCTGCCCAGTGCCAAATCTATTGTCGAAGAGGTACTTGGTAAAGGCGTTGTTTACAGCGATCACTGGATAGAACAGTACGCCCTGCTCCTCCATTGTCTTGAGCCTAACCACCCCAGTGGTAGTCTCCTCTGTGCCCCCCAAGATCTTTAAGTCCCTGTGTTTCTCGTGGATCACGGCGTGTAGGTCGGCCCCGTCGTCCATGACCACGTTTGGCTCGGGCTTAATTATCGCCTCAATATTATCGTAATACTCCTTCTCGCTTTCCCCTTTCCACGCAAAGACATGTATACCGTCATGCTTCACTAGGGAAGCTGCCACGTCGTCTTGAGTAGAGAGAGGGTTACTCCCCGCAAGCCAGACCTCCGCACCTGCCTCTTTAAGCGTCCTCACTAAAGCTGCCGTCTCTTTTGTGACGTGGAGAACGGCAGCTATCCTTATGCCCTTAAGGGGTTTGGACTCGGCAAACTCTTTCCTTATGCTCATTAACGCAGGCATGTGGATTTCCGCCCATTCAATCTGTTTTCTCCCTTGTTCGGCTAACGAGAGGTCCTTTACGTTATACTCCATGAGTTAGATAGAGACAATGGCGTTATTAAATTTATAAAATAAGGCAAAAACTTCCACGGCGAAGAGAATACACGTCAGTGTGCAAGAAGACGCTTGGGTGGGCAAGGCTTACCTACTCCGTGCCCTACGAGGGTTCTGCATAGGTCTAAGGCGTTACTCCCCTTTAAGGGAGATACTCCGTGATGTGAAGAGAAAGGAAAGAGGTTTTCTCAAAGCGTTGACAATTTTCTTCACTCCTAGTTTCATAATGTTTAGTGCACCATTAACATCGCTACGAAGTTTATGGCCAAAAGTACAGTTAACGACCCTCTAGGCCTTCTCTTTACTTTAACGTTATGGTAAGCGCAGAGCCGTGAAGTATTGTACTCAATCACTAGGTACGTCTTTACGCCGTACTCGTGGAGTTTGTTCACTAATGCGCCAACTTGCGAAAAGACCAAATTTGAAGTGAGCTTGTTACCCTTATCCTGAGAGATGAAGTAAGGATAACCCCGCTTAAAAGGCGAGGTTTGTCTTCTTATTTATCAGAGGACGTCCTGGGAAGAGCTTGCTCGTAATAGATGGAGATATCAAGTCGTTCCCAGAGAGCGTAGAACTGAGCTTAGCCTCTACTTCAATGTCCTTAAATACCTCTTCTGCTCTACGAGTCTGTAACGTTAGGTTTAGTCTTTCCAGGTCAGAAAGAATGTTAAAGTCTTTGCCTCTAAACCATTTCATGAGACCTTCTTCGATAACAGGAAATAAGCTTTTTCCCTCCTTCAAGATGTGTGGATATAGTGACGCCATATGGATAAAAACGTCATAGTAAATCACTTCCATGTAATTTGATTTATTGTATTCTTATGAACGCAATAATTACCCAGTTAAAATATTCCTACGTGTCCCTTCCTAATAGTGCAAAATGTATCGACAAACTTTACCTTCATAACGGCACTATGACCGCACATCCTTCAAGGCAGAAAACGCTACTTTCATAGCTCTACAGTCGGATGCAGTAAGATTATTACCTTATTTACATTATGCTCAAACTTATTTAGTGAATTGGCAAGTGAATATAGATTAATACCTCCATTACTTACCACAATGGCGTCGTTATAGTTCCTGGATAGATAATAGTTCATCCTTCTATCCATTCAGGGTATTACAATCTTGGCCATACCGCCTTCATGCAATATATAGTTGCTATAGTTACAGACTAAAAACCGAAGGCCCGTGACATATAGAAAGCTATATCGCTTAAGGAGAAAGCATCGTAGAAAAATGGTAAAAAAGAAAAACAATTACCTTAATCGTTGGGGGGAAAGTATAAATCTATTGTAGGAATCACGTAAAACTCCATTTGCATTACTGACTGATTTAAGAGCTTAAATACTACGACTAGATCGGTATTGAGTAATAGAGTATTTAATGCAGCAGCCGATTTTGGTGGGCCACGAAGTAGGAATGTTACTTTTCCTCCAGAAATTTCGTTTATTGTAAGCATTTTAATTTTTACTCCGAAGGTGAGATAACTAGAACCGTCCTCATAGAATACTGTATCATTTACGATTGACACATTAGCTAGAGGAGTATTAAAGAACGCACTTGGTACTGTACTCATTTCATCTATTGGTACGTAAAGTAAGAACCAATCCTTCATTGCTTTAACTTTAGATAAGTTTAGTAAGACAAAAGCTGTAACTAGGGTATAATTGCTAGTGTTAAAATAGTAGAACTTGATTCCATTTTTTATTATGAAGGAATAGTTACCTACTACAGGCGGTTGAATGTAGTGAGGAACAGAAGCGAAAGCAGGGCTATTAAGTTCAGAAACATTAAATGAATGGCCCGTAACTTTTTGGACAACACTATATAGGAAGGCACTCTCAACAACTACTACTGCAATTAATATTAACGAGACTGTTTTCCAGGTGTTCATAAACAAATCACCCACCTAACCTAAACAGACCCCACAGGTAAACAAACCTCCCATCCCACACCACATCCCACACCAACACATGCCTCACTCCGAGGGAAGGCGGTCTCCCAGTAATGCCCAATTGTCATTACTACAAATTGAATTGGATATGCATTAGAATAGTAGCCATTTGACCCCTCTGCAGCAGGTGTTAATATAATTGTATTTGTAGGCCATATCCAATCAGTCTGTGCTACTGGATTGGGGCCAGACTGATTGATAGCCCACTTCCACTCCATAAAATAATTCATATTAGCACCCGGTGGCAAATACGTTTGACCTTCAAGTCTATAGACATAATATGTTTCTGCGACACTTGAAGTAATACAACCACTAAATGAATTGAATACATTAATCGCTACCTTTGCAGTTGCAGTTGTAGTAACACTTCCAGTCATGTCGCATTCCCAATAGCCACTTGGATATACGCAATAGATAAAAGTATTAGGCGGTAATTTAGTAATGTTTATGTACTGAACCATCGTAGGTCCATTAGGATCAGACAGCCCACCGTCATCTTCATACCAACATCCGTTAGCCGCTACACTTCCAAAATTAACCACAATTATGGGCAACTGCGTTACGCCAGATCCCGTAATATGAGTACCATTCGCGTAATATACGTTTAGTCTATCTTCAGTTATATGATGTGGATTACTGCCGTTGTATACAGCCCAACATGTTGAAATCACGGTTCTAACATTCTGTGTTTCTATAGGGGGATTTGTGGTTCCCGTGCTTGCATTTGTTATAGTCGTCGCTAATTGAGATAATATTAAGATGGCAAACACCCCCAACAACCCCATAACTTTGTGGAGATACTTCATTTCATTTTTATTTATATAGTCAACCTTTTTTTCCTTAAAAAGTTTTTATGATACACGGATCTCTTTATTCACGAAATAAAAGGATTCATGTTTAAAGTATGATCTATTTTTAATATAACAATGCGTTAAATTTAAAAGAAAACAGAGAAAAATTTTTATATAATATTGAACTTGATTTCCTATCTAATTAATACTGGGTCTGATAAGTAATAAGACAAACCTCGCTTGGCGGGTTAAGGTTTTAACATGAAAACGATTTCCTTTTATGGAACTTTCTTTGGTGAACTAAAGATGAGGAGCCAGATTACTCCCGCAATGCCGGAAGCGTCAAAACCGCAGTTGTGAGGCTCTTCCCTAGTGGGTAAACAGAGGAAATTGAGGAAGTTGGCAGACGCAACAGCAAAGCTGTGGAACGAGATTAACTACGATAGACAACAATCAAGAAAAGAAAGTGGACCTCAATGACGCGTGGGAGAAGTACAAGAAGGTTCTAGGAGTTAACGCTCAAGCAGTTTTACAGAAGAACAACTTGGTCGTCCTTCTTCTCCTTACTAAAGAAAGACCTACCGTTCGTGAATCACGTCTTATCGCCAAGCTATTGGAAGGCGGTAAGAGGAAATTAATCCTAGTAGTTAGGCAAGATCGCTACGAAGTTGACGAGGAAAAACGCGTCATCTCTCTGAAGGATTGGGAAATGAAGATGCCCTTTGAAGGTAGGTTAAGGTGGTTTGGAGTACAAGGTAGGCTGGAGATTCACGTTGAAGATAACAACTTTTACGCCCACATTTCGTTGACGTTGGTAGGACTGTAGCAAAGAAGAGCGGTAAGCCAATGAAGGACTCTCTCGTCGTCCACGGCGAAAGAGAAAAGATTCAGTTGAGAAGCCTAAAGGTGACAGAGTAGCCTCTATTGACCTTGGCGTAAACGCGTTGGCTACTGTCGTTGTTGAGAACGTACTGTTCTATTTTATAGGGGTTCAGCAGTTAAGAGCGAACTTCTACTTTTCAGGAGAGGATCGCGAACTCGACGAGCTGAAGAGCTAGGCTGAGAAGGTTAATGAATTAAACGCTAAGGAAGAAGTACTGAGGGAAAGGAAAAGGCTTTTCTCGAAGATTCACCTAGGCTTCATCATTTACAGAACTTTAGCATCTCACTTGGCTAACTCTTTGTGGTCTCTCGGCGTCTCCACAGTTTACTTGGGCTATCCTTACTTCATTTCTAGGATGGTAACAAGCTCACTTCAAATTTGGTCTTTTCGCAAGATGGCGCATTAGCGAACAAGTTTTACGAGCACGGCGTAAAGACGTACCTAGTGATTGAGCATAACACTTCGCGGCTCTACGCGTATCACGGCGTTAAGGTTGACAGAAATCCCAAGGGGTGTCGTAAACTTCACAGCGACGTTAGCGGAGCGTTAAACATCGTGAAACTAGGAGTGAAGAAGATTGTCAACGCTTTGGCTCTTTCCTTTCTCTTCACATCACGGAGTATCTCCCTTAAGGGGGAGTAACGCCTTAGACCTAGGCAGAACCCTCGCAGGGAGGGGAGTAGGTCAGAGATCTAGTGAAATCTAATTCATCGATAGGCTGAACGTAATTGATATTTTTATACCTATGTAATGGCACTATATGTGTGAGCTACAATTTTATTTATCTCCATAAAATTCAACTTTATATCAAAACAACCAAATACCAAAACAACCAAATTGTTGTCCACACACGGCTACAGATAACTGAAGTAGTAAATTCAGGAGTACTTTAGGCCTTTCTCTTATTATATTCGTTAATGTTGCTAATTGTTTCCTCGAACAAATCTTACACTATCAAGAAAATAAAAGCCAACTATGAGTATAATAGGAAATAAAGCCAAAACTTAACGAGTTATTTGCGAGTTTTTATGGATAAGGAGAGCTATAACGGCGTAATACACGAGTCACAGAGATTTCAAGGCACAAATCTCAAAGGCAAACTCATTATGGTAGAGGGAAGGAGTTTAGGTCCGTTTATCTCGAGTCTTAGCTACTAAGGGCCTATTTTACGTATTTGGAAGCGCCCGTATTTATCGGAATGCCTCTCTCTCCTCACGGGTTTAAAGACTTCTGTGCACGTACAAAAAGCCCCCAGTAATATTAAAATTCTATATCTAGCTAAAATATAGCGGGGATTTATTTGGTGATTAAAATAAACGACCTCGCAATTCCCACCTTAGACGACGTGGATTTTTCAGCCAAGAAAGTACTGGTGAGAATAGACGTCAACTCCCCAATAGACCCTAAGACGGGGAAGCTCCTCGACGATTCCAGACTTAGGGCGTACAACAGCACCATCAAGGAGCTCGTCCAGCGAGGCAATTCTGTAGTCCTCATCTCCCATCAGGGGAGGCCAGGAGATGACGATTTCGTCTCTTTGAGGGAACACGCTGAGGTGCTCTCCAAGTACCTAGAGACCAACGTTGAGTTCGTGGAGGATGTGATGGGGCCATACGCTAGGGAGAGGATAAAAAAGATGGGCAAAGGCGACGTAATACTTCTAGACAACGTGAGGTTCGTATCAGAGGAGCTAATAGAAGCCTCCCCGGCACAGCACGCCAAGTCCTACTTGGTTAGGAGGCTTTCTCCCCTTTTCGACGGTTACGTTAACGACGCCTTTGCCACTGCCCACAGAAGCCAAGCAAGTCTAGTCGGTTTTCCGGTCGTGCTCAAGTCGAGTGCGGGCAGACTCATGGAAAGGGAGATATTTGCGTTGGCTAAGATATTCAACCCCGAGGACTACCCCAAGGTCTTCGTCTTGGGAGGCGGGAAGGTCTTGGACAGCGTGAGGATTATAGAGAACTTGGTGAAGAAGAGGATGGCCGACAGGATCCTAACTGGAGGGCTTATAGCCGAGCTCTTCGCCGTGGCTAAGGGCCTGGACATAGGGAAGGAGAACATGAAAGTCCTAGAAAAGCTAGGCATCCTATCCCTAGTCCCCAGGGCAAGGAAGATACTCCTTGCAGGGGGTCCGATAGAGATCCCAGTGGACTTCAAGGTGGAGAAAGACGGCAACGTGATGGAGGAGCCAGTAAACAGGATAACTGGGGTTATAAAGGACATAGGCAGCACAACGGTAGGGATATATTCCTCCTTCATTAAGGAGGCTAAGGTCATAGTAATGAGGGGGCCAATGGGTGTGATAGAGGATGAGAGGTTCAGTGAGGGGAGTAAGAAGTTGCTCGAGGACGCCCTTGAGAGCCCAGGGTACTTGATCATAGGTGGAGGCCACATGATAAGCGTGTTGGGCAACGCTAACGTAAACTCCTCCAAAGTACACGTCTCTACTGGGGGAGGAGCACTGCTTTTATTCTTGGCCGGCGAAAAGCTACCAGCCTTAGAGGCTCTCTCAATTTCAAGTTAGGGGATGAAAGTATGATAAGGGTAGCCGTAAACGGTTACGGGACGATAGGTAAGAGGGTAGCAGAAGCAGTAATGCTACAGCCAGACATGCAACTTATAGGGGTAGGGAAGACTAGCCCAAACGCAGAAGCAATAATTGCGCAAAGGAAGGGGATTAGGATTTTCGCCCCAGAGGATTCACTGAAGAAGTTCGAGGAGTCGGGGATCAGAGTGGAGGGCACCATACAAGACATGGTGAAGCTTGCGGACGTCGTAGTTGACGCCACCCCTAACGGCGTGGGCGCAGAATACAAACCACTTTACGAATCTCAAGGTAAAAGAGCCATATTCCAAGGGGGAGAGAAGCCAAACGTAGCAGAGGTATCCTTCTCCTCGCTATGCAACTACGACGAGGGCATAGGGAGGAAGTACATTAGGGTAGTTTCGTGTAACACCACCGCGTTACTGAGGACCATCTGCACCCTCTCCAAGGTTGGAAAGGTAGAGAAGGTAAGGGCTACTATAATTAGGAGGGCAGCGGACCCTAAAGAGATCAAGAGGGGTCCCATAAACTCCCTAGTGTTAGATCCAGCTTCTGTACCAAGTCATCACGCAAAGGACGTGAACACCGTGCTGAAGGACCTCAACATAATTACCACCGCTGTGATAGCCCCCACAACGCTAATGCACGTCCACTCCTTGAACGTTACCTTTAAGGAAAAGGTAAGCAAGGAAGACGTCATCAACGTGTTGCTCAACACTCCAAGGATAGTGATGGTTAGTCCTAAGTCGAAGGTTTCCTCCACTGCCGAGGTAATAGAGGTTGCAAGGGACTTAGGTAGGGCAAGGAACGACATAAAGGAGGTAGTTGTGTTTGAGGACTCCGTCTACGTCAACGGAAACGAACTAATCTTAACTTATGCCGTACACCAGGAATCCATAGTAGTCCCAGAGAACGTTGACGCGATAAGGGCAATACACGGCATACCGGCGGGGGAGTCCATTAGTACCACTAATAAGACCCTCGGAATAATTGGGGGATACCTAATATGACCTACGAGCCTACCTACAAGGTAAGCTTATGGTTTAGGAGAGTGCTAGTGCCTATCGACGGATCAGAGAACAGCATGAGGGCGCTGGACCTAGCTGAGGACTTCAGCTTGAGATACGGCTCTAAGGTTACGGTGATCTATGTGTGCCATAACTGCGACGACGCTGAGGTCATAAAGAAAAAGGTGGAGGAAAGGATTGGCAATAAGATAGAGTACGAGCTCAAGGTGGTTAACGCGGGAAAGGATTCCAGCGTAGCTAACGAGATACTGAAGGCAATTTCTGAGGACACATACGATGCCGTAATACTGGGGGCCAGGGGTACATCAGTAAACAGCGACATTAACATAGGCTCTACGGCGTTGTCAATAGTAGTTAATGCCCCCATCACAGTCATAACTGTCAGATGATCAATGGTATAGTCTTTGAGGACTTCAGGTCGACGTTGAAGGCGTATTTCACGTCAAGGAACTTGCTCCTAAGCTCCAAGACCTTTCTCTTTATTTCCTCGGGGTTCTTTCCTTCTACTGTCTGTTTCATGAGCTCAGCTATCTCCTCCATTTCCCCTTCCTTCATTCCGTACCTTGTCATCTCCTGGACTCCTATCCTTATACCGCTTGGGTCGTTTACAGCTTCGGGAGGGTCATAGGGAAGGAGGTTCTTGTTAACGATTATGTTGACGTTTTCAAGCATCTTTGCTACTTTAGCTCCTCCACCGAAGTTCTTCACGTCTACTGCTATCTGGTGGCTCTTAGTGAAGCCCAGATGTTCAGCGATCACCTTGAACCCCCTCTCCACTAGGGCCGTCGCCAAGGCCTTAGCGTTCTTGACTATTTGGCTTGCGTAGTCCTTCCCAAAGTACTTCATTTCTATCGCAGTAACGGCTGTTGCCGGGAGCCTGTGTAGGTGGTGGTTGCTTACAAACCACGGGAAGATCGTCCTAGATACTTGTTTATACAACTCCTCGTCGTTGGTAACCAACAGTCCTCCCTGGGGCCCTGGGAAGGTCTTGTGAGTCGACGCTGTCACGACGTCGGCTCCATCTTCCAGGGGGTTTGGCCATACCTTTCCAACCACTAACCCATAAACGTGGGCAGTGTCGTACACTAGCTTTGCGTTGACGGAATGGGTCGCGTCAGCTAGTTCCTTGGTAGGGTGTGGGAAGAGGAAGAGGCTAGCTCCAAGGACTACAAACTTGGGCTTTATTTCTTCGATCATCTTCACTGCCTTGTCTACGTCTACGTTCATCTTGTCAACGTCAAAGGGCATTTCTATGTGCTCTATTCCCAAGGCGCCAAGAGTTCCATACTTAGTGTGGCTAACATGAGCCCCGGCCTGCACCCTGGTTATTAGGGCCTTATCCCCTGGATTCGCCAGAACCCTGAAGACAGCTGCGTTGGCAATTGTCCCACTTGTTGCTCTTAAGTCGGAGTACTTACTGGGGGTAATCTCGTTTATTAGGTCCATGGTCATCGTCTCTATTTCGTCAACGTACTTAGTCCCTTGGTAATACCTCTTGTACGGCTTTCCCTCAGCGTACCTTGACATGAAGTCGCTCATGTAGACGGCCTCAGCCAGTGGGCTCATGACGTTCTCAGAAGCGATAAGGTTTATTGTTTCAGTCCTCCTCCACTTGTTCTGTTCCCTCGTTATTTCAATTACCTTTTCTAGTTCCTTAGGAACATCCATGGGGAAAAAGAGGAAAGAAACAAATTAAGCTTTTATGTTTCTGCCTAGTCTCTTGTGGGCTCTCCCCAGTTCCTTATTTGCCAGAGCGGCAAGCAAGTTCAACTCCCCTGCTAATACGGCTGCAGCTATGATTTCAGCGAACTTTTTGGCGTTAGCCCCTGGAGGATTACCGCTCCCCTCAACGCCCATGATGCTCAAGGCCTCTCTTTGGGTCGGTAGCCTAGTCCCACCCCCCACTGTGCCTATTTCGAGCGACGTCAACGTCACAGACACGTAGAGGTCTCCGTCTCTTACCTCAGTCCACGTGTAGCCAGAGCTACTTTCCACAACTTGTGCCATGTCCTGCCCTGTAGCAAGGAAGATTGCAGCTATTATGTTGGCGAAGTGAGCGTTAAACTGGAATACGTTTCCAGCCCTTGCGCTCCCCAGCCAGTTCTTCCTCAAGTTGACCTCGTGGATCAGTTCCGCGGTAGTGTGAAGGTCTTTCTCCACTACCTCCTTGGGTATTGTTATCTCCGCTGACACCGTTTTTCCTCTCCCAAAAACGCTGTTTACCATGGACTGCTTCTTGTCGCTGCACATATTTCCGCTTACTGCGACGCATTTTGCGCCTCTGAAGTTCTCCTCAATGTACCTGCACACTTCCTCTGAAGCTAAGGTGGCCATGTTCATCCCCATGGCGTCCCCGGTCTCAAACACTAGCCTTAACCACACGCTGTTGGCAAGGGAAAATATTTGGACGTCCTTTAGCTTACCGTGGGACGTTGTGCTCTCCGCTACTTCCCTTATCTTTTCCATGGACGAGTAGACCCACTTCACGAAGTCGTGGGCGTCTCTAATGGACTTGAACTTGAACACTGGGGCCCTAGCCATTCCGTCGAAGAAGATTTTGGTAGTTACATCTCCTGCCTCTCTGAGGGTCTTCATACCCCTGTTTACGCTGGCTATTAGAGCTCCTTCAGTAGTAGCTAATGGGACGAAAAAATTCTCCCTTAGCGTAGTCCCCGTTTATCTTGACCGGGCCAGCGACTCCAAGGGGTACCTGGACTCCACCTATCACGTTTTCGGCGTTTCTCCCCTTCACTTCAGCGTAGTCTATGATCGTGGAGCCAATTGACGGTAGCTTCGCTCCCGTCATCCTCTCTAGGGCTAACCTTCTGGCTACCATGGCGGCGTTTGCTTCGAGGTAATTGTCAACTTCGTGTAGGGAAATTTCTCCCTTAACGACCTTTTCCACGATTTCATCTATTTGGCTCATTCTCCACCAACCTAAACTTGACGCCATACTCTATTAAACCATTAGTGGAGTCTGCTCTAATCCTCCTTATGGTGGCCTCAACTCTAGCTCCGTCTCTTAAGTTTTCGTCTACGTCCGTTAGCGGTGCCACGATCTCAATTCCCTCGTCGAGCTTTATCAGCCCAATATAGCTTGGCTGCACCTTTTCCATTCCAGGAATGGACTGGTAGTTCACGGTGTAACTAACCAATGTTCCCTTACCTGACAGCTTAACCTTTGTGACCTTAGTAGAGCCGCACTTGTTGCACACATTTCTGGCTGGGAACATTACGTTACCACATGAGGTGCACTTGGTGGCAATTAGCCTGTACATTGTTTCCTTGTTTCTCCATACTTGGGGTGGGAAGATCTTCATCCTTTCTCACCTGGAGAGATATGCCAAGAAGGAACTGTAACCCAAGTCGTCAGTGGAGACCACTAGTGCCTTCTCTGCTCCTTGGACCCTCCTCCCTGGAAAGTCACCGGAAAGTTGCATTGCGGCCTCTATTAGCTGGTATATTCCCGTAGCTCCGCCAGGGTATCCCCTAGACTTAAGCCCTCCGCTGAAGTTAACTGGTACTCCCTCTACTTCCTCCAGTGACCTACCCCTAGTGAACCCCAGCTCCTCAAGTATTAGCGCAGCCTGTATGCTATAAGAGTCGTGGATCTCTAGGTAGTCGAATTTGGGCTTGCCCATCTTGGCGAATGCTCCCCTTAGGCTTGGGATTCTGTCCATCTCCAAGTGACCCGAAGAGGAGGACACTTCCTTAACCTTTACGTCGCCTTCTCCTATTTTCTTCGCTACCTCCTCCGACGCCAATAGGACTGCTGCCACCCCGTCTGCCCTAGCTGCGGTATCGAAGAGCCTCAAAGGCTCAGAGACGAGTTGGGAGTTCTTTGCAGTGTCTCTATCAACCTGGAACTTTAGGTAAGCGTAGGGGTTTTCGGAACCGTACTTGTGCATAAGGTAAGGCCAATTGACGAAGTAGTCGTAATCGACGCCGTATTTTTTCATGTAGCTTTTCATCCTGAGTGCCGAATAGGACTGTGGGAGTATTCCAACCCTGCTCTCGTACTCCTCCTCCATGTTCTGCAGGAGGATCTCGTTAAGATAGGAGCTAGGAAAATCGGATAGCTTCTCTGCCCCAATAATTAGGGCGGTCTTTACGCTACCGCTCTTGATCATTTTATAAGCAGTGTAGATAGAGGCTCCTCCACTTGCGTCTCCGCTTTCAACTCTAAACGAGGGGGAACCGAACCCAAGGGCTCTTGTGATCTTTGAGGACAATAGGACCTGGTTAGCGGTCTTCTCAGAGTAGCCGTTGGCTATCAGCACGACGTCTGGTTCAACTTTCTCCTTGAGGTTCTCGAATAGGCTCTTCGCCGCTGCTAGTCCCAGTTCAGTCAAACTGGCTTCGTAATACCTGTCTACCCTTATCATTGAATACGAGGAAACAACTACTTCCATCATTCGTACACCTTGTACTTGTTAGTGTACTTAGCGTAAGTGGAGTAGCTTACTAATTTCTTGTTCTGTATGTAGTACTCTACCGATGGGCTCAGCTTCTGCCTCTCGAATACTTTATCGGTCACTAGGAAGCTATAGGCATCCGCTCCAGCCCCGCTACCGAAGGGAGCTACCAGTATCCTTTGTCCGGGCTTGGCCATGTCAAGTACCTTGGCAAAGCCAAGAAGTGCAGACGCGTTGTAAGGGTTTCCTATATACGGGGAGACGAGTCCCTGTTTTACCTTCTCAGCCGGTACGCCCAGCTTTTTGGCAACTTGAAGTGGGAACTTGCCGTTTGGCTGGTGGAAAACGAAGTAGTCGAAGTCAGACAGCTTTAGTCCAGACTCCTCCAAGAGCTTGTTGACGGCGTTGATTATGTGGGCAAAGTATGCAGGCTCCCCAGTGAATGCCTCCCCGTGGAGAGGATATGGCATTCCATCCCTCCTCCAAAAGTCCGGCGTGTCAGAGGTATACGAGGCTACCGCCTCAGCTATAGCGACGGACTCGTTTGCCCTTCCGACAACGAAGGACACTGCTGCCGCCCCAGATCCCAACTCCAAAACGTCACCAGGGTTAGACTGAGCAGTATCAGAGCCCACAACTAGAGCGTATTTGACTTGCCCTGCCTCTACCATCGAGAGTGCCATCTTTAGCCCAGCTGAGGCAGCCCTGCACGCAAACTCCAAGTCTGCTGAGAGGGAGAAATTAGAGATGCCAAGCGCGTCCACTAAGAAAGAGGAAGTCGGCTTGACCGCATAAACCTTTGACTCTGAGCCGAAAAGTACTACTCCTATTTCCTCCGGGTTTACCCTAGCCCTGTTAATAGCGTTAATTGAGGACTCAAATGCCATCGTAGTTGAGTCCTCATCTGGGCCCGGGACGGACTTTTCGGAAAACCCCAATGTCTTAACAACTTCGCGCTCTTTTCCCCAAGTTGAGGCTATTTCGTCGACTCTTACTCTGAATTTAGGAACGTAACTTCCCCAACCTACTATTCCGCTAGCCATCTTTTCTATGCTGGAAGCCGTTTTTTAAAACTTTTCTACAATTGTCTATACCCCTATAGACAGTTGTCGATAAAAATAAAAACACTGGCAAATTAAAAAACTCGATGATGAGTCCAAAAAACTCGACTTGTGAGAGAGCCCAGCTCACTCTGAACTCCTATCAGCGTAGAACACTTGGTATTTCCTCGGTTTTAGATTGTCCACTATGAACTTGAACGCCGCCTGAGGGTCACTGTTCTCCCCGCACGTGTATACGTCAAGCGTAGCGTAGTTGTACTCGTTCCATGTATGGAGAGCTATGTGGCTCTCTTCCACGAGCGCTATAACAGATACTCCGCCCTTCTTGCCTCCGAAACTCCACGCCTTAACTTCCACGAGGTTCATCTTAGCTATCTTAACTGCCTCTAGAACAAGTTCCATTAGATATTCCTTGTCGTTCAGTATCGAGGGATCTATGCCATATAGGTTCCCAAAAACATGCTTCCCTATTATTCTATCTTCTGTGTAGAAAGGAGTTTGGAACGAGGCTTGTTCTGACATCTTCTTTTCTTGTGCCCCCTTGCTAAGATTCAAAACCATGAATTTATAAATCTGACTTTCGTTTTTCTCCTTGGAGATAACGATTTCTGCTCTAAGGTAGTATTACGAAATCCGTACAATCCCCTGAGGCACCACGAGTGCATTACTGTGCTAGCAGTTTCAAAATAGTGTGGCGGACCCGGCGGGATTCGAACCCGCGACCACCGGCTCTCTTCGTGGCTTAGGAGGCCGGCGCTCTATCCTGGCTGAGCTACGGGTCCACTCCTTTAATAAAGATAACAGCCCGTTTTAAATGTTTTCTCGGCCAAGTAACGAGCTAATCTCGACCAATGGGATGTTGCTGTCCTTCAAGAAATCAAGGAGAAGGTTTGCTACCTTCTTGGCCTTCATAGCTACGACGAAGTCGTTGCTTACTACAGCCTTGTTTCTCAGGATGACCTCTTTGTCCGTTTTTGTCGTGGTAAGAGCCCTAATGCCTCTCCTTCTGAGCTCGTTTGCTATTTCCCCACTGTGGCTTACCTGTGAATCTAGGAGTATCTCAAACACGATCCCCTTCCACTCACAGTACTCAGAGAAAAGTATCAAGACGTCAAGGACCCTATTGTCTCCCTTTTTCTTTCCTAGCCCTAAATCCCGGATTAGCCCATCGTCACATAGGAAGGCCATGTCGTTGTCGATGGCGTTGAGCAAGGTGATCGCCACGTTAAAGCCGTCAATTACCACTTCCTTCTCTTGTACCATCTTTTTCCTAACTTGGGATATCTCTTCCTCGCTGTGGACGCATCTGTAAAGGAGTAGCCTCTGAAGCTCGTTCAAAAAATACCTTGAGGAAATTACGTTGAGGGCTACCTCCCTACTGTAGCCCCTGTTTAGAAGGTACTTGTAGTCCTTAAGTGCCTCTCTTAATTCCCCGCTTAATAGCGTCAATTACCTCACTTTCGTTGAGCTTAGCAAAGCTCACGTTACAGTACGTTCCTTTTCCTCCTCCCTTTCCCCCCAACTTCCTCAAGTTCTCGAGTATCCCGTCGACCTTTAAGTCGTTGGACGTGGCTACCTCTAATACGTACCTGCCGTTGACGCCGTAGAAGTTAACAGCTACCCTGGAGGGCTCTAGCGTGAACCTCCTCATGACCTCCTTAGTGACCTCCTGGTCGTCTACTCCCTTTAGCACCAGTATCTGGACGCCGTCAAATACCTCCTTGCTCGAGTTCTGTAGGAGGTACTCTACGTACTTTCTTCTATACCCGCTCAGGAGCTCTTCTGTCCTCCTCTTTTCCTCAACGAACCTCTGTAACCTCAACTCTAATTGGCTCTGGTCCACTCCTAGGATCTCGGACACCTTGTTTACCTTTTCCTCGACTTTCCTCGCATAGTCGGACACCATGTCTCCAGCTACGTATTCTAGCCTTATTACACCGTCTTGGATTTTCTCCACGTTGGTTATCTTAATTGCCCCTATTTCGCTGGTGTTGGATACGTGAGTGCCTCCACAACTTTCCACGTCCCAGTCCTTAATCTCGAGTAGCCTTATTGTAGCCTTATTGGGGACTCCTCCTTCGTATATTGAGACCCCGAACTTCATTTCAGCTTCCGTCCTGTTCATCTCAATGGGCCTCACGGGTCTCCTGTCGTTTACGACGAAGTTTGCCATGTCCTCTAGCTTCTTCACTTCCTCTGGGGTTAGCATCTTGTAGTGGGTTATGTCAAGCCTAGCCTTTTCTGGGCTCTTCTCAGCTCCTGCCTGCCATACGTGATCCCCTAGCAACTTCTTCGCCGCCGCCAACACTACGTGTGTTGTTGTGTGGTGCCTCATTAGCCTATACCTCCTCTGCCAGTCTATCTCCCCCTTTACAGAATCTCCTGGGGAAACCTTTGGCTCCCTGTCTAGTACGTGTACTATTACATCGCCCACCTTCTGCGTGTCTACGACATTGTACTTCTCCTTATCTGCAATTATTACCCCCTTGTCTCCCAGCTGTCCGCCGCCCTCAGGGTAGAACACTGTCCTGTCTGTGACCAAGTAGTTCTTGTACACGCCTACTACCTTACCCTCAAATGCCCTGAGGTATTGGTCCTCGTAGTAAAGCTTCCTTGTAGGGGACAACTTAGATGCAAATTCGACCACGTCTTTAGGTAGCTTAGCCTTTTCCTTCTCCCCCTTAATCGGCGAGATCTGATGCCTCTTTGCCACTAGAGCGTAGAAGTTAAACGGTATCTGCACTTCCTTACCCTTTTTTTTGAGCTCCTCCGCCACGAACTCTGGGGGTATCCCTTGAGAATCGTAAAGCTGGATCAGATCCTCAGTAGTTATCTCCTGTTTCCTTGCCAGGGAAGAGGCTATAGAAGACGCTCTGTTCACTGTCTCCCTGAACTTCTCTTCCTCGTTCTCGATAACGTCAAGGATGTACTCCTTGTTCTTTAGGAGTTGCGGGAAGTCCTCTGCCCAGTAGTTGATCTGTTCTAGTACTAACTCGGAAAGTCTGGCGTCGGATCCAAGCATCTTAATCGTCCTTAAGGCCCTTCTAATCAGTAGCCTCCCCAGGTAGCCTTCGCCGGAGCTTGAGGGAACTAGCCCATCCGCGAGCATCATGGCGACAGTCTTTGTGTGATCAAGTACTTGGAACACCCTAGCTGCCCTAGTTAGTTCCAGGTCTACTTCCTCGTACTTCTCCCCAACTGCCCTGGCCACCTCCTGCCTGTGGATCTTTATGGTTTCCGGGTGGTCTGTATCTATCCTGCCCGCTAGCTTTGCAGCCACCTTAAGCATTTCCTCGTTGACCGGGGGTTGACCAAGCTTCTTGAAGAACGTGTAGACCACGTTGCCGTATATGGCGTGGAACGAAGTGGGCGTCTTCTGCGTAAACCAAGCAATTCTCTCTATTCCGTACCCCGTGTCAACGATCTTCAGCTTTAAGGGAACGTATTGTCCGTCCCTTATCTCGTACTGCATGAACACTAGTGTAGCTAGCTCCAGACCTCCTACTGTGACCTCAAAGGAAGGGCCAGCGTTGCCTCCTCCTTCCCACCACGACTCCTTGAAATTTAAGAGCTCCTCGGGTATCTTAAGCTCCTGCGTAAAGAACTCCTTTGCGTACTCCACTGTCTCGTCCTTCCAGTACACGAACTTATCTGGGTAATTGAAGGCGTGGTGACCTCCCATTTCAAATGTAGTCAAGTGCCTTCCGAAGGTTACCCCGACGTTGTCCACGTCTTCCAGCCTTATGCAGGGCTGGGACACTACCAGGGGGTTTGCCGGAGGAGGTACCAGTCCACTGGTGACGTGAGGCTGGAAGTCCACTATGCTTGCAATGGTTAGGTAAAGGTCGTCCCTCCACCTTGCCAACACGGGCTTAGGGGGTATCACCTCGTGGCCACGCTTTTTAAAGAAGTTGAGGAACAAGTTTCTCGCTTCTCTTACGCTCAGCTTGAGGTCGGAAATGTTCATGTCAAGAAAGTCGTAGTCAGAGCAAGGTATGTCAGCGCAGTTATCTCTCTCTTTGTCCTTTGTCCAGAAAGGAGTCTTGCACGACTTGCATATCTTCCTAGTGTAGTTGTTTTCGAACAGCCTGACCCTGTACTCGCTTTCGCTTACGTGCATGAAAGAAAGGTAACTAAACGAAAATTAAAAAGTATGCATAAAAAAGTGTGAACTCTTTTTAGCCGAATAGGGAGGATAAGCCTCCAGCGATCTCTTCTTCGCTTGGTCCCTTCTTCTCCTCTTCCTCTTTCTTCTCCTCTTTGGCTTCCTTCTTTTCCTCAGCTGCAGCAGGAGCTGGTGCAGCAGCTACTGGCATGGCCGCAGCGTTCTTTAGTACCTCGTCTATGTTTACTTCCTTTAACGCAGCCACGACGGCCTTTATCCTTACGTCATCAGCTTGGACGCCGGCAGCCGTTAAGACGTTCTTCAACGACTCTTCAGTTATCTCCTTCTTTGCCGCGTGTAATAGTAAACTTGCATATATGTACTCCATATCTTATCACCTTAGTTAAGTTGGTGACCGTATAAAAAGCTTTGTTATCCGAATAGAGAAGACAAGCCTCCTCCGAGTTCTTCTTCGCTTGGTCCCTTCTTCTCCTCTTCCTCTTTCTTCTCCTCTTTGGCTTCCTTCTTTTCCTCAGCTGCAGCGGGTTTCTGCGCCACTTGTATGCCTAGGTTCGCCTTATCGTTGATAGCAGCTGCCAGAGCGTAGGCTTTGGCCATAGCCTTAGAGAACACAACGCTCGCCGTCTCCTTTGTCACGAAACCTATTTCCCCTGCCAAGTTCAAGGAGTACATCTGGGCCTTGGTTATGCTTATCTTCAGCACCTCTGGTACTGGGTACGCAATCTCAACTCCTAGGCCTAGGGCATTCCTGTAGGCCTCTAGCACTTGGGCCTTGTAATCGTCTACTTTGATCACCAGCTGGTCTTTGGGGATTACTAACCCTTCGTGGTAAGCGGCCTTTATTGCCAACTTTATGTAAACCGGCATTATACCCAGCTTTTGTAGTATGGGTATTGCCTCAGCCGGGATTGGGTCTCCCGGTTTGGCTATTACTGTGTCCTTTACTACTGCTATTTTACCGTCCTGAACTCTGGTCTGTACCTTTAGCTTGCCGAAAGTGCTCAGTATGGGACCTGCTGGCATCCCAGTGTCTCCTGCAGGGATTACCACTTCTTCCTCTGCTACGTCTCCTGGAACTGCGTATCTCTTCAGCTTAAACTTGTCTATGTTCAGCGCAAGTGTGAACGGGTTGTCGTTGCTGAACAAGAAACCGTTGGTTCCGGTCAAATATTGGTCTAACTTAGGTACGTCAATACCAGCCTCCTTTGCAGCCAGTCTGAATAGGGTGTTCTTAGAGACCTTTATGACCGAGTTCTTCCTGAACTTTTTCCTTATTTCGTGGAACTTATCAGCCGGAAACTTGTTGAGGTCTATGATGAGCACGGTATTATACGTCTTAAGGAGTTCAGTTAGCTCCCTTACTTCGTCCTTTTTCCACTGGGGGATTTTCCTCTGTTGTAAGGACATCATGAGCTATCACTTCAGCTTGATCTCCACTGGTTTACCCATTGTGGTTTTTATGTATATAGCTCTTACGTTAGATGGACCCTTAATCTTGGCCTCTATAGCGTTTAGTACTGCAACAGCGTTCTGGGCGAGGGCTTCAGGCTTCTGGTCTTCTGTGCCTATGAAAACTTGAGTCTGTGGTTGGTCTTTGGTCTTGACAATTGTAGACCTCTTGAACCTGAGAACGTACTCAGTAACATCTGAGGAGTTAGGTAAGGGAGTGGGGAACTTACCCCTGGGACCTAGGGCAGGTCCCAAAACTCTTCCTGCGATCGCCATGGACTCTTGGGAGATGAGGAACCAGTCGTTACGCGACGCCAACTTTTTCACTGCCCTTTTCTGTCCAGCTAGCTTCTGGAGTTCCTCTTTGCTCAAGATTACCTCTGGCTCCGCTTTCTTTGTGGACTCGGTTTGCTCAAAGGACGGAACCACTAGGACCTTCTTTGGCTTTGAAGGAGGGTTGGGCAAAACCACTATTTCCCTTAACTTTAGCTCTCCCTTCTTTATGTCCAGGTCCTTAAACGTTACTATAAGTTCCACGCTCTGCTTGAAACTCCTCTTTGGGTTGTTTTGCTCAGAAATGGCCAGGGAAACTGTCTCTGCTATTTTTTCCTGAGGAACGAGCATGATCAATCACCTTTAGCTACTTTCCCACTTCTCTTCATATTTAGATAATAAGTTATCGTATTTACCCTCCTCGACTTCCTTGACTAGGTCCTTAGGGCTCTTTCCATTCACTGTGAGCCCTATGGTATAGGCTGTGCCGAGTATTGACTTAACAGCGGACCTAAGTGTCTTAGCGGTGAGCGATGGTTTCTTAGTAATTGCCACGTCAATCACGTCCTCCATGGAGATGTTTCCTATTTTCTTGTGCATAGGGTCTCCTGACGGCTCTTGTGCGCCAGCTTTCCTCAAGAGGAGGGAAGTGGTGGTCGGGATTCCAACGCTGATCTCGAAGCTCTTCGTGTCCGTGTCTACTTCTATTGTGACTGGAACTGACATACCCTTGAACTGGGCAGTGACTTCATTTATCTTCTTTACTACCTCTCCTACGTTGAGCTTGTACTGTGAAAGGGTAGGGCCCAGAGGGGGGCCTGGCTTTGCGTTACCACCTTCAACTACTATTTTAAGCGTTTTTTTGGGCATACATTATCACCTTAACTCCTCTTCGAGGGCTTAACTTGATCTACGGGCATAGTTACTTGTAATGGAAAAGCCGATTCTAAAATATTTAACACTACTTCTCCCTTAGCTTGGTCGTATCTGACAACTTGCGCTTGCATCCCCCTGAAGGGGCCAGACACTACCTCTACGAGGTCGCCCTCCTTTACGCTCGGACCTGCGACCTTCTTAGCTATGAGCTTGGCTATGTCGTCCTTAGGTACGAGACCAGGGGCTATCCCCCTAACGTGCCTTATTCCAGTTATGAGGAGCTTAATGACGTGAGGTCCCCCAGCCTCAATTACGACGTAACCCTTAAGCCTGGGAAGTACCAAGATGGAGTAAACGTCCTTTAAGTTGTTTGTCCTCACCCTCTCCTCTAGCATCAATGCTACGTTTACTTCCTGCCCCCCAGTCACCTTAACCGCGTAGTAGTTCCTTGTTTTAGTCTCCAATCCCGTTCACCCAATGAGGTAAGTCACAGCCAACTGGATAAGGAAAGCTAGGACGCCAACGAATATCATGACTGCTAGGGTAACCTTTAAGTTCAGCATGAAGAGGTCCCTGTCTGGCTTTTTGGACACAGAGACTATCTTCCTCCACTCCTCTGGTAACTTTTTGATCTCCTCGATAATGTCCATATATAACTCATGGGACACTTAAATTATTAATTTAACGGAAAAGCCTTTCCAAAAACCAAGATGGGCTAAAGGGAAGCAAGTCATCGTACTCCTGGCCCACCCCTATGTAGATTACTGGTTTCTTCAACTCGTGGGCTAAGGACAGCACTATCCCTCCCTTAGCGTCTGCGTCCACCTTAGTGAGGATAACCGCGTCGTACCCTACGGCCTCCTCGAAGAACTTAGCCTGTTGTAGGGCGTCGTTTCCTGCCAGAGCGTCCAGCACTAGGATCCTGAAGTTGGGCTTGGCCACCCTCATGATCCTCTTTAGTTCCTCGGTGAGGTCCTTGTCAGTGTGCATCCTCCCTGCTGTGTCTATTAAAACTACGTCTATCTCCCTGCTCTTAGCTGATTGGATCGCGTCAAATGCAACAGAAGCAGGGTCACCGCCGTACTTACCCTTGACAATGGGGACCTCAAGCTTCTTAGCGTGGATGGCCAGTTGTTCCTGGGCAGCCGCCCTGAAAGTGTCCGCTGCGGCTATTATCGCGGTTAGTCCGTTTTTCTTCAAGAGGCTCACGAACTTCGCTATCGTTGTAGTTTTTCCCACTCCGTTGACGCCAAAGAAAACCACCACGAAAGGCTTAGGCGAATTCTTGATCTTCTCTACCACGTCGTAGCCTAGGGTATTAGAGGAGAGGATCTCACTTAAGGACTTTTTTAACGACTTTTTTACTAGCTCTTCTACGTCCTCGCTCCTGCTTACCTTCTGCCCTATCAATGAGTTCTTCAAGTCCTCTAGTATCTTGTCTGTAACCTCCATGGACACGTCGCTTTCCAGCAGCTCTAGCCTTAGTTCCTCTATTAGGTCAGCTATGTCCTCCTCCTTGATCTCCTTGAACCTCAGCCTGCTGAAAATGTTTATTCTGTCAGATAGTCTTTGCTTCTCTTGCTTGGCGGGCTCCTCTTTCTTCACTTCAGGGGGAGCAAGCTCTGGTTGTAAGGTAGGTTGGGCTACTTGAGCGTCCTTTTGTGAGGGGGATTTTTCTGGTGGCACTTGTGCGTTAATTTCGCTCTTCTGTTCAACCTTTTCCTGCTCAACTTTCTGTTCGGTTATTTGAGGGGGCTGAGGGGCCTCTTTCTCTTCTGTCTTTTCAGCATCTTCCTCTTTTCCAAGGAGTTTTTTAGAAAAATCAGAAAACGCTTTCTTTAGTTTGTCGAAACAAAATTATCCACCTTTTTGCTGTTGAGCTTGTATGCTCTTGAGGATTTCGGCTATCTGGGCGTAAGCGTTGGCACTCTCCGTTAACCTCTTGTTAACTTCTTGAAGTGAGGTATTTAACTCGTTCTCCCTTTCAGATAAGATCTTGACCGCTATGTCAGGCGTGACCTCAGCGTAATATGAGAGGCCCAAGTACACCAAGACCTTGTCTATAGACACTTGGGACGTCTTGAGCATTAGGAAGTTTCTCTTGTCCCCTGACAAGTACATCTCCTTCTGCGGGTTCTTGAGCTCCTCGAGGGCGTCCTTTGCGCTCTTGATGGCTGAAAGGGAGTCCAAAAGCTCAGCTTGTAACTTCTGTAGCTCGTCTATCTGCCTCTTCAGGAGGTCGGCTTGAGCTAGCAAGTCCTCCAAGGATATTACAGTCCTTCCCTTTTCGTCTGACATGGCTTTTCACATAATAACTTTGTTTAACTTAGAAATATCTCTTATGTATTTATCTGGAACATGTTCCGGGTTTACCTCTTTTACCTCTTCGATCTTAATGTTAGCCCTCTTGATCTTGTTCTTACTTCCAAAGTCGCTGTACAGCTTCTCTATAGCCTGCTTCTCGTTCAACGCCCTGACGTACTTCACGAACTTCTGCTTTGTCGGGAAATTGGTTACGTTAAATATCGCGGTTCCCCTTATTTCGTAAGTTTTCACTTCACTCATCTCAATCACCAAATGCTCTCTGGATTCTTAAAATCTCTGGACCCGTAGTAGATGTTCCTACTAACACTCCTTTATAGTTAGCGATTAATCCACTCCTTATGAACGCGCTACCGAAGTTCACGGTGCCAACCTCTATTTTCACCTTAAACAGCTTTGAGAGCTCATTAACTTCCTCGTCCGTGGCGTCTATGTGTACAAGCCCCCCTTTAGTGGTGACGACTCCCACTGAGCCCACGGTTATCACGTTGGCAATTGTGCCTCTCCTTATCTCGTCTACCTGGAGGGCCTCCTTTATCTCCTTTATCTCCGCGTCAGCGAGCTCTGGGTACACAAGGGCTCCCCTGTCGTTTGCCAAAATGATGTTGCCTAAGGCTGTGGCCCTCAGCTGGAGGACCTCAACCCTTACGTCCTTCGCCCTCTCCTTTATCTCCTTAATCTCCTCGTCCTTGGCTATCTTTGGCAGGAGTATGGCGTTGGAATTTCCATTCATGAAAATGCCAAGTAAAAAACTATTTGCTATGCTCGTCTCAATGATCTCGGTGTTAAGGTTGTTAACAATGGCCTCCTTAGTAGAGTTGTCGATGTTTTTTGGCACAAAAGTGTATTTATTGTTAGTAAATATGTAAACTCCTATGTTGTCCGTCCCAAAGACGCTGATCCTCTGGATATTCATTTCTCTTTAACTGCGTATTTCACTAAAAATGTTTTTTCTCCAACCTTTGTAACAACCACTCTGACCCTTGAGTCGACCTTCTCCTTGTTTCTTGCTATTATTGACGCCAGCACGGGGTCCAAGATTACCTTTTCCGCGCCGAAGTGCCTAGCAACAGTCTCCCTTATTATGCGTAGGGCCCTCCTTGCCCTATTCGTCCTTTTTCCCATTATTACCTTCCTCAAATTTATGACCATTTCGAAGTTGTCCTTTTCCTTCATGGTGTTACACCTTTAGGTCGTTTCTCCTCCAATCCCTCCTAATGGGGTTTAACCTAAATTTGCCATTTGTCCTGATAACCACCCATGCTGGAACGGGGCTGTTCGACTTTAATGCCCTTGCCAATCTGTTCTTTTTTCCAGCTGGCTTGTTCCTGCTCATTTCCATCCCCTTTCCCTGATCTGTATTTTGAAGTCCCTTTTATTTTGATTGGCTATTTGGGCAAGTATCTCCTTTAGCTCATCGTCGGTAATGGGCACTTGGATCCTGCCAGCTTGAGCTAGGGCTATGAGCTGGTCTTCTAGGGAGGAAGCGATCTCTGGCCTCACTAGCTTTACGTTGTTTAGCCTTTGCCTAGCCTCAGGCGTCAAGATGACCCTAAGTATTGCCTCCTTTCTAGCCTCTAACTCAGCCTTTCTGCGCTGCTCTTCCGCTGCTCTCTTGCTCTCAGCTTCTGCCCTCCTCCTCAACAATTCCTGAAGCTCCTGGTCTTCGTACTCGTCCGAGGAAGACATAGCCTATCACTCTAGGTATTTCTTCAAAGAAGGATTCTTATCCGCCAAGTCTATAAATATTTCGTATGCTAACTTGTCTAAAAGCGACCTTCCTCTAGGCGAGAGCGTTCTTCCCTCCTTGGTCTTCACGACTAACCCAGCCTTCTCCAGTTGCTGTAGTATCAGTCTTGCCGAATGCGTGGGAGCTCTAGCTGTCCTAGGAGGACGAGTTCCCCTCCTCTTTAAACCTCCGTAGATTACTTGAGCTTTACTAAGGCCAAATGGACCGTTTAAGTACAGTTTTCTCATTAAAGAAGCAGTCCTTATGTACCACCAGTTGTCGACGTCATCTGGCAGTCTTTCCTTGAAGCTTGCCGTCTTGGCAAAGTAACTCCATTCAGGAGGCTTAACTTCCCTTACGTTGTTCTTTATGTAATCAGCGACCTTGTTAATCAGAACGTCTGCTGGAACCATGTTAACCGTGATCATTTTGTTTCATATCTAGCTCATCTCTAAGGTTTAAAAGTTAATCTCATACAATACTTGATGATGAGGATCTACATACCTTCTGAAGAGGAGGTTTTGAACGGGAAGATAACTGACGTTTACTTTGACAGGACTTTAAAGACCTTAACTCACCTCGGAATAAAGGACGCTAGGGTAAGGATGGAGGTTCACTCATACGGACTTCCCACGGGCTACTCGTGGGCCGTTTTTGCGGGGCTAGAGGAAGTCCTCAAGATGTTCGAGGGTAAGCCAGTTGACGTCTACGCAATGCCAGAGGGTACCTTGTTTAAGGAAATTGAGCCCGTCATGATAATCGAGGGGAACTACTTGGACTTCGGCATTTACGAGACAGCGTTCTTGGGGATATTGAGGCATGAGAGCAGTATAGCGACCAAGGCAGCTAGGCTAAAATCGTTGGCTTTAGATAAACTTATGATATTCTTTGGCTTGAGGGCACTTCACCCTGCAGTCTCCGTAGTGGCGGATAGGTCTGCCTACATAGGGGGCATGGACGCTGTATCGGGATTGATGAGTAAGGATTACTTGGGACTAGAACCCTCAGGTACCATGCCTCACGCGCTTATGCTCATAGTTGGCGAGGACGAGAAGGCGTGGAAGGCCTTTGACGAGGCAATGCCCCCCTTTGTTCCAAGGATAGCCCTAGTTGACACCTTCGAGGACGAGAGGTTCGCCTCCCTTAAGGCGGCGAAGCTTTTGGGCGATAGGCTATACGGAGTTAGGCTTGACACTCCTTCCAGCAGGAGGGGTAACTTCAAGAAGATAGTCCAGGAAGTAAGGTGGACTTTGGACATAAACGGGTATAGGAACGCGAAGATAATAGTGAGTGGTGGAATAGACGAAGAAGACGTCATAGCCCTTAAGGACTACGTTGACGGGTTCGGAATAGGAACTAGCATAGCGTTCCCTCCAAGCGTGGACTTCAGCGCGGACATTGTGGAGAAGTTTGTTGACGGCAGGTGGATCCCATTCACCAAGAGAGGAAAGTGGCCTGGAGCCAAGCAGGTATGGAGGTGCGGAGGACTAAACGACAGGATAACCCTGCTCGAGGAGAAGGTAGAGGGCTGCAGGCCTTTACTCAAGAAGTACATGGAAAACGGGAAAATAATAGAGAGACTGCCATCTATTCACGAGATCAGAAAATACGTCCTAGATCAGCTCAAGGAGATCTCGGAAGTCAATCGATAACTATCTCTTTTAAGTTCTCTATGCTCCTGTTAAACGCTATCTCAGCTATTGGTTCCATCCTCCTAATCGCGTTGTACAGCCTTAGGTTAAGCGTCCTAGTCACTACGAGGGCCCTCTGGGAGTTGAGTTTCCCTATCTTTTCCTCTATCCCTATTGCCTCGGTTATCAGGACGCGCCTCAACGTCTCCAGCTCGTCTATTACCTCATTTACCAGCTTTACGTCTTCCTTACCTAGGACCTTTATCACGTGGTCGATCACTACCGACGTCTGGTCTATGAGCATGTCAATCTTGTCCCAAGAGCTCTTAATCGCCTCTAGGTCCTCCGGATGCAGGGACAGCAAGTCGTTTGCAGCGTCGCTTATCTCGTCCGCAGCTTCCTCTATTGCCTTCATCAGTATTCTGTTCCCCACTATCTGTATCCTCTTCACTCCTATCATGTAAGCTAGGCTTCTATTTACTTGCGCTATCAGCAACTGCCTCAAGGAAAGGTAATACAGCCTATCCACTTCCTTTTCCAGTTCCACTACTTCCTGCAAGAACGTCCTGCTAGCCTCTTTTATCCCTAAGTTCAAGTAGTGGAGCATCTGCTTTAGCGTGTTACTCAGCCTATTTATCAAGCTGTTCATGTTGTACTTTGTCGGGTCTAGGAAGGACTGAATCTGTATGGTAGTGAGGTCTTGGGATATTATCTCTAGGCCTATCAAGCTCCTCACAGCGTCCTTAACTTTCCTCAAGATCTCCTCATTAAGCGGACCGTTGGACGACTCTACTGTTATCTTGTCGTAGCCCAGCACGTACAAGCTGTATACCGTCCTCCCCGCCAGATCAGCGGGAGAGGTAGACTTTACAACCACTTTTACCTCCTTCGACGCGTTTTCTGACTTTAGGTTTGGCGGGTACACCTTTAGGCTACCGTCTTCGTCCACTTCTAGGTATATGCTCTCCCCTGGGTTTAAGCCAACCTCCTTTACCCACTCGGCAGGGAGGGAAACCATCAACGTCGACTTTCCAAATTTTTGTACTCTTCTAACTTCCATGATGAATCTCTATATAATTAGGAAGTATATAAAAGTAATTTAAACTTAATCTATACTACTTTAATGCTTGGTATTATCCCAAACATTTCCGTTTTTATACTTTCCTCACCTCTAACGGGTATTATTCTGATAGCATAAGGTCTTCTTTTTACGAATTGAATAGCTATTGAATCTTTTATTAGGTTTTCAAAGAGCTCCCTGTCCTCTCTTACTCCCACCATGTCTATCCCAGAGGCACAAGAGAAGGTCAGCTGGAAGAGGTTCGAAAGTGTAAGGGAGCCCTCCAGTACCCTTTCCCTTAACACGTTGTCCTCGGCTACGGGCAACATTGTCTCGGAGAAGCCTATGGGCGTTATCCTTGACTTCCACGCCTCAGCAAAGATCTCCCTATTTACCTCTCCAACCGCCCACGTGTTGCCAAGGGAAAATATTTTTCCGCTCCTCATCTCTATTATTTCTCCCACGCTCTCCTCCATCCAAGGGGACAAGGAGATGTCTATCCCAAGGAATCTGGCCTTCAAGATCTTTGAGACTTCGTAGCCGTACTGGTTTGCCGTCTGAAAGGCCTTAGAGGTCTCTCCCTTAGAGTAGTCCTTGACGTAAAGCAGGGCTAAGGCAAACGAGTCTACCACCACGTTTGAGGTGGAGGCAGGGAAATAAGGTGTGTTCAAGAAGTCGTCGTTGATGAGGACTGCGAACCTAGTAGCCTCTTCTGGCTCCAGCTTGGTAAGCAGCTTGGCCACTTCCTTAGCCCCCTCAATAGTCCTAACTAGCACATTGCAGAAGACGTTGTCGTCTGACCTCAATGCGTCCACTACATCGTTTAATCTGCTGTCTTTCTCCCTGAGACCGCACAAGCTAACAAGTATTTCTCTGTCTTGTGGGAGCATCTCAATTAGTCTGGAGACGCTAAGGTCGCTCTCGGGGAACGAGATCCTCTTAGTCCACGCGTTCTTAACTTCCTTAAGCTTCTTTTCGTAGTGTTCCACCTTTTCCTTGCTCAAGGACGAAAGCATCAGCGTGATTGCCCTTATCTGCACCTCGCGTTACCCCTTTGTCGCTCTAAAGTCAGGAGTATCGCCTAATATTTTAACTGTTTTTATGTATAAAGTTTTAAAGGCTAGGATCTAAAGAACTTTCAACATGACGAAACTCACAATCCTAATAGCGGACGACAGCTTCCAGAAGTTCTACCACGCACTAGTTTTAGCCATAGACGGCAGGGCACTCAATTGGACTGTGAAGTGCTTCGTGACGTCCCAAGCTGTTATCTTGTTCACGAAGAAGGTGAGGGGTAGAGCGAAGCTCAAGCTAGGTTTTCTAGCAAACCTATACGTAAGGAGGAAGATGAAAGACGTAGGGGTTCAGGAGACTGAGAAGTTGCTTATGGACGCTATAAGGGAGGGAGTGGAGTTTTACGTCGACGAGGCCGGGATTAAGCTAGCCGGTTTTAGCAAGGACGACCTGTTAGACGGAGTCAAGCTCTCGGGAGCCGTTACGTTCCTTTTGGAGGCAAAGGACTCGGATTTAGTTGTAACTTTATGAAACGTTTTAACCGCCTCTCTGTAATTTGTAGCTATGAAGGAGATAGTGGTAACCGAGGCTTGTCCGTCCGGCTTTATAAAGATAATGGACGAGTGGAAAAAGGTGAAGGGGGAAGAGGAAATAATAGTTAGGACGCCGTGGGGAGGGATGGTGGAGGATCTCCAAAATTGGTGCAAGGAGACGGGAAACGTGTTTTTGGGTTACGAAAAGAAAGATAACGAAGTAATCATAAGACTAAAACTAATAAGAAGATAGCGATAAATATAACATTGTCCCATGATATCGTGGGTAGATGCGTATTGTGTCAAGGGAGTACCACGTATTCGAGAACCCCATAGAGCTACTAGAGGGGATGTGGCCAACCCCTCTCCTAAAGTTAAGCCTAGGAAAGGAGTTGTGGGCGAAACTGGAGTTCTATAACCCTTTTAGCAAGAGCATCAAGGACAGGACAGCGTGGTACCTATTTAAGCAAGCGTTGGAGAGCGGGAAGGAAGAAGTAACCGAGGCAACTTCTGGAAACGTTGGCGTCTCCCTGTCGGCTTTTTCTGCAATATTCAGCAGGAAGTTTACAGCTTTTATTCCATCGCTTGCCCCGAAGACCTTTAAGGTCGCTATGAAGGTCTTGGGCGCCAACGTAATCCAGGCAGGTAGTAGCACAAACGAGCTGTTGCCCTTGGTGAAGAAGTACTCCTCCATGACCTCAGCTCTCCACCTAGACCAGTTCTCCAATCCGTTAAACGTTAAGGCCCACTACGAGACTACAGCAAGGGAGATAGACGAACAGCTGAAGTCAGTTGGAAGGAGGGTGGAGAGGATCATTGCCACTGCGGGAACTGGCGGTCACTTAACCGGGCTATCCAAGTACTTTAAGGAGCGTTACCCAGACGTGGAGGTAATAGGCGTTCAACCTGCCAAGGGGAGCAGGATACCGGGGATAAAGAGGCAGGAAGGGGATGGATTTGTCTCTCAAGCCTCTGTAGACAGAATTATGGACATCACGTTGGAGGAGGCGTTTGAGGGGGTAAAGAAAGTGGCCAAGAGTTCCGGGATACTGATAGGGCTTAGTGCAGGCGCTACTGTAGCCGCTTACGAGAAAATAGCTGACGAAAGGGTCACGGTGCTAGTATTCCCAGATGACATGTTCAAGTACATTGACGAGATAGCGGAAATGCTGGACATAAAATAAATACGTGGTCAGCCCAACTTGGAGTTATATGAAATTGGAAGAGTTTTTCAGGGAGGTATCAGCCCAGTCTAAGGTTGTCAGGTTAGAGGAAGGCAAGTACGTCAAGAAGTGCTATGGCTCCGGCGTCTCTCTAAAGTGGTACTTTATCCTCTCCATTTTTAAGTCCTACCCCTTTGTTGGAGACCCAAGGGAGAGGATGGGGAGGGAAATAGAGTTCTTTACTCACAACTGGAACGGAGTTAAGGTTCCAAGGATCGTAGACTTCGATTACGACGAGGTGTGCCTACTGAGGGAGTTTGTTGACGGTAGGGTCCCCACTTCCCTTGATGACGTAAGTAAGGTGGGGAAAGCGCTAAGGCACATCCACGACTCAGGCTTCGTAATGGGGGACACAAAAGCGGAAAACTTCCTCATAAACGACCACGTCTACGTAATTGACGCAGAGCAGTCCATTAGGACTGACTCAAAGGAATACAGGGGGTGGGATCTGGCGGTCTTTCTCCTCTTCTTAAGCTATAAGTACTTGTACGACTTGAAGGACTTTGAGAGGTTAACTAAGTCCTTCTTACTAGCGTACTCTCCAGATAAAAGCGAGCTCTTAAGCATAAACAGCTTAAAAAACGTGACCTTACTTAGCCTCTTCCCCCCGATGCACCTAGCTACCGTTAGGAAAACTATTGGAGAACTTTTATAGTCAACGAACCGTCCTTCCTCTCTATCGCTATTTCGGACTCGCTTATTTTAGTACCGCACGCTGGACACCGATAGAAGTACTTTATCTTCTTGCTGTTCCCGCTGACTTCAGCCTCTGCCATGAAGTCCATCCTTATTCCGCACTTGGGGCAAAGGACGTTTTTCATACAACTTTTTTATCGTAAAAACAATTATAAAAGTAATGAATTGCGATGATCGACAGGTACGGTAGGCCGTTGGAGGACTTGAGGATAACCCTAACCCACGTGTGCAACTTCTCGTGCTTCTTCTGTCACATGGAGGGGGAGGGGCTGGACAAGCTACAAGGGCTTGGACTGGAAGACATACTCCTAGTGGCCAAGGTCTCAAGGGAATTCGGAGTGAGGTCAGTAAAGCTGACCGGCGGGGAACCAACGCTTAGGAAGGATTTGCTTGAGGTCGTGGGGGGCATTAAGGGCCTAGGTATTGGGGACGTCTCGATGACCACAAACGGAGTCCTCTTGGGCAGTTTAGCAGAGAAGTTAAAGGAAGCGGGCCTTGACAGAGTTAACGTAAGCCTGCACGCCGTTAGCAGGGAGAAGTTCAGGAAAATAACTGGGGTAGATGCTTTCGACAAGGTGATATATGGAATAAAAAGGGCAGTAGAAGTGGGCTTGAGGCCGATTAAGCTGAACTACGTTGTCAACAAGAAGAACGAGGACGAGGTGTTCTCCTTCCTAGAGCTGGCCCAAGGACTTGGAGTGGACGAGGTACACTTGATTGAGCTCCACCCAGTGGGGCTGGGAAAGGAGTACTTCTCCTACCACGAGGGATTGGGAAAAATAGAGGAGTTCCTAAAGCGTAACTCGCGTAGGGTAGAGGTGAGGAACAAGCACTTTAGGCCAAGGTACTACTTGGACGGCGGGCTTGTCGTGGAGGTAGTGAAGCCTTACGCTAACCCGGTCTTCTGTGCTGGGTGTAACCGAATAAGGTTGACCGCTGACGGTAAGCTGAAGACGTGTCTGTACAGGGACGATAAGGTAATAGACATAAGACACGCTTTCGACCCTAGCGTGGACAAGAGGGAAAGGGAAGAGTTGGTCAGACACGCGTTTCAGATAGCAATGTCTATTAGGGAGCCAAACTTCAAGTACATATATGAGACTGGACAAGCTCGCTAAGATAGTAGATAAGGGTTGCGGAGCGATTTTCGGCAACTCTAACGTTTTCTACTTCACTGGGTACAGTGGAGCAGGTGCCCTCGTTTACTGTGACGGAGTCTTCACCCTACTTGTACCAGCCTTGGAGGAAAATAGGGCGCTGGACACAAAGGGAGTGGTGGTTAAGGTGTACTACCCTGCCAAGATAAGGGGGGACATACAGTACTCCTCGGCCATGGAGGCTCTCGAAAAGATAGCTGGCAATAACCCACTTTCGGTAGACGTAAGCTACATGGACGTCAATACCTACATGAAGCTGACCAGCAAGTTCCAGATAAGGGACATCTCGCAGCAGGTCTCCTCGCTAAGGGCTGTTAAGGATCCAGAGGAGCTGGAGAACATCAAGGTAGCAGGAGAGATAACATCTATTGCCATGAAGATAGCGATGGAAAGGGCTACGGAGAAGGTAAACGAGAAGCAGTTGTCTGGGTTGATAGACTACACAATGAAAAACGAAGGAGCTGAGGACTATGCCTTTCCTTCCATCGTGGCTTCTGGCGAAAACTCTGCAGAGCCCCACCACATTCCTACTAACAGGGTGATAAGGGAGGGAGACAGCGTGGTGGTGGACATCGGGGCAAAGTTCAACGGCTACTGCTTCGACAGTACTAGGACTCTCCTCGTGAAGTCCTATTCTGAGGAGCTCAGGAAGGTATACGAGGTCGTGTTGGAAGCTCAGTTAGAGGCAATAGACTCTGTAACTGAAGGAATTAAGGCATCTGAGATTGACAGGATAGCCAGGAAGGTGATAGAGAGGAGCGGATTCGGAAAATACTTTATCCACTCCACTGGCCACGGAGTTGGGATAGACGTCCACGAGAGTCCTTATGTTTCCTTTAACTCAAACGATGTACTAAAGGAGAATATGGTGATAACTGTGGAGCCCGGCATCTACATCAAGGGTAAGTTTGGAGTTAGAATTGAGGACACCTTGATAGTCACTAAGGGGAAGCCAGTAGTACTGGAGACCACTTATAAACTGTTGTGAAGCCTCTTTTAAATCAATGTATTTATACCATACGTCCCTAATTGTTTAGGGTATGGAGACATCAATAAACGAAGAAAAGCTAGTTGAAGAGATCTCGAAGAGGATAAGGGAGATCTTAGAACTTCTCGGAGAGGATCCGAACAGGGAGGGAATAAGGGAGACTCCAGTAAGGGTCGCCAAAGCATTGCTGGACATGACGTACGGACTTAGGAGTCCTCAGCCATCAATAAAGGTGTTCAAGCTTAGGGATGAAGAAGGGCTGAACTACGACGATGAGCAGTTGATACTTGCGAAGGATATACAGTTCTCGTCGCTATGTGAGCACCACCTCTTACCCTTCATAGGTAAGATACATATAGCCTACGTTGTTGGAGAGGAGGCAAGGGTAGCTGGGTTCAGTAAGCTGATAAGGATAGTTAACTACTACGCGTCGAGGCCCCAGATCCAAGAGAGACTTGTAAACCAGATTGCCGACGCCATAATGAACAGCGAGATAAAGCCAAAGGGGGTTATCGTGATAGGTAACGCTATCCATATGTGCGTATACGTAAGGGGAGTAAAGGACAAAGAGGCAAAGTTGCTTTCCATTGCCACTAGAGGAGTGTTCAAGAAGAACAGGACTTTGACTAACAGGGTTTTAAGGCTTCTTGAGACCTCGGAGAGAAGTTCAAGTTTAATATAATGTTTTTCGTAAATTACCTTAATGAAAGAAAAGGGGAAGGACTTACTACTTAGGATACTCGCAGAACGCGGTTCACTTCCTCAGTCGGAGCTCGTAAGGCTCTCCGGCCTCTCCAAGAGCAGGGTATCTGAAATCCTCTCAGAGCTAGAGAGGGAGGGCTTAATAGACAAGAGGGTGCTTGCAGGGAAGAACTTGGAAATATCGCTAAAGAGGTCAATAAGGATAGGCATAATTAGGGCGGCGGAGTACCCATTTGTTATTCCCTTCTACAAGAAGCTGAAGGAAAACGGCTTCATTCCAAAGGTGGTGGTCTACGAGAACGGAGTAGAGCTCACAAAGGACCTCGCCCTCGGTAAGATAGAAATAGGCTTCTCGCCGGTAGTGACCCAGCTGATCTTCTCTAAGGCCTTTCCTATAAAGATCGTAGCTGGAGGGGCAAAGGGAGGAGCGGGAGTGGTGGGCGAGGGTTGCAAGGTGGGATCTACTGTCCTTTCGAGCATGGAAGTGTGGACGCTCTCTGAGATAAAAAACGCCCAGATAATACCCTTCAACTCGCCAGAGGAGATGATAAGGGCGTTGAGGGAAGGGAAGGTCGGCTCTATAGCAATTTGGGAGCCATTCTTCTCTACGCTTAGGGCTGACGGCTTTAAGGTCTCCCACGTTTTCGAACCTATGCATTGCTGTACTATGGGTGTGAGGGAGAGGATAGACGACGAGAAGATAAAGAGGATTTACGAGGAGTCGTTTACTTGGTTCCTGGAGAGTAAGGACAGGTGGATTCCAGACTACGCTAATCTGCTAGGGGAGGACTACAACGTGATGACTAGGGCAGTACAGAGCTACACTTTCGATAGCTACCTAGATCTAAGAGAAGTTGAGAGGAACTTGAAAAAAAGCGGGATTTACATACCTTCTTAGGAGTCTAAGTAGTAGTACAGCTCCATTGGGTGTGGGTACATCTGAAGGGTCTTGGCCTCTTCTCTCTTTAAGTCTATGTAAGTGCTCAGTATTGACGAGCTGAAGACGGGCTTCAGGAACTCGCTGTCGCTCTCCAGTTCGTCTAGTGCTTCGTCCAACGACCTCGGTAGGTCCTTGATGCCTAGGGCTTTCTTCTTCTCTGGAGACAGATGGTAGATGTTCTCGTCTACTGGGTCTCCAGGGTCTATCTTCTTGTTTACCCCATCCATTGCTGCCATCAGAATGGCGCTGAACGCTAGGTATGGGTTGCACGAGGGGTCAGGAGCCCTGTACTCTAGTCTCTTTGCCTTCTCCATGCCCTTGTAGTAGGAGGGTATCCTAATTATGGCGCTCCTGTTACCCTTGCTCCAAGCCACGTACACAGGAGCTTCAAATCCTGGTACTAGCCTCCTGTAGCTGTTGACAGTAGGCGATACTATTGCTGACAAAGCCCTTGCGTGTGCTAATATACCTCCAACCACGTACCTACCGAACTGGCTCAGCTCGGCGTACTCGTCGTTTGGATCGTACATGAGGTTCTTCTTACCGTCCTTGGTCCACAAGCTGAAGTGTGTGTGCATCCCAGTTCCGTTATCGCCGAACATGGGCTTGGGCATAAAAGTGGCAATCATCCCGTGCTTAGCAGCCACGTTCTTCAAGACGTACTTGAGAGTCTGTACCTTGTCTGCAGTGTCAGCTAGCGTGGAGAACCTAAAGTCTATTTCTCCTTGGCCCGCAGTTGCCACTTCGTGGTGGGTAGCCTCTATCACGAACCCGAAGTACTTAGTCAACGTGTTGATCGCCTCAAGTCTAACGTCAAATAGTTGGTCTACTGGAGGTGCGGGGTAGTAGCCTTCCTTGTACCTTATTAAGTGGCCGTTGCTGGTCTGCCAGGGGGCTTCCCTAGCGTAGATCTTGTAGCCAGTCCCGCTCTGCGGCAACGCTACGTCAAGCTCCACCTTGTCGAAGACGAAGAACTCGAGCTCTGGCCCGAAGTAAGAGAGATAACCTTGTTCACTCTGGTACCTCTCAGCCTCCTCGGCAATGAACCTGGGGTCTCTTTCGAATCTGCCCCTCGCCCCTCCCCAGAATACTCTAGTTATAACCCTCGCTACTCCTTGACTCCACGGTACTAGTGCCATGGTCTCCGGTATCGGCTGTAGGACCATGTCGCTCTCGTAGATAGTAGTGAAGCCCTTTATACTGCTACCGTCCAGCTTTCCGAAACCGGTCTTAAAGCTCTCTTCAGTGAAGTCAGCCGCAGGTATGGTGATATGCTGGAGTCTCCCGGGTAGGTCAGTAAACTGCAGGTCTACCCACTGGATCTGGTTTTCCTTTAGAAAGTTCAGTGCCTCTATTGCATTGGAAGGCATGTCTGACAATTCGTTAAAGAGTATAAAAGCTTAAATGGAATATCTCATGAAAATTATTTATTTATTTATATGTTTTTCTGAAAACTTAACTTAGTTAACAATAGCTTGTTAAGGTTATTGCTAGAAAGTTTTTTGCAAGACGCCCTGTTGTATGACGTAATGTCTCTCGGCTAGTTCGGAGTCACTTGCGTCCTGCGTAGTGAATATCATCTCAATGCCGAGTTTTTTCAAGATGCCAATTACCCCTGCCATGATTTCCCTCTTTTCGCTTATGTTGGAGAAGGCTTCGTCCACTAGAATCGCCTTGGGCCTGGACAGTATTGCAGTGGCTATTGCAACCCTTTCCCTCTGCCCAAGGCTCAAGTTCTTGACCTTTCCCGAGTAGTTTATGTTGAAGGCTTCCCTAACTTCTTTGACCTCCCCTTCACTTACCTTAACTCCTCTTACCTTGGCTCCCCACAGGAGGTGGGATTCCACGCTCTTTTCCGGGATATAGCTCTCCTGGTTAACGAAGCTGATTCCCCTTTTTTCTGGGGGCAACCTAGTTACGTCTCTGCCTTCCACCTTTACGTAACCCTCGTCGGGCTTCAAAAACCCAGCCAATAAGTAAAGGAACGTAGTCTTCCCGCTTCCGTTTTTCCCAGTGATACAAATAATTCCGGAGTCCTTGAAGTTAGCGTTTAGTTGAAAACTCCCCAACCTCTTCTTCACGTTAGCCTCTATCAAGGTACTTCGCCAGAGTACCCTCCAGCGTCTCCTCGTCCACTGCGCCCACTAGCGAGTCTACCAGGTTACCGTCGACGAAGATCAAGGTGGTGGGTATGTTGAGTACTTGGTATCTGTCGGCAGTCTTCGGGTTCTCGTCTACGTTGAGCCTACCAAAGGTGGCCTTGCCGCTGTACTTTTCAGCCACTTTCTCGAATATTGGCTCGTAGAGATGGCAAGGAGAGCACCACTCGGCCCAGAAGTCGATAGCTACCACTTTGTTCTCCTTGAGCACCTTGTCTACGTTGTCGTCTGTTATTGTGATTATCTTGCTCTTCTTCACGAATTCCTCTGACTTCTTTTCCAGCCTGCTCGAGACCTCCTTGATTAGTGCGTCTAGTTCACTCAATTTTATCCACTATATACACTCTCTTTAACCTCTTATAAAATGCAACCTTGGAGTTGACGTAGTTTAGGAGCTCCTTCTCAAGTCCCTGCTTTTTCTCCTTTACGACTACCTTGGCGGATGGTTGTGCACCAGCGTTACCTGCGTCTTCTCCAAAGACGTAGGCGTCTACCACTAGCGGGTGGCCCTTCAGTATTACCTCCAAGTCCCTGGGGAAAATTGGATAGCCCTTGTACTTTATCATCCTCTTCTTCACGCCTTTGAAGTACAGGAGTCCTCTCTCGTCAGCTGAGACTAGGTCCCCAGTTTTTAACCAGCCATCGTGGAAGACCTTCGCCGTCTCCTCCTTGTCTTCGTAGCCCAGCATTAGCCAAGGTGCCTTGACCCAGAGCTCCCCAACTTCCCCTGTCTTTGCCTCCTTCCCGTCGTCCTTCACTACCTTTATCTCGACGTTTGGCAGGGGCTTTCCGATGCTGATTACGTCTCCCATATCCTTGGGCTGATAAGTCACCACTAGGCCCTCCGTGAAACCGTACTGCTGGACGATGGTCTTGTCGAACTTTTGCTTAAACCCGTTAACTGTTGACGGGAACAGGGGAGCTGCAGTACTTATGCAAACCTCCAGTGAGTCGAGCTTACCTTGCTCGTTTATGAGGGCGTCGTAGACCATAGGGACAGTGGCCAGAAAGTTAATGGAGTACTTGTTTATTGCCTCAATGGCTTCCTTTGCGTTGAACTTCCTCATCACGTAGATAGACCCGCCGTCCTCTATTACCTCTCCTAGCACGCTATTGCCCAATACGTGGGCTACTGGCACTGTCAAGATTGCGGAAACTCCCTTGAGGCCAATTGCCGTATAGAGGGCAGAGGCGTTTAGCCCAACCCTAGTTGCAGAGTGCAATACTTGCATCGTCCTCCCAGCAATTCCCGCGTAGTAGTAGACAAGCCCGGCCTCGTTGTCCATGTACTCGTAAGGTTTATTAAACACCTCCTTCTTCATCTCATCGCTCCACAGCTTGTACCCCTTGAGGACCTCTTTTTCCCTAGTGGAGGTCTCCTCGTCGGCGAAGACTAGGTCGGGTTCCGAGTCCTCCAGGATAAACCTCAAGTCCTCGGCAGAAGTTAAGGGGTCAACTGCCACCATCTTTGCCCCTGCCCAGAAGGAGGCTAGATAGTGGATAACCGACTTGGGGCTGTTGAACTCAAAGTGGACCACCGTATCCCCAGGCGAGATCGCCGAGGCCACAGAGACCACTTCCCTGGCAACTTGCTCGTAAGTTAACGTCTCGCCTAGTATAAATACCTTGTTTGGCCTCTTCTTATACCACTCGTAAAACTTAAGAGCAAAGCTCATAATCAACTAAACGCCAGTTTGCTTAAAAATGATAAAGGTCATCGGGTTGTCCAGAGTCCACATCACCCTCTTTGACGTGGAGGGAAAGTACGGGAGACTAGATGGGGGTATGGGAGTTGGACTTAAGTTCCCCAGGGTAGTAGTTAAGGAGGGGGTCTGCAGGAACTTTGAAGTGGAAGGAGTACCCAAGGTTGGCTACTGCGTCGAGGAGGACTACGAGGAGCACGTGGGGTTGGGTCACACCACGCAGTTCCTGCTCGCGTTGGGAAAGCTGGCCTTCGAGAGGAGCTTCACGAGGAAGACAGCTGTGGAGATAGCCAAGTTGTTGGGCAGGGGCTCTACCTCTGGGGTAGGAGTACACGTGTTCGAGGTCGGGGGCTTTGTGGTGGACGGGGGGCACTCCAAGAAGGTGAAAAAGGAGTTCCTCCCCTCGGACTTCTCTAGGGCACCCCCGCCTCCCCTCCTCATGAGGGTGGACTTCCCGTGGTACGTATACGTTAACGTGCCAAGGGGAGGGAGGAGGATCTTCGGGAAGGAGGAACTCCAAGCCTTTAAGGAGGCAAAGGTTGAGGGCGTAGACGCCTTGATGAGGGTGGCCTTCATGGAGTTTGTCCCATCAGTGGTGGAGGGAGATCTGGACGGCGTCCTCGAGGCCCTAGACGTAATACAGGGGCTTGGGTTCAAGAGAGTTGAATGGGGGTTGCAGACTGAGGAAGTGAGGTCGCTCTCAAAAACCATGAGGTCAAAGGGCTTTCCCAACGGTCTCTCGTCCTTCGGCCCCGCCATCTTCACCTTCTGTAAGAGGAGGGAGTGCGAGGAGCTGAAATCTACTTTTGGCGGTTTTTACACTGAGCCTAACAACGAGGGTGCCAAGGTGGTATGGAGCTAGAGTACGACGAGTTCGTAATGGAGGACCTCAAAGAAGTCTACGGCGAGTACCTCAAGGACTTTCTAGAGGCCTTGGGCAGACCTAACCCAAGGCTTTACTTGAGGGTCAACACTCTAAAGACCACTAGGGAGGAGCTCCTAGAGAGGTTACCTCAGTTTAGACCGGACGAGGACTTCCCAGAAGCGATTTACGTCCCAGTGGCTGGGCCCAACAAACTGGAGATGAGGGACTCGTACGTGGTAGTCGACAAAAAGACAGCGGAGAGCGTCATGTTAGGCGCAAACGTGTATAGGCCAGGAGTAAAGAAGATAGTCGCAAAGGGCAAGGAAGTGTCTGTAGTAAGCGAAAACGGCGTCCTAGTGGGCGAGGGGGTACTAGTGAACTCGCCGACTGGAGTAGTCGTGGAGGTCACTAGGTCGCTTTACTCCTCAGTAAAGGTTGGCGAGCTTAGTGAAGTAAAGGAGGGCCTTGTTTACTCCCAAGGTAAGGCGTCCATGCACGTGGCAAGACTCCTCGACCCACAGCCCGGAGAGACTATAGTGGACATGACCGCCTCCCCTGGCGGGAAACTGACCCACGTTTACCAGCTGGAACCGAGGGTGAGGTTAATTGGCCTAGACCATAGCGAGAAGAAGGTGGAGAGGATGAAGGGACTTCTGACGGTAATGGGGGTTAAGGCGGAGCTCTACGTCAAGGACTCAAGGTACGCGAAGGATCTCGGCTTTAAGGACGTCGACAAGGTGTTAGTAGACCCTCCCTGCTCGGCCTTGGGCGTTAGGCCAAAGGTGTACGACAGGAAGACCAAGAGGGATATAATGGTGCTCCACGATTACCAGAGGCAGTTCCTCAACTCGGCGTACGAGATACTCAAGAAGGGAGGGGTAGTCATTTACTCCACGTGCACCGTAACGGCCTGGGAAAACGAAAAGGTAATCGAACATCCCGGCTTCGACGTGGAGTTTACATTGAGGCTCCACCCGCACCTCCAGGGGACTACTGGCTTTTTTATAGCCAAGCTAATAAAAAAATAGTGATGCCGATTCAATCTTATTTAGGCAAGAGGCCTAGAATCTCGGACAAGGCGTACTTACATGAGACCGCTTACGTGATAGGTGACGTCGAGATAGGGGACTTCACGAGCGTCTGGCACTACGTCGTGATCAGGGGGGACAACGACGCTATAAGGATAGGGAAAGAGAGTAACGTACAAGAGAACACGAGCATACACACTGACCCAGGCTATCCGGTGGAGATAGGGGACAGGGTAACCATAGGCCACAACGCAGTAATCCACGGGGCCAAGGTGTCCTCTAACGTGATAGTTGGCATGGGGGCAATCCTGCTGAATGGGGCTAGGGTGGGGGAGTACAGCATAATTGGGGCGGGGGCAGTAGTGCCCCAAAACGCCGAGATCCCCCCGTATAGCGTCGCCTTAGGGGTTCCCGCAAAGGTTGTGAGGAAGGTCAGGGAGGAAGAAGTAAGGTTGATACAGGACAACGCCGAGGAGTACTTAAACCACGTCAGGAGATTCCTGGGTGAGAGGCCGTGAACAGGGACCTGAAAGCTGTGAAGTGGTTCCTCAAGACCCAAGTGCTCAGGGACCCCTTTAATCCAGCCTACGCTACGTTCAAGGTGACGTCAAGGTGCAACTTGAGGTGTACCTTCTGCAACCCAGACTACTACACTGGGGAGCTGGGCGAAGGGAGCACTGAGAGGATAAAGAGGATAATAGACAACTTGAGGGACTCATCAATTGTCGTGCTCTCCTTTGAGGGAGGAGAACCCACAATAAGGCCAGACATACTAAAGCTCCTGGAGTACGCCCACGACGGCTCCTTTTACGTTATGCTCACTACCAACGGCTACAGGCTAAGGGACGAGGCCTTCCTCTCTAAGTTGGCGGACAGGATAGACTTCCTCCATTACTCTATTGACGAGTACCACTGGAACGTCAAGGCATTGGACGACTTGTGCAGGCTGAGGCAGTACGGGCTTAAGGTTAACGTCCAGACAGTGGTCACTAGGTACAACTTACACAAGCTGGAGGAAAAGGTCAAGAAGGTAAGGGAGTGCAACTACAAGATCTTAGTGTTGCCGGCAGTGGACTACCCAGACTCTAAGGTAAAACTAGCCCCGGACAACTACGAGCTGTACAAGGTGTTGTCTGAGCTGAAGAGGAAGTATGGCTCCACCTTGAACAACTCCTGGGGCTTCATAAACGCGCTTGTCGGGAAGGTGCCAAAGAGGTTGATGAGCTACGCAATAACTGTGTACCCTAACGGTGATTTACCTTACCCTGACGACGTTAACGGCGAGGTTGTGGGGAACTTAGCAGAGGAGAAGTTGGAAAAGGTGCTGTCCTCGCCCAAAGTGAAGGAACTGCAGAGGAAAATGTTGGAAAACCAGGCTAGGTTCGAATACCTCCACCTCCAGACCGCGTCGTTCAACAGCGTCAAGGACTTAGCTAGCTACGTAAAGGACATGGTGAAGTGGAGGTTCACTGGGAAAGCGTCCTAACTAGAGAACGCCTTTTTGTACGCCTCCTGCAAGTCCTCCAGGACTAGGTGGGTGTATATCTGAGTAGTCTTTATGTCCTTGTGACCCAAGAGCCTCTGCACCGCGGGGAGGGGCATCCCCTTCCTTATTGCGTTAGTGGCAAAGGAGTGCCTCAACATGTGTGGTCTCAGACCGTTTATCCCTATCCTCTCCCCCAGTCTCCTTATGGTCTTGTACAAAGCTTGGTAGGTCATGGGGAAGAGGAGTCCCGAATTCACTCTCTTCAAGTACTTCTCCAGGAGGGTCTTCGTCTCGTCAGTGAAGAACACGACTCTCTCTTCGCCGTTCTTGGTCATCCTCAGCCTTATCATGTTCCTTTCCAGGTCCACGTCCTCCACCCTAACGTTGAGGAGCTCGTTGGCCCTCATTCCAGTCTCGCTTAAGAGCCTAACTATGAGCCTCGTCTTGAGGTTCCTGGCGGAGCTTACCAACAGCTTGATTTGTTCTTCATTCAACGCCCTCACCTCCTTTCTCTTTGCCCTTGGAAGTGCCGGTCTAACGTTAACCCCCAGCCACTTCAAGAACCCCCTCACCGCTATGACGTAATACCTAACTGTGGTTGGGTTTGCCCTCTTCGCGAGGCTCAGCACCCATTTATTCACGTCGTCTGAGTTGACCTTCCTCGGGTCTTTCCCCACGAAGTCTAGGAACTCCTTGACGGCAGTGCTGTAGAGCTTTACCGTCCCCTTACCTGCTCCGGTCACTTGAAGGGCAGTGATAAACGCCTCGTAGGGGTCTCCTTCTTCTGGAGGGGAGCCGAGTTCCAGCTTCACGTCTTACCCCTTGTCTGGGAAGGGTTAAAAGGGAAAGGACACGAAAGATATTGGGAACATGATACTCATAGACAGGGAAAAGCTCGACCAGATAATGACCCCAGAGAGGGCAGTGCAGGCGGTAAAGGAGGCGTTCCTCCTCTACTCCTCGGGGAAGATAACGCAACCCTTGAGGCAGACGATGACCGTGAAGGGCAACTGGTGGGGCGTCATGCCCTCGCTCTCCGACAACGCCTTCGTGGTCAAGGTGGTCAACGTGATAGAGGTAAACAGAGAGAGGGGGCTTCCACCAGTCCAGGCCGGGGTCTTAGTATTCTCTCCAGACACTGGAGAGCCCCTAGCCTACGTGGACGGCACGGCACTAACTGCGGTGAGGACTGCTGCCGCTAGCGTCCTCTCCACGGAGCTGTGTTACGGGAGGAAAGTGGGGACGCTAGGGATAATAGGGGCTGGGATAGAGGCAGAGTACCACGCAAAGATAGCCCTAGGCTATCTCTCAGTGTCTAGGTTCCTCATAACGGCGAGGAAGAGGCACTTCGAATTGGCTAAGAGGGTGGGAGGGGAAGCTGTGGAGCTTGAGAGGCTACTGAAGGAGTCTGACGTGGTCTTCTCCCTGACCTCCTCGAAGACTCCCGTGGTAATAGGCAAGTTGTTGAAGGAGGACTTCCACGTCTCCAGCATAGGCGCCTACACCCCAGACGCCAGGGAACTCGACGACGACGTCATAAGGAGGGTGAAGACTTACGTGGTGGACTCATTAGAGGCCGTGAGTAAGGAGAGCGGTGACTTCATTCAGCCGAAAGAGAGGGGGCTACTGGAGGGAAAGAGAGTAGTGGAGATAGGTAGGCTGTTGGCGGAGGGAGGCAAGGTGGAAAGGCCTTCCCTCTTCAAGACCGTGGGGATAGCAGCCCAAGACAACATTACGGCTTATTACGCATATAAGTACTACTTCTGAGCCTTCCCCTTCCACACGACGTTCTGGTGCCCCGTCTTGAGGTTTACCCAGAGGGCGAGGACGAAGAGGAGGCTAGAAAGCCTGTTCAAGTACTTCACGTGTACCTTCTTGGCCTTACCTTGGGTGTAGAGCTTCACCACTGACCTTTCAGCTCTCCTACACACGGCCCTAGACAGGTGGAGGAAAGATGCTGGAAGCGAGCCCCCAGGGAGGACGAAGTTGTTCAGAGGCGGAAGTTCCCTGTCCAGCTCCGCGATGGCCTTCTCCAGCTTGTCGATTTCTATCTTGGAGAATCCCATGTCGAAGCCGGCTATCTCTGAGGAAATGGAGAACACGTCGTTCTGTATCTTCTCTAAGATCTCCTTGACCTCTGGGTAGAGGGAAGAGACCACTCCCAATAAGGAGTTGAGCTCGTCTAAGTCGCCTAACGCCTCCACCACCTCGTCGTACTTCCACACGCTGCCCTCAGAGGGGACAAAGGTCTTGCCCGAGTCCCCAGTGCCAGTAAACCACTTCATAGGATAACCGTAGATGAGGCGGTAAAAAACGTGGAGGGTTCGCTCTAAAAGCTAGGGAAGTACGAGTCATCCAAGGGGTTTTACGTAACCAAGCTTTAATGTACCTGCTTGGGGCTAAAGTGGGACTAAGGGAACAGAAGACGCCTTAATGTCGTTTAGGGGCAGAAGTACCCAAAGAGCTAAGAGGTTCAGTTTTTACCTTTAGCTGACCTACTCCCTGCCCTGCGAGGGTTCTGCATAGGTCTTGAGCGTTACTCCCCCTTAAGGGAAATACTCCGTGATGTGAAGAGAAAGGAAAGAGCCAAAGCGTTGACAA
>JALBWU010000005.1 GCA_022678445.1 Candidatus Aramenus sp. CH1 | reverse complement strand
CGTAAACGCGTTGGCTACTGTCGTTGTTGAGAACGTACTGTTCTATTTTATAGGGGTTCAGCAGTTAAGAGCGAACTTCTATTTTCAGGAGAGGATCGCGAACTCGACGAGCTGAAGAGCGAGACAGAAAAGGTCCAAAGAAGTGATAGGGAAGAAGTGCTGAGGGAAAGGAAAAGAGTCACTAAGCTTTACCGTGGGCTTCTTCATTTACAGAACTTTAGCATCTCACTTGGCTAACTCTTTGTGGTCTTTGGCGTCTCCACGGTTTACTTGGGCTATCCTTACTTCATTCCTAGGATAAGGGTAACAAGTTTACTTCAAATTTGGTCTTATCGCAAGTTGGCGCGTTAGTGAACAAACTCTACGAGTACGGCGTAAAGACATACCTAGTGATTGAGCATAACACTTCGCGGCTCTGCGCTTTCCATAACGTTAAGGTTGACAGAAATCCCAGGAGTGTCGATAGCTGTCCTCTTGGTCGTAAACTTCACAGCGACGTTAGCGGAGCGTTAAACATTATAATAAGGAAGATTGTCAACGCTTTGGCTCTTTCCTTTCTCTTCACATCACGGGGTATCTCCCATAAAGGGGAGTAACGCCTTAGACCTAGGCAGAACCCTCGCAGGGCTGGGAGGAGGTCAGAACTTAACGTCAAGAACTGCGCAGCCTTCAAAGTATTTTATCATTGGAAGAGATTTATTAATGTATTACCATCATTATTTTGCTATGGACTTAGCCCTCACGTTGAACCGAGCAACGGGCAAGGCCGTCATGTTCCTCCTCTTAGTGCTTTCCAGGCTAATCTCAATCCCATGGTTCTACCAGTTCATGGAGTACTTGTTCTCTTTCCCTGACTCGTCACTCTACGGCTTTTTCTTAAACATAGCCATGATATTGATCCTCTGTCTCTTGATCGTAATGGCGTCTATTGTAAGGCTTAACGCTATGCTAAGGAAAAAATAAACAGGGAACCTTCCCCTCAGTAGGTACACTCCTTGAGGCCAAAGAGCTTTCTCGACCTGGTGCAAAGGACGCAGAAGGTTGATGGCTCTATCCTCTCCCCTACGAGTATCCTTGACGCTAAAGCCTCTACCATGTCCCCAAGTTCCTCGTCGTTGAGTATCCTGTCAACCCTCTCGTCGCAGGCGTGCCTCTCGTAGGCCGTCGTGGACACGCCTAACACTTTCACGGCCTTCTTTACTGGGAACCCCCTTCGCGTCAAGGCCTTTATAATCGCTGCCCTCAAGAAGGGGACCACGTTAACGTAGGACTCCTCGCAATAGGTCTTTAGCTCCATAACATAATATTTACTACGTTTAATAAAAACGCGGTTATTAATGCCACGAGAGAGAAAGTTTAACTCAGTTAATATTAACGAAGTTTACCGATTAATATAAATGTACATATTTCTCCACTAAGTTTGTGTAAATATATTATAGATATGTATAGAAATGTGAACAGATATAGAGAAATAGATTAATTTTACTATTTTCACATTTTATCATATGCTGATTTTTTAAGTTAAAAAAGCACATGTAAAATTTGGGAATAAGTATGTCGGAAAAGATAAGATTTCCAGACGGAAGGGAAGTAGAGCTACACGAGCTAATAGCGTTCCTGTACGGCGTTTCAAGGAGCGACGTAGAGGTGCTCCACGTACTCATGGCCAAGGACAAGAAGATGTACGCGGACGAGCTGGCAAACGAACTGCACGTGACTAAGGCGTCAATAAGCAAGTCCATAAACAGCTTGCTTTACAAGGGACTAATCAACAGAGAGAAGGTAAACGAGCAGGGCAAACAGAAGGGTAGGCCAAACTACGTGTACTGGGTAGAGAAGGAAAGCGTGTACAGAAAAATAGTTGAGGACTTGGAGAGACTAGTGAAGACGGCAAAGGAAGAGCTGTTATCACGTTTACAAGTAGTAATGATGTAAGTTTTTAGGAACCCTGTTCCTTATTTTCAACGATTTTTTGTTCTGATTTCTGTTCTTGTTTCTTCTCCTCTTTCTTCTCTGTCTCCTTCTTTACCCTCTTTATCCTCTCCCTCTTGACCTCGAAAAAGACCTTAACTGAGTCGCCCTCGCACTGCATTGTGTAAGTGTCTCCAGCAACGTTTAGTTTTGAGCACTTTGCGCCCAGCCTCTCGACAGTCTCCTTCATGTACTTCCTTGCGTTGGCTAAGTGCCTAAACGTCGACTCCCTTACCTCTTCCTTTCCTCCCGCTTGAACCTTGGCCTTGAGATGGTACTTAACAACCTTCATAGGCTTTACCAAGACGTCAAAATTTATAAGGTTGTCTACAATATTATTCTGAAGAGTGAACTGTTTATGTCCTTTGACCCTTCAATCTCTTCCTTAACTACAGCAGACGTTATCTCGCTGATAGTCACCTTCATCATAGGCCTTCTAGTGGGTTACATAGTCAAGAACGCCGTGAAGATAGGCTTGACGATACTTGCCATAATAATCATCCTCATAGCGATAGGCGCCCTGTCCCCCACGACGGTTGAACACGCCCTTGTTGCACTGGGCCAGAAGCTGACGCAAGCTGAGGGAGAAGTTAACAGTTACATTAACTTCCTGCCGTACAACTCCATAGCGTTCATAATAGGCTTCGTAATAGGGTTGATCAAGGGATAAAGACTAAAAACAATTCTTTTTCCCCCTTTTCACTTTATTATCGACATGAGGTGTTGGATCTCTTTTTTGACGCTATCTAGCTCCTCCTTGAGCCTCTGGTTCTCCTTTACTACGTCTTCCTGCATCTTCTTGCACTGTTCCTCCGTGTAGAACCTTTGAATCTGTACGTTCTCGAACTTGATCTTCTTCTCTTCAGGCTCGTACTCTGCAACAACTACTAGCCTTATCACGTCTAGTTTGCCTATGTTCTTCTGAGTTATCTCGTCGAAGAGCTTCTTGTTGAGCTCCGAGATGTCTCTTATGATCACGTCCCTGGGGGCTATCTTGCTTAGGGCAACTAGCGCTACCCTTCTCAGCTTGTCCGCGTACCTAGCAGCAATTATAAGCCCAGTCGACAGCTCGAACTTGTTCCCACCTAGAGCAGTAGTTCTAGGAGTTAACTGGACGTATTCTTCAGCCCTTTCAATATCCCTCTGTTCTTCTGCCATAATTAAATATTCTTCATGAAGAATTAAAAGGTTTACTTCTTCCCGAAAGCTTCTTCAGCAGGAGAAGGAAATGGGAGTTCAACGTACTTCTTCAAGACGTTGTACAGCTTGTTTATGCTCCAGATCGTGATTGGGGTCTTGGTATCCCTCAGCCTCAGCAGGTCCTCGAAAACGTCGCACTCGAGGCCAAGTTCACTGCACGAGCTCTCAAGATCCGCCTTGGACAGGGGTATATTGTCGCTAATCAGACATTTTTTCCACTGGATCAGTGACCTAAAGCTCTTGTAGGCGTTGCTGAGGGCGCTCACCTCGTCACCTCTCTTGTAGCCCTCAATGCTCATCTTTAGAAAGCTCTGTATTTGCTTCCTCAACCTTTCACAAGTGTGGGGAGTCTTAACGAAGTTCACCTTCAGATCGCCGCAGACCACCTTAGAGTCCATTAGCAGGTAGTAACAGATGGGGTCCCCTTCCCTGCACATTCCTTCTAACTCCTCCTCTGAGACCACTAGGGGGGAGTATCCCTCGCTTGCCAACTCCAAAAGGACAGACTTGTCGCTGGTCACTGCGAAGACGTTGACATCTGAGATCCCCTCAACGTATTCGTCCCTGGCAAAGGAGCCGAAATAGCCCAATGCCTTAACCTTATTGCAGAGGCTTGACAACTCCACAATGTATGGTACTCCGCCTAGAAATTAAGTTTTCTAGGATTTGCTTTTTAACTCCGTGCCGAACCTAGTCTTATGGAGAAACTTGGGAATTACGAGTATTACTCCATCAAAAAGCTAGGAGTTGACAACTTCCCCTTCTCCCTAAAGGTCCTCGTGGAGAACGTGGGCAGAAACCTAGGGGAAAAGGTGGGAAAGGATAGCCTAGAAAACCTGTTGGGCAGGAAGGTGGGGAAGGACATAACCATCATGCCGACCAGGGTGATAATGCAGGACTACACTGGAGTGCCCCTCCTGGTGGACCTGGCTGCAATGAGGTCCGAGCTCAAGAGGCTTGGGAAAGACCCCGAGCTCGTGAACCCCGTAGTCCAGTCAGACTTGGTCATAGACCACTCAGTGCAGGTCGACTACTACGGCACAGAGTACTCCCTGAGTCTAAACATGAAGAAGGAGTTCGAGAGGAACGCCGAGAGATACAAGTTCCTCAAGTGGGCACAAGGGGCGTTCAACAACCTCAGGGTCGTGCCACCGGGTAAGGGTATAATACACCAGATCAACCTGGAGTACTTGAGCAGGGTAATTGCGATAAAGGACGGCGTAGCGTTCCCAGAGGTCGTCATTGGCACCGACTCCCACACGACCATGGTAAACGGCTTGAGCGTCCTAGCGTGGGGAGTGGGAGGGCTTGAGGCTGAGGCCGTAATGTTGGGCGAACCGTACTTCATGACAGTCCCAGAAGTGGTGGGGGTAAGGCTAGTTGGGGGGGTCAAGGAGGGCGTCACTCCAACTGACGTCGTCCTCTTCATAACGGAGATGTTGAGGAAGAAGGGAGTGGTGGGCAAGTTCGTGGAGTTCTACGGCCCCTCAGTATCCCTCCTCTCAGTCCCGGACAGGGCAACAATAGCCAACATGGCCCCCGAGTACGGGGCTACGGTGGGCTACTTCCCAATAGACGAACAGACTCTCAAGTACTTGAAGGCTACCAACAGGGACTACGAGATAGTGGAGAAGTACGCTAAGGAACAGGGGATGTTCTACACTGGAAAGGAGGAGCCAGACTACAACGACGAGGTAGAGATAGACCTAAGCGAGATTGAGCCCTCCCTTGCGGGGCCGAGAAATCCAGACGAGAGGGTCCCGCTAAGGGAGATGAAAAAGCTGAAGGTGAGCGGGAAGAGAGGGAGGATAGTGGAGGACGGGAGCGTCGTCATATCTGCAATAACCAGTTGCACAAACACCTCCAACCCCACCGTAATGATAGGTGCAGGACTCCTGGCAAAGAAGGCTGTGGAACTAGGTCTGAGGAGCAAGCCCTACGTCAAGACGTCCATGGCCCCAGGCTCTCCTGTTGTGTACAAGTACTTGAAGGAGGGTAATCTCATCCCCTACTTGGAGGCCCTAGGGTTCCACGTTGTGGGCTTTGGGTGTACTACCTGCATAGGCAACGCGGGGCCCTTACCCAGTGACGTGGAGAAGGACGTAAGGGAAAACAACCTGGAGGTTTACGCGGTAATAAGCGGAAACAGGAACTTCGAGGGGAGGATAAACCCCCTACTGAAAGGCACTTACTTGGCGTCTCCTATACTCGTGGTGGCTTACGCCATCTACGGGAAGATAAATCTAGACCCAGAGAGCCCAATAGCCGTTGATCCCAACGGGAGGCCTGTTTACTTAAGGGACGTGTGGCCCTCGCTAAAGGAGATCTCGGAGTACATGAGCCTGGCCTTGAAGCCTGAGTTCTTCAAGGAGATGTACGCAAACGTATTCGAGGGAGACGAGAACTGGAAGGGCCTTAGCATCTCCCCAGGGAAAGTGTACGAGTGGAAGGAGAGCACCTACATAGTTGAGCCACCTTGGTTCAAGGAAGCCCAACCCTTCAAGGAGGTAAGGAACGCCAGGATACTCCTGCTACTTGGAGACAAGGTAACCACTGACCACATATCCCCAGCTGGGCCCATTCTGCAGAACTCCGACGCCGGAAAGTACTTACGCGCCCTAGGGGCCACAGAGCTTAACACATATGGTGCTAGGAGAGGGAATCACGAGGTGATGCTCAGGGGAGGCTTCGCCAACCCCAAGCTCAAGAACTTCATGGTGAACAGGGAGGGAGGGTACACAGTGCACTACCCCGACGGCAAGGAGGGCACAGTCTACGAGGTGGCAATGAGGTACAAGCAAGAGGGAGTGCCCCTTGTGATATTCGCCGGGAAGCAGTACGGCACGGGAAGCTCCAGGGACTGGGCGGCAAAGGTCACTGCTCTCCTAGGAGTAAGGGCGGTAATAGCTGAGAGCTTTGAGAGGATCCACAGGAGCAACCTCGTAGCCATGGGGGTAGTGCCAATAGAGAGCGTGAGCTGGAAGGACATAGGCATCAAAGGCGACGAGACCGTTAACTTGCACTTTGAGCTTAAAGTGAGGCCAAAGGTGAAGGTAGAGGTAATAGGCAAGGACGGCAAGAGGGAGTTCGAGGGAGTGGCCAGGATAGACACCGAGGCTGAGGTCAACTACGTTAAGTACGGGGGAATCCTCAACTATGTCTTCCAGAAAATTAAGGGTAAGAATTAGGGGGATATATGCTACAGCTCTAACCTACTTGGCAAAGGAAAGGTTTCAAGTAGTTCAACAGAGCCCAGAGATAGCCCAGAGGTTTAACGAGGGAGTAGTAAGAGCCCCAGCTGATGTTACCATAAAGAACAACGACGAGGGCCACTTAATCGCAATAGGTCAAGACGTAAGTAACTTCCTAAAGGAAGTGTTCAAGGCATCAATAGTGTGGAAGTCCCCAGTGAAGCTCTACTCAGTGATCGAGACGGAGGACTGCACATACATGGACTTTAAAGTGGAGCCGTGCATGGAGAGGGGACTAGTGGTGAGGCCACCCTACGACGGGAAGCTGGGGCTGGACGAGGTAAAGGCTGTTGGCAGATATGCCTTCGTGTGGAGGGGAGAGGGAAGGACTTACTTCTCCGAACACGTGAGGAAAAGGGAGGTATTGCTAAAGATCAGCCTCCCCTTCAACAAGAAGGGCTACAACGTAAAGTGGAGGAGCAATGCCCCCTACGCTGACGAGAGAGAGCTCCGGGGGGAACTGGAGAGGTTGGCCATGAGGTACGATAACGAAGACTTCAAGCAGGGAGAGGACTTCTCCATGGTACTGCCCTCCCTTGAGGACAAGCTCTATCTAGACGAAGTGAGGGGGAAGATCTTGGAGACCCAGAGGTTCCACCACATGCTAAAGCTGAGCTTCAACGAGGTCGACGAGAGGGAACCAAAGGACATGTTCGACGAGCTCATCAAGGACTTCATGGAGATAGAACACGTGAAGCTTGGGGGCACAATTAGGCTGAGGGAAGGAAAGGTGATAAAAAAGGATGTTAGCAACGAGGGCTACAAGCTTTGGCTAATGAGGGAGATCTCCCCCGGTGGGCTCTATGACGGCCTCGGAATAGAGAAGGAGGAAGGGGACTACGACGTCATGGAGGTCGACTCGGGCAAATGGTACGAGGTCCACAACTACTACTCCAGGGACGGAAGGTTAAAGGGGAAGTACATCAACATCTCTACGCCCCCAGAACTCTTGAGGGGGAAGATAAGGTACGTGGACCTCGAGCTTGACATAGCGGTAAAGGACGGGGAGGTAAAGGTCTTGGACGAAGATAAGTACCTTGAAATAAAGAAATACCTTGGGGAAAAAATAGAGAAACAGGTTTTGAGCTTACTAAAAGAGTTCACTGTTGCTTAATAGGAATGATCTTTACCGTGTTGTTCTCCTCGTCGAAGACTACCTTCACTAGGTCGCCCTCCCTTATCTGGAACTTCTGCCTTATCCTTGCGGGTATGGTAACTTGGTAGTTTCTACTTACCTTTACAATGTCTTCTACGGTCATATTCTCTTCATGTACTATATAATAATTACCTAATATAAATTTTTTCTTCAAAGATATATGTCTAAATTTGTTACCTAGTAATGAAAATACTTATATAGAATGTCTGAGGAATTTGGTACTTTTCATATATATGGAAAAAAGCCCTGTGATTCCTCTGCTTTTAAAGTCCGATAAAAACGTTTTAATTTACGCCTTAAAATGATAATGTTAAATCACGATAATATTGACCAGATCTTATATCAAACTAAACTTATACGTTGTATAATGGCGGAGTTTTCGAGATTATGTTTAAATCCTTTTATTCCATAAATGATAAATAGTGAAATTTTAAGTATAGATAAATGAAAGAGAGATTAAGGTCGAATGAGAAGTATTACACATGAACCTGTTTGGGATAAACGTTAATTCTTTGATGACGCCTGAGGTAAAGTTCATCGTAAGCAAGATGAGGTTCGTGAGCTCTTTAGGAGAGGAGTTTCCAGCGTTAGTCTCCTTTAACCAAAACCAGCAGGTCTTAAGGGAACTCATAGTGGTGAGAAGGCCCATACTGAAAGGGCACCAGATCCTACCAGGCTACAAGTACTTAGTCGAGTCAAGGGAAGACGGGAAGCTCTCTTCCCTGGCCGACGACAAGAAAGTGATTATGGGGATCAAGGCAAGGAAGAGTAAGTTCGGGATTACGACGAGCCTTGTCTTTATCGGACTTAAGGGTGAATTGGACAAGATCTTGGTAATCCACGACGTGCCAGTGGTAGCGTCAAATAGGAAGGAACTAATAGAGGGAGTAAAGGAGTTCATGAAGGAGTGGGTGGGAATAGAGATAGAAGACGCTCCCTGTACAATCAGGGGAGTTAGGGGAGAGAAGATAAAGGTTGTGAAGATGGACGTCGACTACGCTACCCTTCTCCTCTGAGCTTCCTCGTGACTTCACTACTTACCTCCTTTGACAGCTTCCTGGTCTGCTCAGTAGTCCCTATTCTCTTTGTCGTCTCTAGTCCTTCAGAGAGCCTCCTTGTCGTCTCTATGAGCTCTATCCTCCTAGTCTGCTGGGCCAATTGATCCATCTTCTGTAACGTCCTTGTGGCCTCCACTAGGTTCCCCGCCTCCACGTCTGTAGAGTACTTCTGCAAGGCTTTGTAGTACTCATACTCCAAGGTTAAGTCCTTGTTTATCCCTGAAACGAAGGTCTGCTGGTCCCTTGCAGGAGTCAGCGATATGACGCTCATAAGCGCTTGTTGCCTTGAGGTAGCAGGATCCTCGTAGTTGAGCTTCACCGTCAAGAAGTTGCCGCTAAAATTGGGCGGAATCGTTACCTCTCCGTAGATTTTGACCACTCCTTCTAGGGCGTTGATGGTGACTGGGGGCCCAGAGAAGTTCAAGAGCTTCACTGGGCTCTCGGACACTACGTCCATAACTATGTTCTTCCCCGCAACCTTGGTCTTTGCAGCCTTAGGCAGGTTATTTGGTATCTGCATAGGGTCATCCACGTGGTAGAACTGCCCGCCAGTTCTGTCTGCTAAGGTCTTCAGTATCTTCTCGTTGTAGTCGTCCCCTAGACCAAAGGCTATCACTTGTACCTTCTCCGGTATCTGGATCTTGGTGTACGCTACTTCCGACGTCTCGTCAGTGGGATTACCGTCTGTGAGCAGTATGACGTAGCTGGGCATCTCGTACCTCTTTGTCAAGTTAAAGGCTGTCAAGAGGGCGGTATAGAGAGCCGTTTGCCCGCCCGCGCTTAGCCCAGAGACGTAGGAGGTTAAATCCTCTGGGTCACCGAACTCCTTGACCACGTTTACGTGGGTTGAGAACGTGATAAGGGAGACCTTATTGCCTTGGGGAATCCTCTTGGAGAGTTCAATTGCACCGGTCTTGGCGTTCTCAAGCTTTAACCCCTCCATTGAACCGCTTGTGTCCAAGAGGACAATGTAGTGGAAACCTGAGGCAGTGGTTACCTTTTCCGGGACCAACAATACCTTGAAGACAGCCCTAGTCTCGGTGCTAAAGGAGTACTTGTGGCTCACTTCTACTCTCATAGATATGGTCATGCCAATCACCTTTAAGGAGTAATGTGGTCATAACTTACGTAATCGTAGATAAAACTCTTTTTCTCTCCATCCCAGACGAGGGCTCCCGCCCTCATCCCGTGATATGCACTAGAGAACACGGTGATTACCTTCATATCTCTTTGACCGTCAATTACGTCCACCCTCCAGCCGTCCGCTACCTCGTGGCCCCTGATTATCCCCTTCAAGCCGTTCTCCTCTAGGAACTTCTTGGTCACGTCTTTGCCGTAGAAGAAGGTCCCATCACCCCTTACGTTGGGGACAAAGCCATCTAGCTCCTCCCTAGGGTCGTTCCAGAGGAGCTCAAAGGCTATAGCGTTATCTGGGTTAACGTCTGGTCTCGGCAACGTCTTTATTTCCTCCACCCTCTTCAGATCTCTCGCTATGCCCCCATGTACTACCAAGTACTTGTCCTCTGGCCCTCCGTCAAAGAGGGCAGCGTAGGGCATTACGGCAAACATATTCTTAAATTCCTCGTAGTACTCCTCTTTGCCCATCTTTCTCTTGACCTCGTTGACGAAGCCGTAGTAGTAGTTAGTCAGAGGGCTCTCATGGTTACCCCTCAGTAGGATCACTCTCTTCGGGTTCTCTAGGTGCTCCTTTAGGAGAAGCTCCAAGTTTTCTATGCCGTTGGGCCCCCTGTCCACGAAGTCGCCAATGAACGCGAGCACGTCCGCGTCCTTATGTGCCTCCAGTACCGCCCTGGTTATAAAGTCGGCCCCGTGCGTGTCTCCAACAAAGACTGCCTTTTTTACGTTAGATATCTCTATGAGGGGATCCTCGCTCTCAAACTGTTCTTTTGCCTTCTTAACTAGCTCTAGGATCTCTGAGATCTTACTACCCTCAAGGAGGCTCATTCTCTCACAATTTTTACGATGGTACTGTTACCCAGTTTGATTATTGAGTTTGCTTGGATCTCCTGCTTCCCCTTCACTGGCTGGAAGAGCTTACCGTCATAGACGTAGGTGCCGTTTGTGCTGTTAAGGTCCTCTATGTACAGCTTACCGTTGCTGAGGGAGAGGACAGCGTGCTTCCTAGACACTTCGGAGTCTGGAATCACTATGACGTTCTCAGGGCTCCTCCCTATGGAGATGTTCTCAAACACGTCAAAGTCCAGGGAAACTTTCATCTTGTTTAGGGCGGAGGCTGGAGTTGCTATGAACTGCAGGTAGTACTTCTGGGCTTGTTGTTGTACCTCTACCTGCTGAGACAGTTGTGCAGTAGATGGCGCGGGCTCTGGCTGTGGCGTGGTCTGTTGTATGGCCTGCGGTGCGGGTTCAGTTGATGCCATGGTAGGTGAAGCAGGTTGGGCTCCCTCCTGTGGTTCTGCTTGCGGCGCTTGTTGATCTACAGTCACTTGCTGTGGGGCTTGCACCTCAGCGGGTTGTGATGCTCCAGCTGGTTGGGCATGTGGCTGCTGAGCTCCCTCTGGTCTCTTAGCGCCACATTGTATACAGAACAAGGCGTCGTCTGTGTTCTCATAACCGCAAACAGGGCATTTCCACGTCATGGTTTGTATATTGTGTGGAAAGCTTATTAAGGATTTCTACGCATAATCAAAAAGGTATAACCCCTTGACCATATCGCTAAAAATAAGAACTTCTAATCAATTTATATATTATTCCAAAGATTCCAAGATTGGCGTAGTCGTTTACTTGATACCCGAGAACTCCTCCCAAGTGAAGAACGTACACTTCATCATAGCGGTCGACAACAGTCCCTCGATGATGAAGGACGGCAAGTTCCAGACAGCAGTGGAGTCGGCGCAGAGGTTGATTTCAAGTCTCCCAAGGGATAACATGGTTACCTTGATCCTCTTCTCCAACCACCCAAGGGTAGTCTACACAGGGAACACGGGGATCTACGTCCCTATGCCCACGGAGAAGGGGGCTACTACGAGGTTCCACGAGCTGATAAGGTATGTAATTGAGCTGAGCTCTAGGTATCAGATGCCCACTAGGGCCATCCTGCTGACTGACGGGAAACCAGTGGACAAGAGGAACGTTAAGGACTACGAGAATCTATCCTTCCCAGCAAACCTGCAAGTGATCGCAATAGGCATAGGCAGAGACTACAACGAGGCAATACTCAAGAGGCTCGCAGACATGACCGCCGGGCTCTTCTATCACATCGAAGACCCTTCTCAACTGCCCCAGCTCTTTCAGGAGCAGAGCACAAACAGCGTTTTCGCCACCAACGTGAGGGTAAACGTGCCCCAAGGCTTCTCTCCCCTAAACTTCGACATGCCCATAAGGATCCCAATAGTTGAGGGCCTAGTGACGGTGTACGGGGTAATGGACGTTCCGCCTGGGGACAAGGACTTCGAAGTGTCCATAATCGTTACATACAACGACCCGTCTACCTCACAAGAGAGGACGTTGAGCCAAACGGTAGTATTGAAGAGGGCACCAGACCAAGTGGTGGAGGCAAACGTCAACAAGGAGGTAGAGGCAGAAATCCAGTACTACACGCTACTGAGGGACTACACCAACGCCCTCGAGACCGGGAAAGAGGCTACGAAGGTCTTGCAAAAGCTCAGGGAGGCAGCGGAGGCCACAAGAAGGGAGGACTTAATAGAGGCAACCCAGAGGCTAACTGGAGACTCAAAGGCAGACCTATCCGAGGCAACTAAAAAGATGAGAAAGTGATGATCCTAGCTAGGTTGCTCTCGAAGGAGCTCTTGGGACTAGGGATAACGTCGATTTACTCCAAGAGAGACAACCTCCAGAGGATCGCAGTGGACGCCCTAGTCAGGGAGCTGAGGCTAAAGGAAGGGGGGTTTCAAGGGAAGGCGAGAAGGGAAGAATTGGGAATAAGGATAATCTCTGGGAAGGGCGAGGAGAGGGCACAAGCTACGTTATCACAGGAGGGGAGAGAAGTACTAAAGGAGTTCCCCAAGACGCCGGTGTTCATCGTAGATCTAGGCTTTTGGGACTACCACTCTGAAAAGGAGAAGAAGAGGCTCTACGTGCAAGTCCTCTCCTCTGTGGACGCAGTAAGGAGGTACTTGTGGGACTACAACCTCTCCCTCAACCACTCTCCCTTTAAGCTCACCACTATACCCAACAAGGTGAGATACGACGTTGAGCCCTCGGGGAAGGCAGTGGTCCTAAACCCATACGGTGACGTGGTGGCCACGGAGGAGCTACTTAGAAGTGCTGACACCTTTATCCTTGGGGGAATAGTGGACGAGAGCGGTTGGAAGGGGGCTACCACTGCCCTCTCTGAGAGGTTTGGCTACAACTTTCTGCAAGTGAGGATAGAGCTGAGGGGGTCTAGGGTCGGGGTGCCGGACAGGATAAACAAGATAATAGAAATAGTCATGGAAGTAAGGGAGGGCAAGAGCCTAGAGGACGCCATAATAGACAACCAGTCCAGCGCCGACAAGTACCTCAGGATTCTCAGGGACGGGAACTCCGAGGAGACGGGGAAGTGGCTGAGGGCGAGCGAAAAAGTCATTAAGAAGGCGGAGAGGGTCCTTAGTCGAACTCGGCCTGGATCTTCTTCTTCCCCTCAATGAACTTCCTCGGGAACGGCAAGTTGTTCTCCTTGACTTCCTCTATCTTTATCCCCTTCTTCCTGAGCCTCTCGATCGCCTGCTTTAGGTCGTCCTCGTGGGTGGCGAACTTCACCGCCTCCTTTATCTCGTTGAGCGTGGCGTCGTTTGATCTAAACCTCTCTGCGCTCACGGCGTTCCAGTTGTTGTTCTGCTTGTATATGACCACCACGTCTTGCAGGTAGCCCTTTACCACGTGCTCCACTCCAGCTATGTAGTAGTCCAAGTACTTGTACACTGCCATGAGCAAAAATATTAGCTTCTAGCTTAAGGGTTTAACTATGATAGACTACGTCATCAAGGCCATCGCCACTAAGCTAGAGGACGGCGAGAGGGTATACGTAGGTCTGAACTCCATCCCGGCGCTCATAGCCACTTTTATGGCCAGGGACTTGTACGGGAAGAGGATTAGAATCCTGGGAGTGGCAGAGGCAGACAACCCCTCAAGGGTAGTGGTGTCTCCCTCGACGGGGAGCCCGTTTTTCGTGGAGGAGGCCCCTGTGATGATCACTGTGGACTCCTTCGACATGGCGCAAAAGGGGTTACTGGACGTGATGTTCCTGGGCCCAGTCCAGATAGATGAAGAGACCAACGTAAACCTCTCAGTCATAGGCGACTACCGCTCCCCAAAGGTGAGACTACCGGGAGGCGCGGCTACTGCCTTCATAATGCCCTTGGTGAAGAAGGTGGTGCTCTGGAATTTGAAGCACTCTAGGAAGTCACTGGTCAAGAGAGTGGACTTCGCGACCGGGTCAGCAAAGTACTCCAACAACAAGGTCGTGGTAGTGACCAACTTGGGCGTCCTCGAGTACGACAGGAAGGAGAAGGTCTGGAAGGTAACTGATCTCTACCCTTACTCCACTGTCGAAGACATCGTGAACAACACGGAGTTCGAGGTCGTCCCAGAGAACCCAAAAACTATCGAGCTGACTGAAGATGACAGAAAGTTCATAGAGCAGATGGACCCGTACAACCTCAGGCTTGCCCTAGAATAGCCAAGATCTTCTCGTAGTCCGCGTCGTAGAGTGGGAACATACTAGTGGGCTCAGCTCCCCTGGGGAGGTGGACTACAGCTGTTACGTACTCCGCGTTTATTGTGGGCCTCCTGCCGTAGAAGTAGCTCTTGGGCACTATCTCCTCTGCGGTGATTATCACCTTCTTGGACGCCTTAGCCTTGTACTCGTCCTCGTATAGAGGGCCGAGTATCTCGCTGTTTCCCTCCTCGTCAGCCCTGTTCACGTGTATAATCGCCACGTCTGGGGTTATCGCCTTGACGAAAACTAGTTTCTCCCCAGTAAAGGGGTCCTCCCCAACCTTCCACGTCCCTACCCTCTCGTGTAGCTTCACTAGGTCTGAGCCTAGGACACCTCTCACCGGCATGAAAGGTACTCCTTGGGCACCAGCCCTTATACCGGCCATGAATGCTCCGCATGTGTCCTCAAGTAACTCCACCTCCCCTTTCTCGATCTTACTCCTAAACGTGGGGAGCATGCCAAACCACTCCAGCGTTGCCATTGCCATCCTTACCTTTGATATGACGTTGTGCTGTAGCAGGACTTCTAGGGCTAGCCCGGGCTCCCTGTCCACGAAGGTCAAGTTCCTCACCCCACTCTCCGCTAGCTTAAACACGAAGTGCATAGGGTTCCTGTGTATTGACATCCCGCTTACCGTTATCACGTCCCCGGGCTTTACTAGGCTCAAGGCGTCATCAATTGAGACTATCAAGGCTTGACCACCCTCTTCAGCTCCTCCAGCGCTTCCGTCTCCTCCAAGGTGCTCACGTCCCCTACTTCCTTTCCAGACACGACTGCCCTCAGTACCCTCCTCATTATCTTCCCCGTCCTAGTCTTTGGCAACTTGTCTAAAAATATTACGTCGGCCAGCGACGCTACGGGCCCAACCAAGTTCCTCACCGTTTGCCTTATCCTCTCCTTGAGCTCCTCCGAAGGCCTAGCCCCTTCCTTCAGCGTCACGAAGGCCACCAAGACGTTCCCCTTTATGGGGTCTTCCTTGCCCACCACCGCCGTCTCCGCCACCTCTGGGACTTCCAAGACAGCGTTCTCTACCTCTGCTGGGCTCAGCCTGTGCCCGGCGACCTTAACGACGTCGTCTCCCCTTCCCAAGATGTAGAGGTAGCCGTCCTCGTCCACGTAGCCGTAGTCCCCAGTATAGTAGTAGCCAAAACGGGAGAAGTACTGCCTGTACCTCTCGTCGTCCTTGTAGAGCCCTACCATAAAGGCTGGGGCGGAGGACTTTATTATCACGTTTCCCTTCTGGCCTGGAGGTAGCTCGTTGCCGTTGTCGTCAACTACTGCCACATCAATGCCCGGTAAGGGGATGCCCACCGAGCCCTTCTTGTAGCTTATCCCCCCTACGTAGAAGCCACTAGGGGAGGTTATGAACCCTGAGTTCTCCGTCTGCCCCCAAGTCTCGACCACGTACGTCTTCCCCTGGGTTAGGTCGACGAGCCACTTCCACGCTTCTTCTCCCAGGATTTCCCCAGCGCTCACAATAGTTTTCAGAGATGAGATGTCGTACTTGGTCTTCACGTTGTGCTTCACCAGTAGCCTCACTGCAGTCGGCGCTACCCACATGTGTGTAACCTTATACTTCTCCACTAGGTACCACCAGACCTCAGGATCAGGGTAGTCTGGGACACCCTCAAACCAGAGCACCGTTGCCCCGTTGAGCAGGGGACCGTAGGTGCTGTAAGAGTGCCCGTTTATCCAGCCTATGTCCGGGGTGGAGAAGAACACGTCCTCCTCTCCGAAGTTGAAGAGCCACTTAACGTGGAAGTATGCCCACACTGTGTAGGGACCCACTGCGTGCACAACCCCTTTTGGCTTCCCAGTAGTCCCAGAGGTGTACAGGATGAAGAGGGGGTCAAGGGAGTCACTCCTCTCTGCCTTTACCTTCTTTAGGCCAGAAGTCAAGTCCTTAAAGTTGTAACCCATAACCCTCCCCTGCCTTTCAAGAGTAACGATATTTACGTCCATTCCCTCTATGGCCTCCTTTACGGTCTTTAAGTAGTCTATCGTCTTCCCCCTTCTGAACCCAGCATCTGCCGTGATGAGGAAGGAGCTGGAGGACATCTTCATTCTGTCCCTCAACGCCTGGGATCCAAAGCCCGCAAAGACCACGCTGTGCGCTGCTCCTATCCTCGCAACGGCTAGCATTGTCACCATAGCCTCCGGGACCATAGGCATGTAGATGGTGACTACATCGCCCTTCTTCACGCCTATTTCCTTGAGGGAGGAGGCAAGAGAGTTGACCTCAGCGAAGAGCTCTTGGTAGCTAAGAGACCTCCTCTCTCCGCTTTCGCTCTCCCAGATTAAGGCTACCTTGTTCTTCCTCTCTGGGTGAGCGTCAAATACGTTGTAGGTGGGGTTTATCTTGCCTCCCTTGAACCAGTAGTAATAGGGGGGGTCTGTCTCCACCACCTTCTCGTAGTACTTGAACCAGGCCAGCTCCCTAGCTATCCCGTCCCAGAACGCCTCTGGGTTCCTTATCGAGAAACGCCAGAGTTCCCTTGCCTTAGCGTAAACTGGGTCCATGAGTGAAATTGCTCATTTTAGTTTTTTACCTTTTATCACCCAGTACTTGCCCCTCAGCGACGCTCCTTGGACGTGAAAGCGGATCAAAAACTTCAACGCGACGCTAGGGTTTACCCCTCCGTAGACCTCATCCCTGACCCAGAGCTCTACTTCCCCTCCCTTCCTTAAGACTCTGTTTGCCTCCCTCACCATGTCGTAGTCGAGAACCTCGAAAAAGACGACCTTGTCTAGCGAGGAGTCCCTGAAAGGGAAGGGGTAAATAGAGCGAACGGCGTTCTCTCCGGGCACTGACGTTAAGCAGGCGACAGCACCCTTGGGACATATACCAACAGCCAGAGTTCTCTCTGACACCTTCACCTCTGGGTACTCAAAGGAGAGGAGCTCAACCTCCCTCACCAACCTCTTCCCGTCTACCACGAAGTCGGCGACCATGTTGAGGACGTCCTTCTCACCCTCAAGTAGGGAGGTGCCAACTAAAAAGTCGCAGCGGTTAAGCGAAGAACTCCTAGTGAGCCCAAAGTTCACTTCCTCCTTGGCCCCGTCGTATATCACTAACTTCAAAGCGTTCCAGAGGGCAGACAGCTCTCCGTCCCTAGTCAAAAAGGCAACTTTCACGTGGTAACTATTGTGTGTGAAGGTAAATATTTTTAATTGATAATTAGATCGAAAAGAAATATTTCACTACTTACTTAAATCACTCATGGCCCTCGACGCGTCCAGGATGGACAGCATCCCTATTATGTTGCCCTCGTCGTCCTTAACTGGTAGGTGCCTTATCTTCTTCTTGGTCATTATCTCTATGGCCTTGAGTACGTCGTCGTCCATGTCTATTACCTCTAGGTTGCCCATGGTTGAGACAAGCCTAACTTCGTCTGATGGAGAGAAACCCATGGCAAACGCCCTAACCGCGTCCCTGTCCGTGAAAATGCCCTTGGGTTGGCCCTGCTCTGTTACCAACACTGAGCCAACTCCTCTCTCCACCATTAACTTACATACCTCTTGGATCGACGTATTTGCCTCTACTTGGAAAATCGGTGACGACATGTAGTCTTTTACTTTCGCCATATCCATATTCTCTTTATTGTTCCCAATAAGCTTTTAGTTCAACGGCCTTTGGCTCGCCGTTCTTCACGAGGTCCTCTATCACCTTCCTCAAGTAATCCTCCGTCTGCAGACCCCTTATCAACCACTTGTCGTTTATGACGAGGGCTGGTACTCCCCTTATGCCCATGGCCTTTGCCTCTGCTTCGTCCTCCATCACCGCGAGCTTTGCCTCCTTTGACTTGAAGTCCCTCTTAAACCTCTCTACGTCTAACCCTACTTCCTCGGCAATCTCTATGAGCACTTGGTCATCGGCCACGTTCTCCCCCTCCAGGAAGAACTTTTCCTGTGCCCTCGTGAAGTACTCCCAGTGCCCGTCGTCTCCCCTCTGGAACTCCGCTGCCTTACAAGCCATAAGCGGGGGGAGGGACCAGACGTAGCCTATCTTGCCCTTGGATATTGGCTTCTCAGGGTCGTAGTCCTTCATATACCTCTTCAGGATGGAGAACTCGTTCTTGAACACCTCTCTGGCGTCCTCCTCGGTGGGCGCTATCGCCTTCAAGTCGTCCAAGGAGGAGATCATCATGAAGGCCTTGTGCTTTAGTCTCACCTCTCCCTTGAAGTCCTTGAGCACGTTCTTGAGCCTAACGTTTGTCATGAAGCAGAAGGGACAGAGGACGTCATGGAAGAACTTTATCTCTATCATTTCAGCCCAGACAAAAATAAATGGATAAAAAGAATATAACGCTAACTAAAACCGGCTTCCTTCTTCAGCTCCTCTATTTTGTTAACGATGTTGAGGATGTCGCCCATCTTGTCCTTGAGCTCTGGAGAGTTCGCTAGATCCATTATGGCTGACTTGAACTGTCCCCAGTACTCCCTCATTACTAGCTCGAGGTCGTACCTCTGCATGGTCACTAGCTCGAGGGAAACCAACAGCTTAGCTCCTACCCTGTTCACCACTTGCCTATTGGACTCCACTAGGGAGTTAACTGCGTCCAGGAGGTCGAACAAGTAGCTCCTTATCTCCATTAGTTGCCTTTCTCCGGGCTTCATGAGTTCCTCAGAGTGGGAGGAGGACATAACTATCAGTTATTTTTTGATAATTTATTTTATAAAGTTAACTTATTTTGAGATGACAATTGCCCCTCTAGGTGAGTATAGGGGTCACGGAGGTGTAAAGGCCGTACACCATCAAAGCCGTAGACAAGGAAGAGAAGATAAGCTCAAAGGACCCCTTTCTCGCGTAGTAAATGGAGGCGGAAGCAAAGAAGATTGATAAGGAAGCGTAAAGGGCTATCAGGGAAGGTATAATGAGGTAGTTATAGTAGGCGGAGGGGTCCACTAAACCAACTAGTGAGAGGGCAACGAACCCTCCCACCACAAGGCCCTTCCTCCACCCAAACGACTTCACCAACACGTTCTTCACGGCGAAGAACTCGACGAGTATGAGGCCTAGGGAAGCGAAGGACGTAAAGAGGTAGGTTAGGTTAGCTGGTGCAAAAAAGGAGTCGATAACTGCGAGCCCCGAGGCTAAGGCGTAGCTTATAGGAAGAAGGTAGACGTCCTTGGCTAACCTCTCCCCGAGGAACGAAGAGAGGGTTATGCAAACTGGAAGGAGTGAACTGGACGCGACAGATGGCAGGCTCACGGTTAGGTCTAAATGCTTAGGGGACCAGAGGTGGGGGATCGGGATCATGATCACTAGCTGTAGTAGGGACAGTGGGACTGCCGAGTAGGGCTCTAGGTCTAGGAGGGCGACCAAGGTTATCAAGCCAATTAAGGAGAGCGTAGTTGCAATGAACTGGGCTCCGGACAGGGGAAGGACGTAATAGGTTATGAAGTACACTGTATAACATAAATATAGGAAGTAGGAAATCGTCCAGAGAACTGCGAAAAGCATCGATGCATTAGGTAAGAATGCCTTGATTTGGTCATAGAGGCCCCCGTAACTAGCCTTCAACTTCATCGCAGAGTACAAGACCAACACTGTGGGCGAGAAGAGCAGAAACGCCATGACAGACTCAAGGGCGTTGCCCTTCGAGAGGAGATATGAGACTTCCAGGGGTCCGATGGAGCCAAAGACGAAAGAAAAAAGCACTACTTGGCTTAAGACTCGCATTGTTAACCCCATACGTACCCAGAGGAACTACTGGAAGTGCTAGTAGAAGTTGAGGAGGTTGAGGAAGTCGAAGAGGTCGACGTTGATGAAGCGGGGGTTGAGGAAGTGCCCATGGATGAGGAGTGCGTAGAGGAAGCGTGTATTGAAGCCATCCCGAATGCTATGCCCCCAACTATCAGCACAATTACGGAGATTGTGAGAACAGCTACCTCAACTAGTCCAGGTGCCTTCTTGTCCTTTTTGCTCATGTTCTCTATATGGGGTCTCATCTACCGGTATTAAGTATTTGCCCAAATCAGTAAGAGAAATCTTTATTGAGGACCTTGAAAGTTACTATATCCCATGCAAAACGTTAAGAAGGATCAGTTTATTGTAGGGATAATAGGCGGAGTACTGTCGTTTGCGTGGGCCTACGTGCACCTCTAGCTCTCAACTAGCCCTTTAGTACCTTCACCCTTTAGAACCTTCTTCCTAGTGGACGCCTTACTGGCAATAATTGCTGGAATCCTCTTCATCCTAACTTTCAAGCTGCTGGTATTCAAATTCGTCTACGCCCTTGAACTTGTTTACTGGTGGGCGAACTACCTCCTCTTGGGTCTCACTAGGGTGCTCCCAGTCCCTCTCGTTGGCAGACCGCTACCCTTCACCACGGGAACCGCCCTCACCGCCTTCGTCCTAGACGTGCTCCTAATAGTTGTCGCTACCTACATTTTCGTCCAACTGAGAAGGTGAGGCTAACTCTCCAACGACCAATTTACCCTTATCTTGACTGGCCTGGACAGGGTATCCTTTAAGGGACACCTTTTTTCTGAGAGGTCTATTATCTCCTTTATCCTCTTGTCCCTGCTCTTGACCTTTATGTCGTAGGCCACCTCAAGTAAACCTGGAGGAACCCCGGGCTCTCCCTGGAAGCCCCTAGGGTCCATTGTGCCCTCGATGTAACCGCTCAGCTCCTCTATCTCCACTCCCTTTTCCCTAGCCACGTACCTTACCGTAAGCAACATGCAGGAGAGGGCTGAGGCAAGGAGAACCTCCTCGGGGGTCGGGTAGTCTGAGCCGAAAAGTCCTATCTCCATCTCCCTCCCAGCCACGCAGACCCTTACCACGTCCCCCTCTAGCTTTCCCTCAACAGTAAACGTCATCATGACCATTACCTCAGTTCAGTAACCCAACGTCCCTAAGGATTGCCAGCTCCACAGCATACCTTATGTAGAGAGAAGTCTTCTCTTCCTCGCTCAACCTCCTCCCTATCTTCCTCTCCAGCTCGTTTATCTGGTCAGTCACCACCACGCTGACGTTGGTCTCTATCGATGGCTTGTTGACCTTAAACGTGTTGTACACCGCCATTACTAGCTCGTACATCTCCTCGTCCAAGTTTAGCAAATAGTTGCTCACAGCCGGGATCAGCATGCCGTTGAACTCAACCATCTTCCCCTTGAAGTAGGGCCTCCAGTTGAGCATGTGGGACTTGACGAACTCCCATGAGGGAGGAAAGCCCTTGTACTCGTCGGCGTTCGGCACGTCAACGACCTTGTACTCGTTTCCGTCTACGTCTACTATTGCCTTTACCTCCAACTCGAGGTTTCCTACCTTTTCTTTCAACACTGTGACACCTCTTAATAAAATAAAAATCGACATAAAGATTTTTTTCTTTAATAACACTACCTAAAAGTGGTGATGCTATGTCTATGGTGCAAGACCCGTGTGTGGCCGAGTGCTTCAAGCCAAACTCTCAGTGGAGGTTCACTAACATCTCAGAGTGCCTTGCTAGGTGCAGGGAAGTCGTGATAACTAAACCGTGATCCATATGAGAGTAATGGACGTAATGACGGAGAACGTCCTATCAGTGTCCCCGGAGACGAAAGTGAAGGATGTCATCCAGAAGATGATACTCAACAACGTGAGGAGGTTAGTGGTAGGCAACGACAGCATAGTGACGATTAGGGACTTGGTGTACAACTGGGACAAGCTAGACCAAGAAGTGGGGAAGCTGGCGTCAAGGGACCTCGTTTTTATTTCCCCACAAGCCGACTTAAAGGAAGCTTGTAGGATAGTCACGGCGAAGGGCGTAGGATCACTACTGGTGGGGGACGGAGTCAGGATTCAAGGTATTATAACTGAAAGGGACTTGATAAGGTACTGCCGTATTGAGGCAAATGGGAACGTGGGAGACATAATGAACGTTGAGCCAATAATATCATCACAGGACGCCACGCTGGACGAGATAGTGCAGTTTATGAAGGAGAAATACAAGAGGCACGCGGTAGTTATAGAGGAAAGCCTACCTGTGGGCGTAATTTCGGTGAGGGACATAGCTAGGCCACTTGCGTCAGGAAGGGACATAAGGAAGATAAAGGCCAAAGACGTTATGACTGTCTCTGTCTACAAGGTAACCCCAGACTCCTCCATTGAGACTGCTAGGTTCTTAATGGCAGAGAAAAACATAGGCTACCTTCCCGTGGTTGACGCAAGGAGCTTACTTGGGGACGTCAGTGAAAGGGAAATCCTAGCTGTCCTGTCTATATAACCTCTTGCACTTCCGGTTTTTTCAAGACCTCGTTGAACGCGTTCTTCAAGTCCTCCTTTGTGAAGCCGAAGATGACTGGTTTCTTCTCTTCAAACGCCTTGTCTATCCTCTCGCCTATCTCCTCTGGTCTAGACCCCCTCAAGTAGTCCTCTAAGTACTCGACGAAACCCTTAGGCGACATGACGAAGAAGTCTCCCGAGATGGACACCTCCTCTAGCTTACCCTCCACGAACTTCACTGTAAGCCTTATGAGCTTCCTGGCCTTGTAATCGAGGTGGCAGAACGCGACGGCAGAGGATATCTTGACGCACCTCTCCGTCCTCAGCTCTGGGTGACGGTTGTCCTTGTAGTACACCCACTCTTCCCTCCTCTTGTCCTCCGCCAGCTTTTCCCACATCTCTATTTCCTCCGGAGTGAGCTGGGAGTCCTCGAACTTTATGCCTAGGTCCCTCTCAAACGCCTGCTTTATCCTCTTGTTCAGCTCCTCCCTCGGGGGCACGTAGCCGAGCTCGTCCTTTAGCGAGGTGAGCCAGTCCCTCATGTCCTTGGCCATCTTGTCCCTGAACTTCACTGAGGGTACCTTAATGCACTTGCTCATCAAGTCCACGTCCAGCTCCATTAATATGTTCCCGGCTATCACGACGGCGTTCTCGTAGTTCATGGCGCCGTTACCGCTTATCTTCTTGCCGTTAACCACTATGTCTTGGTCCCTCAGCGACGCGTTGAGCCCGTAGTCCCTCAGCACGTTCACTATTGGCGTTAAGTAAGTTGAGTAGAGCTTTACAGGGTCCCTAGGTGCTTCATTTGCCTTTATCACGATAAAGTAGTCGTGCTCCCCCTGGGTGATTACTACAGTCCCCCCTCCTAGGTCTCTCCTCACAACCGGAATGTTGTGGGCCTTGGTAAAGTCGAGGTCTACCTCAAGCCATACCTCTTGGTGAACGCCCACGTTAACGAACGGTTCCTTTACGGAAAAAAGGAGTAGTGTGTCTTTCCCCCCTTTGCTCACGTAGTCGGCTACTGCGATAAAGGACGTGACCATGTGGTAGCCGTCTTGGGGGGGGAGCTCAACGAAGCGCCAGTTCATTTCATAGCCTCTTGCAGGAGAGTTTCTCGCTGGCAATGAGCTCCTTTAGCTTAGAGACCGCCGCGTTGCCACTATAGAGCTGCTTCACGTCCTCCATGTTGTTAGGCTTCATCTTCACTATCCAGCCCTTGCCGTACGGATCCTGGTTGACCAAGATCGGGTTCTTCTCAACTTCAGCGTTGGCCTCAACTATTTCCCCGCTGACTGGGGCTGGAACTGGGCCTGCCCACTTACCGCTCTCCATAGTCGCAATTGGCTTGCCCTTCTCGACCTTAGTGCCCTTCTTCTTTATCCTAACCCTCACAACTTTGCCAGCCATGGTCTGGGCAATGTCGGTTATCCCAACTATTAGTAGATCACCTTCAAGCTTTGCCCAAACCGTGTTTTTACCTTCTATGTAGTAGAACAAGTTCTCGGGTATCTCACAGTTCGACTCGACTACCATTCAAACCCACTTAGTTTACTTATCATAAAAACTATACTAAAAAATTTTCCTATGTTACTCAAGTAATTTATTTACGGTTATTACCAAAAACTTCTTCTTTGAGTACCTCATACTTAACGAGTGAAGGGCTACTTGGTGTTCTTTAGTTGTATGGGAGGGGACGTGATAACTAAGGGTAGGACTTTCCACTTAGAGGGGGGATATTACGCATATGTGGGTTCATGTGGTAACTACTGCGACAAAAGGGTGTCAAGGCACTTGAACAGGGAAAAGGAGAGGAGACACTGGCACGTGGACTTCCTCTCGGAGCTGTGCGAGCCCTTGGGCGTCCTAGTGGTAAACGCTGAAGAGAGGAATATAGCGTCGTCCCTATCCAGCTTCCCCTCGGTTAAGGACTTTGGCTCAAGCGACGACAAGCTGAACAGGAGCCACTTGTTTAAGGTAGAGCCTGGAGAGGCATTAAAGCATATTATCGCGTTAGTGGAGAAGTAGACTATGCTAGTTACCGCTCCCTTTGCTGGCCCAGTCTCCTTCCCGCTACTTGTTGCAAAGGTCTACGGGAAGCTGGACTTCGAGCTGAGGAACTCCTGCGAGTACCAAGGCATAGGAGACGTAGTCCTAGACTCGGTAACAAACGTGACCAAGATAGGCGTAAACTACAAGCTTGTGGCGGGCGTATACGTGGACATGTACTCCCTTCTCGGGAACAAGGAGTCGAAGAGGATCTACACTGTCAGGCAGGGGACTTTAGCAGACTACAACGCTAGACTTTACGCCCTGCTCACGGGGAAGGAGGTTGTAAACACTACTCCTGAGAGGGCGGTGGAGGAGAGCGAGAGAGGAGGGCTGGCGTTAGTGGGCATTGAGGTAAGGGTTGGGGAGAGCTTCGAGGAGGAGATGGGGAGGTTGGGAGTCCTAGCCCCACCCTGCGTGATCTACGCCAGGGAAGGGGCGGACAACGTGATCAAGGCCTACGAGGAAGGAATAAGGATAATTAGGGAGGAACCAAAGACCTCGGTCTCCATAATCTCCTCAGCCTCAAAGTACTACAGCTTAGAGATAATGGAGAGGATAATACACATTTACAAACACCGCCTCACCACGAGTAGGGAGGAGCTAAAGAAGAGCGTTGAGGTGTACTCGAGGGTACTCCCGGCAGTGGGCAGGCTCTCATACTAGTCCAAGAACCTCTTTATACCGTGAATAACTGAAGACAGCTCGGTCAGCCTCTCACGCGTGAGCTTCATTTCGTGAAAGCCAAGCACGCGAACGTACCAAGCGACTCTCCACACCTTTGCGACCTCGTTGTTCCCTAACTGCCTAGCTATCGCCTTAGCAGATCTAAAAAGGGTTGAAGACTTCCACGTCTTGTCTTCTTTCACCTTCTCCAATATCTCCTGTAAGTTCAAGGACTTCACCAAGAGCTTTACTGCCTCCTCTGCGGCCTTGTAGTACTTCTCAGAGGCTTGTACCACGTCTCCCTTGGAGAGGAGGTCATCTGCCTCAGCCAACAATACGTCAGACGCCGTGAGAAGTCTTATCCCCTTGTCCACAGATTATATTGCATTTCCCCACTTATTACTGATGATGGCCTACCAAAGGGGTTCTAGTGCGGTCTTACGGTCTTCTTATCCTAACAAGGCTTAAGGAATCTGGACAAAACACGCCTTCCAGCCCCATCCCCCTATGTATTGACACTACCTCTACACTTCCCTTAACTCCCTTGAGGAACGGCACTGTCCCCATTGCCTTAAGTTCCCTCAGCTTTCTCTCCCCTTTCCTCTTCTCCTCTATGCTAGCCCTCTCCAGTAGCCCCAAATCTTCAACGCTTAAGACGTAACCCGCCAGCGTCCCTATCCTGATTTGAATTTAGGGTTACCCTAATATATAAAAATTATTGAAAATCCATTTAAGTTCCCGAGGAGAATTAAGCAAAAGATGGTAAGAAATGATAATCGGAAAAATACAAGTGATCCCTAGTAGCCCAAACACTCTCATATACGACGAGAGGGTAGTGATAGACCAAGGGGGGAGGAACGCCTCCCTTGACTTAAAGGCAGAGGTGCAGCTTGCCACTCACGGCCACATGGACCACATAGCTGGGCTCTTTAAGGAGGCCAAGAAGAAGTTCATTCCGAGGGAGGACTACTGGACGTTAAACTTGATAGGGAGGAGATGCATGACCTACGGCTTCAGCTCCAAGGACTCGGGGTTGTTCTCCTACGACTTGATCAAGGAGGAACTTAAGGCCGAGTTCAGCGACCCAGAGGTCGAGGTCATCCCTCTCCCTGGCCACACGCCCGGGCACTCGGGGTTCATAATAGACAACGTGCTATACGTTGGAGACGCCTTCTTTGGGCAAAAGGTGTTGGAGTCCTTCGTCTTTCCCTTTTACGTGGACTTCTGGAAGGCTCAGGAGAGCCTAGAGAAGCTCGCCGAGCTTATAAGGGGGGTAGACTACGTCTTCCTCTCCCACGGCCCCGTGTACACTGACAAGAGGAAGGTGGAGGAGATCCTCAAGTTTAACGTCGAGTACAACAAGAAGCTGGTGGAGAAGGTAAAGAACGCCATAACGGGCCAAGAACTTACTGCAGAAGAGGTAGTGGTGAAGCTAGGAAACAAGCTCTCCCCTGCCAACGTGTTCCTCAACGAAGTAGTGGCAAAGTCGATATTAGTAGAAGTGAGCAAGGAGGTAAAGGTAACTGAAAAAGGAGTAGTGTTTAAGAGGTGAGCTTCTTGAACTCTTCTTCTAGGCTACCCTCTCCCAACTTGACATTGACCACTCCCATCCTGTTTCCCTGCCTCACTGCCTCCAACGCCAGCTCCATTATCCCTTGTCTGCCATAGCTGTACTTGATGAAGAGCTGTTCTACCTTCATTGACCTCTCCTTGAGGACCTTTATTAGTACGTCACTGACAATTCTGTGGGCGTCCATAAGCTTTATGTTGTACTTCTTGCAGATCCTCTTGACCTCAACTGAGTCCACAATCTCGTCCACGGAACAAGATACGTCCTTGACCTCTCTCTTCTCGTTAGAATCCTTTATCTTCCAGCTCACTTTTTCACCCTAATTCCTGGTTTTACTAGTTCATGCAAGTCCAAGACCCTATCTATTTCCTCGTCCTTAAACCCCAGTTCCCTTAGCGCCTCCCTTATTGAAATGCCCTTGTTGAGCATTTTGCCAATTTGCGAGGCCTTGTCGTAGCCTATCAATGGCGAGAGCACCGTGATGAGGGAGGGACTGCTCTCGGCGTACCTCTTCATCTTCTCAACGTTGGGTTGCATTCCCTCCACTACTAGAGAGGCGAACTTGTTAAGCGCCTCCGCTATCAAGTTCTCTTGGGTGACTACGTTGTATCCCATTAACGGGACGCCCATGGAGAGCTCGAACTCTCCCAGCATTGACGCAATTTGGTTTGCGTGGTCTAGGCCCATGACTTGCGCAGAAACTAAGAGCGTGGCCTCTACCGTTACTGGGTTAGTCTTCCCGGGCATTATACTACTTCCCGCTATCTCCTCCTGCGTTGGAAGGTCTATCTCCCCAATGGAAGTGAAGGGCCCCGAGAACATTAGCCTGAAGTCCTGCCCGACCCTATAGAGCTCCGCCGCCACGTTCCTTAGCACTCCACTAAGCAAGAGCATGTCAGTGAGGAACCTCATGGCCCTAAACTTGTTCGCTGGTTTGAAGCCCAGCCCAGTGACCTTGTTCACCTCCTGTACCACGAGCTCCTGGAAGCGTGGGTCGGCGTTGAGCCCAGTGCCAACAGCGCTACCACCTATAGGCAACTCCTTAACGTACTCTAGCACGTTATTCAACTGCTCTAGGTCGTGCTTGAAGGCATCGTAGTAGGCCCCCAGCTCCTGCCCTAGCGTAACGGGCAGTGCGTCCCTCAAGTGGGTCCTTCCGGACTTTACCACGTCCTTGTACTCCTCTGCTTTCTTGTTTAAGGTGTAAAGCATGTTCTCTAAGGTGGGAACTACCTTCTCCACGGCGTTTGCCACAGAGGCTATCCTAATGGCGGTGGGTACGGTGTCGTTGGAAGACTGCCCCATGTTGACGTGGTCGTTGGGGTGCACATTCTTTCCCGAGAGCTCTGACGCCCTCTCTGCGAGTACCTCGTTGACATTCATGTTTAGCCCAGTTCCAGATCCCGTCTGGAAGACGTCCAGGACTATCTTGTCGTCGTGTTTGCCCTCCATTAGCTCCAGCGATGCCTTCTCTATTGCCTCTGCGATTTCCCTGTCGAGGTAGCCCAAGCTAGCGTTAACCCTAGCGCAAGCTAGCTTCACTAGCCCCATGGCCCATATGACCTTCCTCGGGAACCTAGTACCGGTGTTCATGAAGAGCTTAGGAGCAGTCTCAGTATATTTCATGGGTATGAATAGGTCGAGAGGGTTTTATTGCTTTTCTTTAGCTAAAGACTCCTCTATTCCTCTGTAGTTTATCTCGAGGTGCTTCCTGAGGATTTCCCCCTGGATACCTCCGATGTCAATCTCTACTCGGTACTTCTTCTCGACCATTTGGTCGTAGTGCTCCTCCAAGTGGCGTCCAGGAGCAAGCCCCCCGTGGGAGAGCCCCACCATCCTAGGTTTGAGGGAAATCTGCAACTTCAAGCTCTCCAAGTACTTCAAGTGGTCGAAGGGTGGTGGGGTGGTTGGGATAGGGATACCGTTAATCCTCCCTCCTGCAGAGTCCCCAGTGTAAAGGACGTCGCCTATCATCACTGAGATGTGATGCTTAGCGTGGCCCGGCGTGTATACCACTTTCATCTTTTGCCTACCAAGGTTTATCTCCTCCCCGCCCTTTACCTCTAGGAAGTCCGCGTCAACCCCCTCAACTTCACCGTAGATGTCTACGAGGTCGCCTAACACTTTCCTAGCGCTCTCGTTCAACTGCCTCGTATCCCTCAAGTACTTGGAGTACCCCTGGTACACTATCACTTTTGGCTTATACCTCTGGACCAGCTCGGAGACCCCACCTATGTGGTCCAAGTGGACGTGAGTGATCACGAGGTAGTTCAGCCTGTCCAGGAAGCTCACGTCCATTACTGTGTTGAAGACACCCGCATCCACCATTACTATCTTCTCGTCGCACACTACAAAGGAGTAAACGAGCTCAGGGAATTCAATCGGACCAGAAGCTATGGAGTGAATGCCCTCACATGACATGGGAAGAAAAAGGGAAACAGCATTTAATAGTTTTGCGTTATGGTTCCTTTGTCTCCTCTATTATCTCCTCTATTGCCTCAGTCCTTATCCCGCTCTTGACCGCGAAGTAGTGGAACACTAGGATGTCGGCAGCCGCCACTACCGTGTCCCAAGGGAACGGTATTGGCGCTGTTACACCGTAGGGCCCGAAACCTCCGAAGTACGAGAACACTAGGATGGAGAAGATCAAGCCCAACAACCAGTACCCTGCCTTTATCTCAGTCCTCACGTTGTCTGGGACGACGGACATTAACGTGATAATGCTGAATATTATGGCACCAGCCATTACGAGCAAGTAGATGAGGAACGCTATTGGGTCTGGAACCGTCAAGCTCGAGGTACCCGTGTAGAAGAAGTAGGAGTCTAGTACCACCGCTATCACGTCCACTACTCCTAAGAGCATTGCCAGGCTTGCCTTAGCCTTGTAGACCTTGTAAGCGTAGTAGCCGAAGAAGATCGGCAGTCCTATGAACACTGCAGTTACCACGTAGAACAAAGTCGTAAACCCAGACCAGTACACTATGAGTCCAGCGGCCAGGGTAGCTATTGGTGCTATGATTGAAGCCCCAGGGAGTCTATAGTTCCTCTTGAGATCTGGAGCGGTCTTCCTCAGCGTCTGTAGCCCTATCCCTCCCATTATGTAAGTGAAGACGGTAGCAGAGGATATGAAACCCACTAAGGCTATCCACGCGGGGAACGGTAGGAGGAATATGGCTCCTATGGCAGTAGCAGCTATAAAGGATATCACTGGGACCTTGGTCCTTCCTATCTTGAGGAAAACCCCCGGCAAGTAGCCGTTTGCTGCGAAGCCGTAAATCGTCCTCCCTGCTGTGCCTATGTATATCCACCCAGTGCCCGCAGGGGATATAACTGCGTCAATGGATAAGATGTAAGACCACAGAGCGAATAGCCCAACAACTTGTCCAGCAACTCCAGAGTGCTGGAAGATAAAGAGGAACGGCCCGTGGGTTATGTTAGAGTTTGTGAGCCCAGTCCAGTTGCCAACAGTTACTCCGGCCGCAGACCAGTTTATAGCCCCAGTAAACGCCACCTGCAGTAGAGTATATAGGGCAAGGCCTATCAAAAGGGACCCCACAACGGCGAAAGGTACGTCCTTCTTTGGGTTTTTCCCTTCGCCTCCGTACTCTATTGCCTGCCTAAAGCCCAAGTAGGAGAATATCACCCCAGTTGTTGGTATGGCGTAGAGGACTGCAGCGAAGCCAGAGAAGCCCTCCACGACGTTGCTTGGAGACGGGAAGAAGCCTCCTCCCGCGGTGAAATTAGAGGGGTGATAGAGGAAGGCGAGGGCGAAGATCGCCGTAAACGTTGGTACTATTAACTTCCACCACCCTGCACCGTGGGTGACTGCTCCTAGAACCTTGACTCCAGCGTACTGGAGGAAGAAGAATATGATCAGCAACAAGTAGGAAAGGGCAATGCCCTCAGGGGTTAGCACACCGTTTGGGTAGGTCAAGCTCGGCACGAAATAGCTGAGGTAGGTGACTGTAGCGCTTGCCTCAATAGCTGGCACGGACACTGCAGAGAGGAAGTACGCCCACGCTATTAGATAACCAACGAAACCTCCGTGGCTGTAGTGCGGGTACCTCACTATCCCTCCAGTTTTGGGGATTGACGACGAGATCTCAGCGTACGCAAGCCCTACGAATATCACTAAGATTCCCGCTATTATCCAAGATATGAAGGCAGCCCCACCAGCGTAAGCTGCAGTGTATAGGGAGCCGAAGAGCCATCCAGAGCCTATAACTCCTCCTAAGGAGAGGAACAACATCTCAAACCTGTTCAGAGATTTCCTTAACTGGGCATCAGCCGATGCTCCTAGGTCACGTGCGGTTGATTCCGGATTTTTGGAAGCCATAAATAGAGTTAAAGGGAAAATCTTTAAAAACTTAACTCAATTCTTCATCTCGCTTATCGATTTTATTTAAACTGATTAGGTCTATTTTTAAGAACCGTTTAATCCAAAATTAAAATTAGTCCATGGCGCGAAGTCTGACTAGCGCGAACCAGTCGCCCAGATCATAAGCCTCGAAGCCCATGTTTCTGGCGGTGTAAAACGTGATCCTCCTCAGCTTGCTCTCGTCCCTCCTCTCGTCAGCCAAGAACACAAGACCTTTGGAGAGCTCAACCATCTTCTTTATTACTGAGATTGGATCTTCCTCCTTGAGTATCGCGTGGAGTGAGACGGCGGAGTCAAAAACACACCCTTTGGCATCACTTAAGGTCACTGTTTCAAAACCAGTGTAGGGAAAAACGCCGTGGACCAGAACCCTCTTGCCCAGGGGAAAGGAGAAGAGAAGGTCTTCTACTCCATTGGGTATCATGCGGGAGTCACGCCTTGTCCAACTGCTTCTTTAGCTCCTCTGCAGCCTTCTTTATCTCCTCCATTGAAGCCTCGTCCTCAAGAGTCGAGATGTCGCCTATGTTACTGCCGCTCACCACAGCCTTTATGACCCTCCTCATTACCTTCCCCGACCTGGTCTTGGGCAAGGCATTAACGAACTGTATCTTGGGCGTGACTATTGGTCCCATGACTTGCCTCACGTGGTTCTGGATCTCCTTTGCTAGGCTCTCAGAGGGAGTGTAGCCCTGCTTTAATACTACGAACGCGTAGACCTCCTCACCCTTTACTGGGTCTGGAACTCCAACAACTGCCGCCTCCGCCACTGCTGGGTAAGAGGTTATGGCAGACTCCACTTCTCCTGCCCCTATCCTGTGTGCGGCCACCTTGATGGTCTCGTCTGCCCTACCCAGCACCCACACGTAGCCGTCCTCGTCCACCATAGCGTAGTCTCCCGGATAGTAGAGACTTGTGAACTTAGAGAAGTAGGTCTTCTTTAACCTCTCGTTTCCTGGGTCTCCCCACATACCCATCATCATGTTTGGCGGGAACGGCGGCCTCATAATCAAGTAGCCCCTCTCCCTCGGCTTCGTCGGGTTACCTGCGTCATCAAGTACCTCTATGAAGTTGCCCGGCAGTGGGTAACCGGAGGCTGGCCCCGACTTCATCGGCATGTATATTATCCCAGGTAGGTAGCCCAAGTTGGGGCCACCAGTCTCCGTCTGCCACCACTGGTGGGACATGAAGACCTTGCCCTTACCTATAACCTCGAGCCCCCACTTCCAGGGAGCGTAGTTAAGCACCTCGCCGTTCGTCACGATTATCCTCAAGGACGACAAGTCGTGCGCCTTTACGAACTCCTCCCCGTACTTCATGAAGTACCTCAACGCTGTAGCTGAGGTACCAAAGGTGGTCGCCCTGTACCTCTCGATCATCTCTGCCCACTTGTCTGGATAGGGGTAGTCTGGGGCGCTCTCGTAGATCACTATTGTCCTCCCCATGACCAAGGGGGAGTAGGTTATGTAGGAGTGGCCCACGATCCAGCCTATGTCGGAGGTGTTGAAGAGTACGTCGTTCTCCTGGCTCAAGCCATAGCTCCAAAGCAACATCAACGAGGTACCCACTAAGTAGCCTCCGGTTGAGTGGACTATCCCCTTTGGCTTCCCAGTGGTTCCAGAGGTGTAGAGGATAAATAGGGGGTCATTGGCGTCAACGGGCTCAGGGTCTATCGGCTTGTACTTCCCGACGTCGTCAAAGTAGACGTCCCTGCCTTCCTTGAAGTTTATCTCCGTGCCGAGCCTTCTGTACACCAACACGTGCTTTACTGGATTCCTGTCGCCCAGCATGTCTAGGGCTTCATCTATAATCTTCTTGAGCTCAACTACCTTCCCTCTCCTTGGGTAAGCGTCAGCAGTTATGACCACCTTGGACTGAGCGTCCTCTATCCTGCTCGCCAAGGCTTGGGAACCAAAACCTGCAAACACCACGCTGTGAATTGCCCCTAACCTAGCGCATGCGAGCTTGGCGATAACCCCCTCTGGAGTTAAGGGCATGTAGATGGTTACCCTGTCCCCCTTCTGGACTCCTAGCTGTCTCAGCGCGTTCGCCCATCTGTTCACCTCGTAGTAGAGGTCTTGGTAGGTTACTATTTTCCTCTCTCCCCTCTCGCTCTCCCAAACAATAGCCGCCTTGAACTTCCTTGAGGAGTTCAAGTGCCTGTCCACGGCGTTATACGAGGCGTTAAGCTTTCCGCCTATGAACCACCTTGTCATTGGGTCTTCCTGCTTCATCGTTACCTTCCATGGCTCAAACCAGTCGATGAGTTGCTTTGCAATGTCTCCCCAGAACTTGTCTGGTTGTTCCTTGCTATAGTTAAACAAGTACTTGTAATACCTCATGTTATAGTCTACTTTCTCTTCCAACTGCTTCGTCTCGGCCTCAGACTGAACCTCGACCATAATAATCATATAAAATTTGTTTAAGCAATATTAAAAAACATTACCTTGAATAGTGAGGTTTTAGGAATGACGCACGGAAGCAAAAAGGGGCTATTAATAGCGTAGAGGAGATTATTAACGTTTGATAGATAAAGATCCCTTCTAACTCTTTTTTAACTTGCAGTCGGTATAAATATGGGAGACATGAACATAACGCAATTGGTGATGCTAACCAACTTGGCTGAGGGCGAGCTCAGCTTCAAGGAAATGATGGAATACACGGGATTGCCAAGGAGGAAGTTGGCAAAGAGCTTGAGGAGGCTTGAATATAACGGATATATAGAGAAAAAGGCCTTCATAGGGAATGACGTCATCTTCGGAATAACTGACAAGGGCGTTGAGGAACTGTATAAGCACTACGTCTTCCTGAAAAAGCTGCTGGCCGACATGGAGTTCACTATATGCAGCAGGTTCGAGTGCTAGAACCATGAGAGGAGATGGAAGAGCATGTCCATGAACTTATCCTTCTCTATCTCGTAGACGACCTCAGCCTTTGGCTCCTTTCCCCAAAGGTCTAAGTAGTCTATCACCGTCATCCCCCTCGTTAAGCAGTCGCAGTTCTCCACATCCACGTATTGTCTTTCTGATCTTTTGATCACTTTCCTGTTTAGGGCTACTGCGGTGGTAATCAAGTCTGGGTGTGGGTTCCCCCTCATTTTCTGGTGCTTCATGGCGAACTCCCTGTAGTGCTTGTAGATCCTCACGTAGAATTTGGCCATTTCAGTGTCCATTGCCTTTATCCTCTCCCACTCGTCCTCCTCCACTACGTAGTTAGTTATTAAGTCCCATGCTACCATGGTTATATCGAACCCCGCATTGAACACTAGCTTAGCCGCGTCTGGGTCGACCCAAATGTTGAACTCTGCAACAGGAGTGATGTTTCCCCTTCCGTATATGGTGCCTCCCATGACCCAGACCTTCTTTACCTTTTCAACTATGGACTTGTCCATGAGGTAAGCAAGCGCCAAGTTGGTCAGGGGGGATATAGCGAGAAACTCGAGCTCCCCAGCGTACCTGTCTGCTAGCTCAAGGATTGCTTGAGGTGCCCTCTTTGGCTCTGGCCTCAACTTCTTTGGCCTCACGACCTCGTCGCCAATACCTCCCTTCCCATGAACGTTCTCCACTGTTTTGAAGCTTTTGACCAAGGGCCTGTCGCTCCCAGGGTAAACCCTTATGTCCTTATTTACCTTCCCAGATATGAACTCGAGGGCCCACAGCGCGTTGTCCACTTCCTGCTCATAGGCTATGTTTCCCTCTACTATCGTGACGCCTTCTACCTCAACCCCGTTCCTAAGTAACATATAGAGGCTCATTATATCGTCCTCAGCCGTGTCGCAGTCTATAACAAAGTGCCTGGCCATGCCATCTATTTAGTCGGCTAAGGAAATTAACGTTTAGCCCCCTTTTAATTACGCACCGCGTAGCAAAGACCTACAAACCTCGATTTTCCTTTAGCCTAACCGTAAGGCCCCAGCATTTCGCACTCCAAAGATAGAGCTGGGAAATCCATGACTACTACCTAGATCACTTCACTCGAAGATCGCCTTATAGTCTAACAACTTCTTTAGCTTCAAGTAGACTTCGCTCACGCCGTCTGAGGGGTAGTACTCAAAGCCCTTCAAGGCCTCCTCGTCCGCTACGTAGACCTTGGACATCCCAGTCCCGGGGACGGTGTAAGCGTAAATTGGGGATGTCTTCTCCACCAGCTCAACGAACTCCTTCAATCCCTCTGTTCTCACTATGTAGCTGTTCTTGTCCCCCTCCTCCACTACCGGCACTCCGTCGTCCTTGCTGAACCCTGGGTACTCCACGTCGTTGGAGTATGTCATGTGAAGCTTGAATTCCTTGTCGTACTCAACTAGGACAGCTATAGGTCTGTCCTCGATCCCTTTCTTGAAGTCCTCCAGCAGGTCCCTTGCGTCGGGATAGCTCTTCTCCAGCGTGACTATCCTCCTCGGCTTCTGATATAGTCTCATCACGGCCTTCGATATGGCCCCGAGCTTACCCTTGGAGCCTATGAAGACCTTCCAGTTTATCCCCCCAAGGAACGTTATGGCCCTACACCATACGGTGAAGTCCCTTGGAGTACCGTAGTGGAATGAGATGGGGGAAACCTGGTTGAAGGCCAACATTCCGCCCACGCTTCCGTCGTAAAGGCTTGGGAACAGGAGCCCCTTCTCAGACGCCTCCGCCCTTATCTTGGGCACAGAGGCGCCAGCTAAGGCAACTACGTGATCGTCCTTCACCTCAAAGTGGTCCATTCCTTGAGTAGATATTGCGTTCTCCTTGTCCTTGTGGGAGTGGTTGCCAAAGCCTATGACTGAGATCTTCCTTCCCTCGAAGTGAGCAGACCTTATTTCCTTGAAGAGTTCCTCCTCGCTGGATACCCTAATCATGGTAGATATCTTGCTCTGAAATCTTTATAAGAGAGAAGGCGGGTTTAGTTTATAGTTCCATCTAGTAAACTCTTTGTATGCCTCTAGTAGGAGTAATAATGGGGAGCAAGAGTGACTGGGAATACATGAAGGAGGCTGTAGAAGTCCTAGAGAAGTTCGGCGTGAGCTACGAGGTCAAGGTAGTCTCAGCCCACAGAACGCCAGAGTTCATGATGGAGTACGCCAAGAGCGCCAAGCAGAGGGGAATTGAAGTGATCATAGCTGGGGCTGGTGGAGCAGCGCACCTCCCAGGGATGACTGCCTCGCTGACCTCACTGCCAGTGATAGGGGTGCCAATACCCTCAAGGAACTTGAACGGTCTTGACTCCCTCCTTTCCATAGTGCAGATGCCCTACGGAGTGCCCGTAGCTACGGTAGCAGTTGGAGGGGCAAAGAACGCTGCCCTCCTCGCAATAAGGATACTCGGGATAAAGTACAAGGAGCTCCAGGAGAAGGTGGAGAAGTTCATGGAGGAGATGAAGAATGAAGTCCTCTCTACCAAACTATAAAGTGTGTATCTTGGGAGGAGGACAGCTGGGCTGGATGATGATCCTAGAAGGCAGGAAATTACCTCTTACCTTTTACGTAATAGCCAACCCAGAGGAGCCTGCATGCAGAGTCGCAGATAAGTGCTTCTCAGAGGAGAACTACAAGGAGGCCATTGACCAGTGCGACGTGGTGACCTTTGAGTTCGAGCACGTCAACGAGAAGGCCTTGGAGTACGCCCAGGAGAGCGGAAAGCTCCTCCCAAGGCTGAACTCAGTGGAGCTCAAGAGGGAGAGGTACAAGGAGAAGGAGTTCCTTAGAGACCACGGGTTCCCTGTACCTAGGTTCAAGGTGGCCCAGGACGGGGAGGAGGCACTTAAGGTCTTAAAGGACGAGTTCAACAACGTGGGCGTGCTGAAGCAGTCCAGGGGCGGATACGACGGGAAGGGGCAGTACTTCGTAAAGGGAGACCCGGAGAGGTACCAGTTCCTCAAGGACGTCAAGTGCAAGTTCGTGGTGGAGGAGTTAGTGAACTTCGACTTTGAGGCCTCAGTAATAGCCACTAGGAGGAAGAGAGAGTTCAAGGCCTACACACCCTCCTTTAACTACAACGAGAAGGGGATCTTGGTCTACAACTACGGACCATACTACAACGAGGAGATGGTGAAAATAGCGGAGAGGCTGACGAGGGAGCTCGACTACGTCGGGACGATCGGCATAGAGTTCTTCGTTGTGAAGAACAGGGTGTTGATTAACGAGATTGCGCCGAGGGTGCACAACACAGGGCACTACACTCTTGACGGGGCCTTTACCTCCCAGTTCGAGCAACACTTGAGGGCTATCCTAGGAATTGAGTTGGGCGAGACCACGGTATTGAAGCCCTTCGGCATGGTCAACATACTCGGCAAGCCCTCTTTCCCGCTGGAGGTGCTCAAGTTAGGCAAGGTGTACTGGTACGGAAAGGAAGAGGCAAGAAAGAGGAGGAAGATGGGCCACGTTAACGTAGTAGGCGAGGACTTAGAGGAGGTAAAGCAAAAAATTGATAAAATTATGCAACTAATTTATCCAGAAGGTCTAGATTTATGAGGCTTAACTTCAAGGTATGGATAGAGGACGACAACGGTAAACCCATCATGGGGAAAGGGGGCGTTGAGCTCGTCAAGAGCATAATAGAGACTGGGTCAATTGCTGGGGCTGCAGACAAGGTGAACGTGTCCTACAAGTTCGCGTGGGAGTACGTCAGGAGGATAAACTCATTCGTGGGGGGGATAGAGTTCAGGAAGGGTGGAAAGAACGCCGGAGGGACGGAGGTCTCTGAAAGGGTAAAGAAGATGATAGAGATCTACGAGGAGGCGGTAAAGGAGGTAAACCAGATCCTGGAAAAGTACGACAAGAAGCTCAACGACCTAGCGCCCTCATGAGACCACCAAGGTTTCCTTCTCTCTCACTTTATTTCTAGGAAGATAAAAATTAACAAAACATTTATATAAGTAAAGAGTAGAAAGTTACAAGATTTCAATGAAGTACTGTCCTAGATGTGGTTACCAAAACCTCGACGACGCTAAGTTCTGCGCGAGGTGCGGATACCAGTTCCCTGATACGACGCAGCAGAGTCCACCTCTCAGTTGCCCCCTCAGCCACCTCCTATCCCTGCGCCCTCCTACCCGCAACAACCGTCGTACAGCCGACCTCCTAGCATAAAGAAGATTCCAATAGTCCCCATAGTCGCACTAGTAGTGATAGTGGTGATAGTTGTAGTAGAGGCAGTCTTGCCCGGGATAACGGGTAGTGGAGGGAGCGTAGTAGCTTCGGCCCCCGACCACGCGTTTGGAGGGAACTGGAAGGTCGATAGTAGTAGATCTGCTACAGTAACAATTTCTGGCAACACTGCTACTATAGCATACCTGAACGGCACCTCGACAACAGTGCCAGTCTCTCAGTTAACGCAGTCGAGTCCACTGGGGTCGCCAATACTAAGCGGGATAAACCAGAATATCCAACTACACTTTGGTTAACGGGACGTCTACGATATCCATGATAAAAACTTTTTCTATAAGAAGACAAACCTCGCCTGACGAAGGTTTTAACATGAAAAAACAATTTCCTTTTATGACGCTTTCTTTGGCGAACTAAAGATGAGGAGCCCCGATTACTCCCGCAATTCCGGAAGCGTCAAAACAATCGTCGTAAGGCTCTTCCCTAGTGGTCATCAAAAGAGGAAATTGAGGAAGTTAGCAGACGCAACAGCAAAGCTGTGGAACGAGATTAACTACGAGAGACAACAATTCTTTCAGCAAAAGAAAGTGAACCTCAATGACGCGTGGGACAAGTATTACGAGAAGTACAAGAAGGTTCTAAGAGTTAACGCTCAAGCAGTTTTACAGAAGAATAATGAGGCTGGTCGTCCTTCTTCTCCTTACTAAAGAAAGACCTACTGCTCGTGAATCACTTCTCGCCGCCACGTTACTGGAAAGATGGAGGAAAGAGGAAACTAATCCTAGTAGTTAGACAAGATCGTTATGAGGTCGACGAGGAAAAACGCGTCATCTCTCTGAAGGATTGGAAAATGAAGATGCCCTTTGAAGGTAGGTTAAGGTGGTTTGGAGTACAAGGTAGGCTGGAGATTCGCGTTGAAGGCAACAACTTTTACGCCCACATTTCGTTGACGTTGGTAGGACTGTAGCAAAGAAAAGCGGTAAGCCGATGAAGAACTCTATCGTCGTCCACGGTGAAAGAGAGGTTCAGGTTGAGAAGCCTAAAGGTGAGTTGCGTCAATAGACCTTGGTGTAAACATGTTGGCTACTGTAGTTGTTGATGATGGTACAGTACTCTTTTATAGGGGTTCCGTAGTGAAGAGCGATTACTTTTACTTTGAGAAAAAGATCGCTGAACTCGACGAGCTGAAGAGCGAGACAGAAAAGGTCCAAGAACAAGAAGCTAGGGAAGAAGTGCTGAGGAAAAGGGAAAGAATTTTCTTTAAGCTTTATCGTAGGCTTATTCATTATTTTAGGACTTTAGCATCTCACCTCACCAAGACTTTGTGGTCTCTTGGCGTCTCCACGGTTTACTTGGGCTATCCTTACTTCATTCCTAGGATAAGGGTAACAAGTTCACTTCAAATT
>JALBWU010000004.1 GCA_022678445.1 Candidatus Aramenus sp. CH1 | reverse complement strand
ACTTTAGCATCTCACCTCACCAAGACTTTGTGGTCTCTTGGCGTCTCCACGGTTTACTTGGGCTATCCTTACTTCATTCCTAGGATAAGGGTAACAAGTTCACTTCAAATTTGGTCTTATCGCAAGTTGGCGCTATAGCGAACAAACTCCACGAGCACGGCGTAAAGACGTACCTAGTGATTGAGTACAATACCTCGCGTTTCTGCGCTTACCATAACGTTAAGGTTGACAGAAATTCCAAGGGGTGTCGATAGCTGTCCTTTTGGCCGTAAACTTCACAGCGACGTCAACAGTGCGTTAAACATTGTGAAACTAGGAGTTAAGAAGATTGTCAACGCTTTGGCTCTTTCTTTTCTCTTCACATCACGGAGTAACTCCCTTAAGGGGGAGTAACGCCTTAGACCTATGCAGAACCCTCGCAGGGCGGGGAGGAGGTCAGAGTGTTCTACAATGCAAAGTCCTCTCCAGGCCTACTGTTCATCGTACGGTTCGCTGAGGCATTTTCCCAAGCATGCAACTACTCCGGTGGAACCTTCTACCTGAGCACGAGCTCCGGCTACGAGCAAGTAATCACCATGTACAACGGGAACCTATACATAATAGACTTCTACGGCTTTAATCCCACGGAGGCACAAATAGCTATCTTCTTAGACAGCGCCGTGGCTTAAGCGAAAAGTTACCCCCCTTTTTCCTCCATCGCCCTTATTGCCGACTTCACGAAATCCTCCACCACTCTCCTTGGGTCCTTCGCCTTCATCACGGCGCTAGCGACCCCTATCCCTGAGGCCCCGAGTTTAATGGCAGTGTACACGTCTTCTCCCGTGGATATCCCTGCACCTGCTATGAGCTCTACCCCCAGAGTCTTCTTTATCTCCTCTACCCCCTTTGTTATCACCTCTGGCCTAGCCCTCGAAACGGAGATCCCGGTCCCTATGAGCTCTGGGGGCTCTATCAGAACTGCGTCAGGACCTATCATCCCAACTGGGGCTACCATGTTGTACCTGTCCACGCAGACTACCGACTCTAACCCTTCCCTCCTCAGCTTTTTGACCGCGTCGTCGATCTCGTCAAACCTTATCCTCCTCTCGCTGTGGTTCAGCAAAGACCCCTTAGCCCCAGCCTCCTTGATCATCTCCACAGTCACAGCCCCGGTCCTGGCCCCTAGGTCCACTGCGTCTACGTGCTCCGCGTATACGGGAATGGACACCTCTTGGGCTATCCTGTAGATCTCCGTGGCCGGGACTGAGACGATTACGTCGACCGAGTAGTCCTTACTCACCCCCTCTATTACCTTAGCCATCTCTACTGCCTTCTTCCCAAAGGAGTTCTCGTATGCCTTGAAGTTTATTAGGACGATGGGTTTTTTCATAAGATTAGAGGAAAAGCCTTGGCTTTTATTTATTGTGGGATAGACCTAGCTGTTAGGAGGAAGACAGCTGTAGGAGTAATGGAGGGCATGGAAATTAGCGTGAACTTCGTTAAGGACGACGAGGAGATTGTGGAGCTGTGTAAGGGTTCGAGGGTGTCTGCAATAGACTCACCCCTCTCTCTTTCAAGGGGTTTTAGGCACGTGGACAGGGAGATGCTGAGACGGGGACTGAGAGTGTTACCCCCCTCATTCATGGAGTCTCTAGTAGATAGGGCTTTAAGGCTCTCTAAGCGTCTGAGGCTCATAGAGACACACCCCACATCCTCTGAGAAGTTAATAGGCTTAGACTGGAGGAGCTTCACGACATCGAAGGACGAGTTCGACGCCGTGATCTGCTCGTTAACTGCCTTCTTCTACGACATGGGGAAGGCGTTGAAGGTTAGCGCTGACGACGGAGAGATTTACTTGATAGACTTTAAGGTGGGACTATCCAAGAGAGGAGGAAAGTACGTCCTAGAAGGGGGTGCGTACTGACTTGGAGGTGAGGACTTTCTACCTCGAAAGCTCCGCCTTGAAGGACAACCCCCTCGGCGACCCATACGTTAGACGGGTTGAGGTAATAGAGCCAGAGAATCCCCAAGGGAGGCCCCTCTTGATCTACTTGAGCGGCTACCTTTCCTCAGCTCTCTCACAACTAAATTACGACCCACTATCCGAGGACATGCTGACCAAGGCCAAGAGACTGAAGGCTGAGGGCAAGATACAAGGTAGCGTTATAGTACTGCCAGACACCTTCACGAGGGTAGGGGGGAATCAGTACATCAACTCCCCGGCTGTGGGAAACTACGAGGACTTCATCCTTAAGGAACTGATCCCCTACTTTGCAGAGCGCTACGGCACAGACAGGGTAGGTGTCATTGGGAAGTCCTCTGGGGGCTACGGAGCCCTCGTCTTGGGAATGAAGAGCGATACTATCAAGGCCATTGCCTCTCATTCAGGCGACGCCTACTTTGAGTACGTTTACCTACCTTTCTTCCCTAAGGTAATCCCCCACCTAAGGAAGTTCAAGGGGCCAAAGGAGTGGCTTGACTACTTCTGGGCAAAGGCCAACAGAAAGAGGAGGGAAGACCTCAACGTGTTAAACGTGGTGGGCATGTCGGCCTTTTACTCCCCTACGCCCTCTGGCGACATAGAGCTACCGTTCGACCTAGAGACTGGAGAAATACTGGAGAACGTGTGGAGGAAGTGGCTAGAGAAGGACCCAGTGAGACTTGTGGACTCACACTACGAGGAGCTAAGGAGGAAGTTCGTGTACTTGGACGTAGGTACAAAGGACGAGTTTAACATACAGTACGGCTTCAGAATACTGCACAGGAAGCTCAGGGAACATAACGTGGACCACGTGTACGAGGAGTACGAAGACGGCCACTTCAACACGTCCTATCGGTATGACATCTCAATTACTTTCTTGGAGAGTTACCTAAAGAAAGATCAATAAAAATTTTTTAAGTTAATAATCATTTAATAACTTATGGATATACAATTATTTACTGAGGTAGTAATGGTCCTTATTGGTATTATTTATCTCTTCTATGGAATTTCTTACGTAGCGTTGTCGTTCTTTGACGTAATGAAGATGGACAGGGGCTTAATAAGGACAACTGGCGCGCTCCTGATCGGTGCCTCAATAGCTATATTTGCGGTGTACGCAATTATCTTTAGGTAAAGCCTTGATAGTGAGGTTTGACGGAGGAAAGGAGTTCGAGGTAAGGGAGGACGGGACGACAAATGAGGTTGAGGGGAAAAGGGAGGACGTCTTAGTAGTGTCCTCCTTAGACGAGGAAACAGTGAAAAAGGCAGAAGCTAAAGGCGTGAAGCTTTTCCTCTGTAACAAGGAAGAAGAAGTTTGCATCTCCCTTCTCGTTAACGCAGTTTTTAAGAGGCCTAAAGCCTGCAAGTTCTCCTAGCAGTACCCCTCCACCATGTCGCTCCAGTCGTCTGTAAAGAGGAAGACGCAGTCGACTACCTTCGCTGAGAGCACCTTCCTGAGCCAAAATCTGTCGTCCTGCCACATCCTGTCGAAGGGCAATTCTTCCACTCTCCACCAAATGGGCTTAGCCTCCTCGGTCTCTCTGGGCTCCCCCTGGAACTTGGTGAACAAGTAGACGTACATACTCATCACCCCACCGTTCAACTGTCTGAACAGAATCCTCCCGGCGAACTTAGGGTCGTAACCATTAACTCCCACCTCTTCTTCCAGCTCCCTTATTGCACACTCCTCTGGACTCTCCTCCTCCACTTTCCCCCCTGGAAAGGTCAAGTAACCTTTGCCTATTCCCCTCTTTTTCTCTATCATTAAGACGTGACTTTGATTTACGACTATCGAGAGACACGTTGGAATTTCCATATACAATGAAACGTAAGGTCGCTTAAAAGTCGACGTTCCCTTCTTTCAGAACATTTATAAAATCCTTGTTCAAATATGTAAATATGATCGTAAAAACACTAAAGATAATCAACCCTCCAATTGTTTCACTTGACGGAAAACTCCTTGAGGCCTTCAGGAAGGTCAACGACAGGGGAATAGGGAGGGTTCTAGTGGCAAACGAGAAATTACACGGCATACTCTCTACGAGGGACCTCCTCTCGGTGTTCCTAAGCTTCTGCCCCACAAGCTGTACCCAAGGCGACCTGTATAGACTAGGGAACGCCAACGCCGCCGACTACATGACGCCCAACCCTGTGACAGTGACGGAGGACACAGATGTGATAGAGGCGATGACCATTATGGTAACCAGGAACTTCGGCGCCCTCCCTATTGTAGACGTAAAGGGGAAACCTGTAGGCATCGTGACAGAGAGGGAATTCCTTCTAGCCTTCCAAGACATGGACCAGCTGTTCCCAGTGAGCAAGTTCATGTCTAGGAAGGTTTCAACGGTCTACTCGGAGACGCTCTTGGAGCATGCTACTAGGCAGATGCTAAACAGGGGCTTCAGGAGGTTGCCCGTGGTCGACGAGGACGGGAAGGCCATAGGTATATTCACCGCAGCTGACTCCGTGAAGGTGGCTGGAAAAGCAGTCGACAAGCTTGACCCCGACGCCTTCTTCGGCAGGAAGGTAAAGGAGGTCATGAGGAACAAGCTCATAACGATTGAAGAGGACAGATCGATAAACGAGGCAGCCGCGCTCCTCATAGCTAACAACATTGGCTCCCTAGTTATACTCGACAAGGACGGGAGGCCGAAGGGGATAATAACTGAGAGAGACCTCCTCATAGCCCTACACTACCAGATGCACTTGGCCTACGTATCGCAGAAAAAAGTTATTTAAGGAAAGGGGTTATTTCCCCTTAACATGAAAGAAGTAGTCTTCTCAGAGAGGGCTCCTAAGCCAATAGGCCCCTACTCTCAAGCTATAAAGTCGTCAGGCCTAATTTTCGTGTCTGGCCAGATCCCAGTAGACCCAAAGACCAACAACGTAGTTAGCGGGGGAATAAGGGAGCAGACTAAGCAGGTCATGGAGAACATAAAGACAATCCTTGAAGAGAAAGGGTTTTCCATGGACAACGTTGTTATGGCGTTTGTTTACTTAAAGAACATGAACGATTTCCCGGCCTTTAACGAGGTCTACTCTTCTTATTTCTCAAAGGAACCCCCGGCCAGGGTTACTGTAGAGGTTTCTAGACTCCCAAAGGACGTGCTCATAGAAGTAGCGTGTATAGCCTCAGAGTGAACCCGGGAGTGTTTAAGAAAAAATTTTCTTCATTAGTCTTTCTACGTGGGGGCAGTCAAAGTCAAACAACGCATGGTTTCCGTGCTCTACACAAGAGGATGCTATAGGCTTCCCCTCCAATAATACTAGGGTAGCCTCGTCGTCCTCGTAGATGCTGTAAGCAGCCCCCTCAAAGACTTTTCTGTACTCCATCATTTGTATCACTTAATCTTTTATAGTGGCACTGAGTAGTTATAAGCTTTGTGGCTTGATTTACGTTGGGAAACCGGGCTTTAAATGTGAACCTTGAGGAAAAACTCAGACCACCGCAAGGACGTTGTAATCTATACCGTACACCGCGGTGGCTATGTTCCTAAGTTCCCTGGCTATCTCTTCCATAGTAAGCTCCCCCCTTAACCCCTTCTCTATCAGCCACCTGTACTCGCTGGGTACGTAGTCCATCCTGGGCTCCGCGTTATAGAAGTCCCTCAAAGCATGTTCCCTAGCCTGGGAGTTAGTGACAGCGTCCTCTATTTCCCTCTCCAACCACTCGGGGAACGGGAAGTTGTTTGTAAGGGCCACGTACAGCGAGACCACAAAGGAGTAGGCGTCCATAGAGTAGTCAGCTCTATTCCCGAACCTTTGCACGGGGTGTGCGTAGTAGGGTGTATAGTGTACTACCGGCACCCCAAGCTTTACTGCGCTACCTAGGTCAGAGAGCTTTGGCGTGACCTCCTCGTTGAGCACAGCGTTTAGGGCCTCTTCACCGTACTTGGGCAACTTCGAGGTGAAGAGGATATTTGAAGGCTTTATGTCGCAGTGAACGTACCCCTCCTTGTGCATGTGGATGACTCCCTGAGCTACCTTGCTGAAGATAACCGCCACCACCTCTGGCCACTTCACGGAGTGCCTCAAGCTCAAGTACTCGTCACTGACCAAGACGCTCCTCAAGTCTCCCCCCTCCATGTACTCCATCACTATTGCTGGAGGGGAGGAGAAGTAGTCGGACCAGTTCTCGTCTATGAAGCTCGAAAGTATCCTGACAACGTAGCGGGAGCCCTTGGATATCTCCTGCATCTTTGCGACCTCGTAGAGCATCTCAGAGAACCTGTACTCCTTCTTCATTATCTTCATGGCGTACCTCTTACCGTTCTTCTCCACCATGAGTACGTAGCCCATTCCCCCGTTGCCAATGATAGACTTCACCTCGTAGCCGTAGAGCACGTAGCCTAGCCACTGTTCTGGGGAGAACTCCTTAGGGGAGTAGACCTTTCCAGGGTCTACCTTGTCGCAAGCCTCTACCACCCCTTCCTTACACGCGTAGACGAACTCCTTCTCCGCGTTCTTTGACGCGTTCAACCCCTCCAAAGCCAGGCCCTTCAAGTACGCGGAGTAAGCGGTCCTCCTTATCTTCTCAGCGTTGTTGATTAGGTCAAAGGCCCTCTTGTATTCCCCCTTCTTAACGTAGGCGTTTGCCAACATGAGGAGGTTCTGGAAGCTGTTTGACCTCTTAACTGCCTCCTCAAAGTACTTTACTGCCTCTTCCCAGTTCTTCCTCTTCAAGTAGTGCCAGCCCAGCTTCACGGCAGAAGCGTCGTATGTAGGGAGGACCTCTAGGGCGTCCAACAGGGGTTTCACGTTGTTGGTCTGGTTGTACTGTACTATGAGGTTGTCCACCCTCTCCCTCAGCTTCGCCTCGAGCTCCCTGTACTTCTCCTCAGAGAAGAAGGAGTATATCTTCAGGGCCTCAAGTTCCTTCCCGATCTTCTCGTAGCATTCGGCTACTGCCAAGGACTCCTCCGGGTACTTCTTGTCCAAGGAGGAGTAGATGGATATGGCCTCATCGCACTTCCCCAACTTAGTAAGCCCTATTACCGCGTTCCTAAGCACCTCCGGGTCGTTGGAATAGTTCTTGACTGCGAACTGGATGACCTCGTATGAGTCCATGTTCCTCACGAGCGCATCCCTGTCTCCCTTCACTATTGGCCTCCCGGAGACTATGTCGTACCTATAGCCTATTATCTCTCTATAAAGAGAGCCAAAGTAAAGGCAGAGGGCGTCCGGGGACTCAAACACGTAAAAGCCGTCAGCCTTTGCCTTCAAAGTGCCCGAGAAGTTGACCTTGCTACAGTCGTAGACCGGAACCTTGGTCTGCTTGAGCTTGTCTCCCTGGGGCGCAAGGACGTAGCCTATTACCTCGTCCTTTACCTTTAGCTTGTCGTCGTACTCCTCCACGACACCGTTCTTGTACACCAGCTTCTTGTTGTCCTTGATAAAGGCAAAATACACAAATTACTCCTTCTAGTAAAACCTTTTTTGAGTTTGCACTTAATAATACCCGATATTTTGGGCGGTCAAGACTCGAAAGTTATTATTAGGAAGTAGGTTTTTAAAACCTTTCCGCTAGGCTTTTTTAAACGCAGTTACTAAAGTATTAGTATGAAAGCAATAGTTGTAAGGCCTCCTAACATCGGCGCTGAAGTTAAGGACGTAGACCTACACGAGCCTGTCCTCCCCGGAAGGGTGAGGGTAAGGACGTTGTACACGGGGATCTGCGGTACCGACAGAGGGATAGTGGGCGGTAAGATAACCTTCGCGAAGCCCCCAGACAACTCCGGAGAGCTCATCCTGGGACACGAGGGTTTGGGCGTGGTGAAAGAGGTAGGTGAAGGGGTCACTCACTTGAAGAAGGGGGACCTAGTGGTACCCGTTGTCAGGAGGGGGTGCGGGGTTTGCTTAAACTGCAGGATAGGCAGGCAGGACTTCTGCGAGACGGGCAACTTCGTGGAGGCTGGAATAAGAGGGCTCAACGGCTTCATGAGGGAGGAGTTCGTGGACAGCGCTTCCTACCTGGTCAAGGTACCGAGGGCAATAGCTGATGTAGCTGTCCTCACCGAGCCCCTGTCCAACGTGGTAAAGGCAGCGGGGCAGGTGATGCACATACAGAAGAGGATGTTGTGGACCTGCGGGGACTCCAGCTACGAGTGCAGAAACGCGTTCGTCGTTGGCACTGGCCCCATTGGTACATTCTTTTCACTGATGTTTGCTACCTACGGGTTCAACGTTTACATGTTAAACAGGAGGGACCCCTCACCGGCCGAAAGCGCTATAGCGGAGGCAATAGGCGCAACCTTCTACAATACGTCAAAGGGATACACGGAGCTACCCAAAGCAGACGTCGTCGTCGACACTAGCGGATATCCCTCAGCATTTATCCCGCTCTTGGGCAAGATGAACAAGAACGGCATCTTAGTGCTATTTGGCACGTCCTCAAACGACTCTGCCAAGATAGACGCTGAACTCGTGACGTCAATAGTGGAGAGCAACATCGCGGTGGTAGGGAGCGTCAACGCCAGCAAGGAGTACTTCGCTGAGGCCGTGAACTACCTTACCATGTGGAAGGAGAGATACGGAGGGCTCTTGAGCAAGATGATCACCAGCGTTGTTAGTCCAGAGCAGGCAACTGAGGTGCTCATGAAGAAGCCGTCTGGGGAGATAAAGACGGTGATAAAGTGGAGCTGAGCTACCAGGGCTCTTTTCGCTGAGCTAATAGGAAGGTTGGCTCACGAACTCGCCTACAGATTTTAACGGCTCCCCTGTCTCCAGTTAGGTAACCTCGTGGTGAAAGTTAGCCTGCCTCTGCCAACTCCCTTAAAGGACAGCTCTGCCAGTGCAGGCTACAGTTAGCAGCCTGGCTCTCCGTTATCCTAAAGTTCAGAACCTTACAGAAGGGCACGTATTCTCCACCTTGATCCTTGAGGAGGAAATAGGGGCAGTCGCTCTTAACCTTTTGCCTCAAGTTTAGCTCCTTAACTTCTATTACCTCACCGAAGTACTGGCACTTCCTAAAGTTGGAGAAGCAAAGGCGAGACGTGACGTCCTTTTTAGGTGCAATAGGAGAGTTACAATATCCATTACTATAATACGGGCAAATCACAAAATTAACTCTCGCGAAAGATTATTATTAAATCTATTCGAACCGTAGAGGTCTAACGGCTTTCCACGCGTTATCGTAAGGCATGAGAGCTCCATGCCCTGTCATGTGCTCTATAAGGCCTAAGTGCCGAGGCGAAGAGTTTACTCAGCGGTACTAATTAGGACATTTGTTACCGTTAATAGCCTTGCGCGAATAAAGTACAAGTGACCTTACAACCTTATGACGTGTGGCATTGGCATATGGCGGGCCATTGCCAATGGGGGAGAGTGAAAGAGTCCAAGATATCCTTGAGTCTTAAGGGTTTGTAGTAGACGTTGTAAAACACCAAGAGGCTTAAACGTCCTACTACCCCTTCGAAAATCCCCTGAGAGACGCTTTTCCCTTGTTCTAACTTTGAACTACCTTTCCCCCGTTTATGGATCGTCTTCTCTATATAGAATATATAGGACTTTTTAAACTATAGAAAAAATATACGTTAAGATTAAATAAATGTAAAACAACTCTATGGTATGAAAATCAGACGCTTGATTGAACACGACCACGGAGACTCTGTCATCTACGCTCTTTCCGACCCGGTTTTTGTGTTCAAGAACATGTTCGAAGCTAGCGTTGAGAAATGGGACACATGGTACAAGGTGGAGATACCTCTGAGGGGCTTGTTTTACCTTCCATTTAACTTGGTTGTGTACATCACAAGCGTCCTAAGGTCGACCCACTCAGTAAAATACGTAATCAACGTGACCGACTTTGCCGAACACAGGTGGGGGATAGTGATGTTCAAGGAAAGGCATGGCCTAGTGGACATGGAGGTAGACGTGGAAGTGCCGTTAAACTTTGTCACGTCCAGGATACTGAGGAACAGGGTGAAGGGGTTCACCAAGAACCTCAACGAGGCCGTGAGGCTTTACAGGATAGAAAAGAAGATCTAGCGTGCCTTTCGGAGGCAATCAAGTTTCTCCCCCCGAGGTCCATTTGCCTAATTTTTTAAAGACCGGACACTGCTCTTTTCTTTGTGAGACTGAAGAAGGGCTTCATAGACCTAGTCCTCTCCTCCTTCTTCTGGGGTACAATAGGCATTGCCACGGAGTTCTTCTACGAGAGGCACGCCAACGCCTTCTCCATGGTCCTCTTCCGCTCAGTCACTGCAACGGTAATTGTGATCTTCCTAGTAAGGGCAAAAAGGATGGTCAACAAGTGGTTGGCGTTAATGGGCTTAGTGGCCTCAGTGTTCTACGTAACCTACATTTACACTATCACGGTGGACGGCCCCTCCCTCTCCGCAGTGCTCCTCTACACAGCTCCCCTTTGGGTCTTCCTGATATCAAGGGTGACGGAAGGGTCTAGGGCTTCGCCCTTAAAGCTGGTCACCTCTGCACTAGTGGTTGTCGGCCTCTACCTAATATACGAGGGTACCCCAAACTTGGTAGAGACATTACTGGGGATGGCCTCCGGGCTGACTTACGCGTTGCTCATAGTGTACTCTAGGCTCCTTCAGCTGAAGGGCTTTAACGACTGGGAGATAATAGCCTCCCAGTCCCTCTGGTCGCTTCCCTTCGTCTCCTTTTCCTTGGCGTACCCAGTCACGCTCAGTTCCGTGGTTGGAGGAGTGTATTTAGGGGTCTTCGCAACTGTCATACCCTACTTTTTCTTCTACAAGGGGATGAGGAGCACTGACTCCATCACTGCAAGCATTATAACTGCGCTGGAACCAGTGTTTACAATAATAATGGCACTGATAATATTCGACCAAGGACTGAACCCGCTCCAGTGGGTGGGGACGGCCCTCATACTGGGCTCCGTTGTGATAAACGGGTTTTCTTAGAGCTTGATCAGGGCGTAGTTGAGACCTAGGTATCCCACGAAGAGTAAGGGCAGGTAGACCTCGTCTATTCCCAACGCCACTTCCCCGAGCCATAGAGTGCCCAGGCTAAAGAGGAGGGCGGAGAGCACTAGCTTGAGCTGGGGTACCCTTATCTTCATTATCCTCGCCTTGAGGGCATATGTCAGTGCTATGACTAGGAGGGAAGCTAAAGCTGTGCCCAAGAGCGCGGAGGAAAAGCTCTGGGGTATCAGGGATATGACTACGAGGGCGGCCTCGAATGCCTCCGTTGCGGCCACGGTGAACACTACCACGAGGCTCTCCCTCTCCTCCTTCTCGTGCTTCCTCTTGACGTTCTTCAAGGAACGTCTGGCGCTCCTAAGTAGTTTGTAGCCGAAGTAGAGCAATATGGCCCCAGCTACCACCAGCACGTAGTCTATAGGAAGGTAGCTCAAGAACCTGCCCAAGACGAAGGTCGGCACTAAGACTGCTAGCACGCCAGCCAGGGCGTAAGCATAAGACATGTTGGTTTTGTATACTCCTTTGTAAATTACCGCTACAGCCCCCGCTTCGGAGAGCTCCAAGAGGCTTATCCCAAAGGAAGCCAAGAACACTCCTAGATCCATGGTCAACGTAAGAAAGGGGAAAACGAGATAAAAAGTTTAGGCAGTTGTCTTTACTTCGACTTCCTCTTCCGAAACTTCCTCTAGGCTCTTCAGCCTGGGCTCCTTCACGAAGAACATTGTCACCAGGGCGCCCGTTAAGCTCAGCACTACTAGACCCTCTAGTATCGGCTTCACTCCGTAAGTGCTCAGTAACGTCGGGAACAAGTAGGTGGTTATGGCTGCCCCCATCTTGCCTGACGCCGCGGAGATCCCGTGCCCAGTAGTCCTGTACCTAGTCGGGTACAGTTCAGCGGGCAACACGAAGGTAGTAGTGTTGGGACCAAAGTCTATGAAGAAGAACGACAAAGAATACACTGCAAAGACCAAGTAGGCTGGTATTAAGAAGCCCTCGACTTTCTTCCCTGAAGCTATCATTACCGCTGCAACTATGGCGTAAATTACTGCCATGGCGACAAACCCCTGGATCTGTATCAGCTTCCTCCCCAGCCTGTCCATTAATGCAACTGCGGTGAAGTAGCCGAAGAACCCTACCATGAAGGGGACTCCTTGCTCTACGATCTCAAAGCCCACCGATGACGGCTTGCCGAGGATCGACGTGACTATTGGCCCGGAGTATATGCCAGTTCCGTAGAAGGCTATGTCCAGGAGGAACCAAGGTAATGCAGTGCCTATTAGTACTAGGCCGTACTTCCTGAGGAACTCTCCTACCGTGAGGTCCTTGGACGCTACCTTGCTTGTGTCCAGCTTTGCCCCGAGGAAAGATGCAGCCCTCTTGGCTTCCTCTAGATCACCCTTTACTAATGCTGCGTACCTTGGGGTCTCCGGCACTTTCCTCCTTAAGTAGATCACTGTTGCTGCGGGAATAGCGCCTACTGCCGCCATTACTCTCCACGCTAGTTCTGGGGGTAAGCTATACGCCGAGATCGCTCCTACTGCCACAGCAGCTAGGCTACCGAACCCCTGGTTTGCAAAGACTAACGCAATGAGCTTCCCCCTGTCCTTTACGTTAGCGTATTCGCTCATTATGGTGGCCGACACTGGGTAGTCTCCCCCTATCCCAAAGCCCATCAGCGAACGGAAGGCAATTAGCCAGTAGATATTGGGCGAGAGGGCAGAAAGAAACGCACCTAAAGTCAGCAACGACGCCTCGACGCCGTAGACCGCTTTCCTCCCTAGCTTGTCAGCCAAGAAGCCGAAGACCAGTTGCCCTAGTATGGCTGTGACCAACGCGGATGACGTTAATAACCCTTCTACCACGTTGTTCAAGGCAAAGCCCGGGATCTTGTAGTTAACGAATATGTCGGTTATTGCCCCAATTATGAATAGGTCGTACGCGTCCGTGAAAAAACCCATTCCAGCTGTGTACCAAATCTTTATGTGGTTAAAGGACAGCTTGAGGTCGTCCAAACCCTTGAAAGGCGATTTTGGAGGTTGTTGCATTTTCTTTCTCGAGAGTTATCACTCCCCATTGGATATATACTTTACCTACATAGATAGGCTATCATATATAGTCCTATATAGTTCTAATACGAAAAGAATTAAAACGGGGAGAGGTTATTACGAAATTATTTACTTAATCTGGGAAATTAGGTCGAAAGTTAACTAATATGTTCCTTAAAACTCTCAAAACTTTACAAAAGAATAAATATAGTGAAACGTTGTTTAAGTTATGACGTGGAGGTTAGACATAGGGGCCCACTGCCTCGATGAAGAGGAAAGGCTAAGGGTATGGGCACCATATCACGAAAGGCTGAGCGTGGTTCTGTACGGCAATGACAGGAGAGTTGAGGAAATGGAAAGGGAGGAAAGGAGTTACTTCTCGTTAGTCACCAAGGGTGTAAAAAGGTATGCCTACCTGGTCAAGGGGAAGGAATTGCCAGACCCAGCGTCCAGGTTCCAGCCTGAGGGCGTCCACTGTCCCTCGCAAGCGGTGTGCGAGGAGTTCCACTGGGAGGACAAGGACTGGAAGGGGCTGGACATCAACTCCCTCGTGATCTACGAACTTCACGTTGGAACCTTCAGCGAAAGTGGCAACTTCCAAGGAGTTATAGGCAAGTTAGATTACTTGGCTGACCTAGGTATAACTGCCATCGAGCTTATGCCCGTCTCCCAATTCGCCGGGAGTAGGAACTGGGGGTACGACGGGGTCTTGCTCTATGCGGTGCAAAACAGCTACGGCGGCCCACAGGGGCTTAAGGCTCTAGTAAACGAGTCCCACAAGAGGGGTATCGGAGTCATCTTAGACGTGGTCTACAACCACGTTGGCCCAGAGGGTAACTACTTGGGGGAGTTCGGCCCCTACTTCTCAACTAGGTATAGAACGCCTTGGGGACCCACTTTTAACTTCGACGAGGCGTGGAGCGACGAGGTAAGGCACTACGTAGTGCAGAACGCCCTCTACTGGTTCCACGAGTACCACGTGGACGGACTGAGGCTCGACTCAGTCTCCAACATTTTCGACATGTCGCCTAGACACATACTAGCTGAGATAGCAGACGAGGTTAGGAAGGCTGAGGGCAAGCTCGGGAAGAGGCTCTTGGTAATAGCCGAGAGCGACCTCAACTACCCAAAAATTGTGAACCCGAGGGAGAAGTGTGGTTACGGCATTGATGCCCAGTGGTCTGACGACCTACACTGCGCCCTCCACGCCTACGCCACACGCGAGAGGGACTACTACCCAAAAATTGTGAACCCGAGGGAGAAGTGTGGTTACGGCATTGATGCCCAGTGGTCTGACGACCTACACTGCGCCCTCCACGCCTACGCCACACGCGAGAGGGACTGCCGTGAGGTATTGTACTCAACAACTAGGTACGTCTTTACGCCGTGCTCGTGGAGTTTGTTCACTAACGCGCCAACTTGCGAAAAGACCAAATTTGAAGTGAGCTTGTTACCCTTATCCTAGGAATGAAGTAAGGATAGCCCAAGTAAACCGTGGAGACGCCAAGATCCCATAAGGAACTCATCGACGAGACTAAAATTAAGGAGGGAGATCTGGTAATTGTCGTTAACGAAGGAGATAAGATTTCTTGTTCCTCTTAAAAAGCCTACGAAATATTGGGCAAAGGTTAAACCCTGATGAGGTTGAAGAGATTGGAGAAGAAATTAGTATCACTCGGAATTACTAGTTGCTTCCTCTTTACTCCCTCTTGTAGGTATTAAAGTTTAAAAAGTAAATGAAAAATTACTCAAAGAGGATTTATTACCCTTCCCATTGAACTTATTGCGGTTATGATTAAAGAGGCGAGAAAATTCCCTTGTCACTATTAAGCTTATGGTAAAGAGTCACTAGACCTCAAGTTCCCGATCTCTTTCTTTAAGCTTCCTTAATGCCTTGAAGTGGGGAACGCACTTCACCAAGTTATAGGGATTTTCAAGGTGCTTCATAACCTCGTCGGCGTTCTCCTTATTTCAATAAATTGTGTAACTTCCACATAATTTCTTGAACAAGGAAATAAATCAGTTTTTTACCTACACTACGTAGGGTATTGAAGAACTGGATTTAGGTTAAGAATCATATCCTTGTTCTATCTCTTTATTAGCCTATTAAAGAGAAGAGGAAAGTGATAGGGCAACTGTTCCAGGGAGACGTGGAGAGTGTGATGAGGCAGTACGACATCCGGGAGGAATTTAGGGAAGCCGTAGTTGACTACCTATCCTGCCTGGACGTGTATAGTTTGAGGACCCGAACTGGTTCGACTACCAAAAGGTGAAAGAGGCGTTACGCTGAACCCCGTCATCGTGAAGTTCTTGGAGAAGCTGAGGTACTTGGAACAGCTGAGCCCATCGGTAATGGCAAATGGCGTGAAGGACACCCTCTCTTACTACTACAACGCCCTAGCTTCCCAGAACAAGGTAGGGGGAGCCCCATGGAGTAACGGAATATCTTGTGCCGAGTTCCACGTTAGGAACGCCGAGAGGGAGGCGTTTCACCCTAGGGCGATGATAACTACGTCAACCCACGACACTAAGCTGAGCGAGGACGTGAGGGCTAGGATAAACTCGCTAACGTTGATCCCGGAAAAGTGGGAGGCAAAGCTCAAGGAATGGGAAGAGGTGAACAAGAGTACAACGTGTCGAGGAACGACAAGTACCGCTTTTACCAAGCTTTGCTGAGAACTTGGAACGGGTACTCCAAGGAGTACGAGGAGAGGCTCGTGAGCTACATGATAAAGGCCATGAGGAAGGAAAAGGAGAACACGACGTAGTTAAACCCCAATAAGGATTACGAGGAGAGGATGGAGGCCTTCGTCAGGAACGTCGTTAAGGACAGGAACTTCTTAAGCTCGTTCGAGGAGCTCTGGAAGGAAGTTAACAAACTAGGAAGAACTCGTTAATTCAAGCTGGAGTGAAGTTCACCTCTCCAGGAGTCCCCGACGTCTACCAAGGTAATGAAGCCTTCACTTTCCCCATGGTAGACCCAGACAACAGGAGAAAAGTGGACTTCGACGAGCTGAGGAGGAAGCTAGAAAGGGTAAAGAAGGGTGTGAGGTAATTGACGAAAAGCTTTACGTCAGCTATAAGCTGATGAACTTCAGGAGGCAAAACCCAGAGCTCTTCAAGTCCTATAAGCCAATCTACATAGGAGAAGGGGTGTGTGGATTCGAGAGGAACGGCGTAACTGTGATATTCAAGAGGTACGTAGATGAGATGTTCAAGGGTACCGTGAAGCTTGCCTCCCGCTACGGCGATATCCTCACAGGGGAGGCCTTGGAAAGAGGCGAGGTAGAGCTTGAAGTCCTCCTCTCCAAGTCCCCAGTAGCAGTACTGAGGCGCGAGTGAGACCAATGACGCTGTGACGAACAAGTTCTGAGAGAAAGAGACTAAAAAGGACTGGAGTTTCACGTTAAGCTGCACTGCCTCAACCTAAAGTAATTCCGGGAGAATTTGAGGTGCTTATGGAGGGATTTGGTATTAAGATGTGAAAACTTGCGTTGGTTTTAGGTCCTTTAGCGTAAAACGTTTTCATAAAAGATGGTAACTGGAGTCAGAAAACCGCTTAAACGGAACTATGGAGAGAGGTCGATTCTCGTCCTACTTCTTCACCGCCCCATAAATGGCGACAGCCAACCCAGCAATAAAGAGGATGACGGCTATTACTATTACCGCGGCGTATACGCTGGCAGATGAAAAAGGCGCCACCACATATATCACTTGCACCGGTTGCGAGTAGTTATCCTCTATTTCCACTACGTGGGGAGAAGAGGTTATTAGAACTTGGTACTCCATGGCCCCATTTGACGTGCCTATAGGACTCAATGATACTCCGTAGCCAGTGACGTTGAGGTAGACAGAGTAGTTGTCCTTATACACTAGGACTGAGGGAGAAGTGACGGAGATGTTGTAACTTCTTCCTCCCTGGAGGACAACCTCGTTCGACACCGTGGTAGAAATTATCCCAGTGCTTGCCAGGAAAAATACAACTATACCGGCCATTACCAAAATTATTCCAATAATTACGAGATTTTTCCTCATAAAAACCATCTCTACTTAAAACAAAATAAAGGTTATGCGTTGTCACCTCCTTATGAAGAGAATTATAAAGGCTGAAGCCATTGAGACGGCGAAGGCAAAGGCGTAGGCGTAGCTATAGCTGAGGCTATACAGGAGGCCCATGGCGGTGTTCCCGACGAAGTACCCTATTCCCCTCGCAAGGGAAAGGTAGCCCATACCCCTTCCCACGTTCTGTCCAATCGTCTTTGAGATTATAGTCGGCTCAAAGGTCTCCGCTGCCGCCATAGCTAAGCCTAAAAGGAAGACCATGGGGTAGAGGCCAATGGCCTTAAAGGAAAAGAGGAACACGAAGCCCAAGCTGGCTAGGGCCGAGACCAAGTAGCCCAGCGTGAGCCCCTTGAACTCGTCTATCCTAACCAAGCTAAAGACGTAGCCAAAGAGAGCTGAGGAGCCTAGGTACACGCCGTAAGTTAGGGCACCTAGGTATAGTTGGTCAGTAGACTGCGTCACGGTTATTATTGGAAAGCCCGGGCTGTAAGTACTTACTCCAAAGAGGGCCGTGGCGAAGAGGACGCCCAGAACTACCCTCAAGTTGGTTCCCTTTGACTCTATCCTCTTCCCCTTACTAGTGAAGACGAGAAGGAGGGTGCTCACAACAATGGGTATTGCCGTGAAGGGGAGAATGGCGGAGAAGGGAACTCGAAAGTAGAGAAAGGTCGCCAGGTAGGCGATCCCCAGCACGCCCCCCATGACGTCAAGGGCGTGGAGCACTCCAAATGCTCTCTTCCTCTCGCCATCGTCAGTTACCTCAACTAGCATCGTCCTTCTAGCAGGTGACCTAAAGTTCCTCATGAACCACCCTGTCAAGAAAAGGACTATCGCTTGAACCGCGTCCCTAGCCACCCCAGTAAAGGATAGGACGACGATCAGTGAGTTGCCCAGCACCGCCACCTTTTTGCTCTCCCACTTGTCTGCCAAGAGGCCACCCATGAAGGAAAAGAAGAGTCCTACGCCATAGCTGAAGGACTCCACCACCCCGTAGACGTAGATGGGCACGTGGAAGTAGAAGACGAGGAGCAAAGGGAAAGACGCGACCACAGCCTGGTATCCCAGGTCGGCAAAGAAGGCTGAGAAGGCTATCTTTAAGACTTCCCTGTTCATATAGGTCGATCCCTCCATCGCTAAAAAGTTTTATGCAGTTCCTCGCCTACGGAGCTCAGCTCCTCGTGGAAGTGGAGGCGCAGCGGAGACAGGAAGCACTGTTAGAAGAATTTCGCGATTGAACAGATAGATTTAATTCCTAAAAGAAGATATATCTAAGCTATGGAGTCCCTCAAGGAGATTCTAAACCCTCAGAAGTCCATACTCGTGGTCTGGGACGTGCACGTGGCCCTAGTTAACTCCATCTTCAACAAGGACGAGTTCATGAACGCGTTGAACAAGGCCATAGCGTCAGCCAGGAGTGCCAACGTCCCAATAGTCTTCACCAAGATAACGCCTTACCCTAAGGGTTTCGAGAGCCCCGCAGCTAAGATCGTCTACAGGGGAGGCTTCCAGTTCAAACCAGAGGAAATGAGACTCGCAGTGGAGCCCCAGGAGAATGACATCATCCTAAACAAGAACACGTGGAGCATATTCGTAGGGACTAACTTCGACCTCCTACTCAAGAACTCGGGCAGGTACGTGATCGTGTTCACGGGCATTGCGACAGACGTGGGGGTTGAGACTAGCGCTAGGGACGCATTCGCTTATGGCTACTTGCCGGTGATAGTGAGAGATGCAGTTTCGTCGAGGAACAAGGAGGGCCACGAGAGGTCTCTGGCCAACATGAGGCAATTCTTTCCCGTGATAACTTCCGACGATCTAGACAAGATCTGGTAAACCTTTTTACCTTTTTTACTAGTCCCTGCTCGGCTCGTACTAGCCACCTTCTATAGCTCGAGGTTCTCGCGGCCAGCGTTCTCTCTTTGATAAAAAAGAAGACAAACCTCGCCTTTTAAGGTGGGGTAAGGTTTTAAAGTATAAAAACGATTTCCTTTTATGGCGCTTTCTTTGGTGAACTAAAGATGAGGAGCCAGATTGCTCCTGCAATTCCGGAAGCGTCAAAACCGCAGTTGTGAGGCTCTTCCCAAGTGGGTAAACAGAGGAAATTGAGGAAGTTGGCAGACGCAACAGCAAAGCTGTGGAACGAGACAAACTACGATAGACAACAATCAAGAAAAGAAAGTGGACCTCAATGACGCGTGGAGGAAGTACAAGGAGGTTCTAGGAGTTAACGCTCAAGCTGTTTTCAGAAGAACAACTTGGTCGTCCTTCTTCTCGTCATTAAAACAAAAACCGTCATTCGCGAATCTCGCCGCCACGTTACTGGAAAGATGGAGGAAAGAGGAAAATCCTAGTCATTAGACAAGATCGTTATGAGGTTAACGAGGAAAAACACACTCTTACTGAAGGATTAGAAATGAAGATGCCCTTTGAAGGTAGGTTAAGGTGGTTTGGCGCACAAGGTAGACTGGAGATTCGCGTTGAAGGCAACAACTTTTACGCCCACATTTCGTTGACGTTGGTAGGACTGTAGCAAAGAAAAGCGGTAAGCCAATGAAGGACTCTATCGTTATTCACGGCGAAAGAGAGAAGTTGAGAAGCCTAAAAGTGAAAAGGTTGCGTCAATTGACCTTGGCGTAAACGCGTTGGCTACTGTCGTTGTTGAGGACGTGCTGTTCTATTTTACCGCGGTTCAGCAGTTAAGAGCGATTACTTCTATTTTCAGGAGAGGATCGCGAACTCGACGAGCTGAAGAGCGAGACAGAAAAGGTCCAAGAAGTGATAGGGAAGAAGTGCTGAGGGAAAGGAAAAGAGTCACTAAGCTTTACCGTAGGCTTCTTCACTACTACAGAACTTTAGCCTCTCACTTGGCTAACTCCTTGTGGGATCTTGGCGTCTCCACGGTTTACTTGGGCTATCCTTACTTCATTCCTAGGATGGTAACAAGTTCACTTCAAATTTGGTCTTATCGCAAGTTGGCGCATTAGCGAACAAACTCCACGAGTACGGCGTAAAGACGTACCTAGTTGTTGAGTACAATACTTCGCGGCTATGCGCTTTCCATGATGTTAAGGTTGACAGAAATTCCAAGGGGTGTCGATAGCTGTCCTTTTGGTCGTAATTGTCCTTTTGGCCGTAAACTTCACAGCGACGTCAACAGTGCGTTAAACATTGTGAAACTAGGAGCGAAGAAGATTGTCAACGCTTTGGCTCTTTCCTTTCTCTTCACATCACGGGGTATCTCCCATAAAGGGGAGTAACGCCTTAGACCTAGGCAGAACCCTCGCAGGGCTGGGAGTAGGTCAGAAAAAGACCACTATTCAAGGAAAAAGGAACAAACTTCTGGCACTTTACTTTAAAAACTTCTTCGCAATCTTCTTTGTGGCATCTAGGGTCGTCTTGCCGACGTCTAATGCTCCCTTTCCTACTTCCTTGGCCACGTCTACACTCGTGTCTACAATTTCCTTGGACGCCTGGATATCCACTTCTGTCACGGTCTTAGTGACGTCCTTGGCTTTCTCTGCAGTTTTGTGCGTTGCCTTCTCGGCTTCCTCCAGCGTCTTCCTTATTACGCTCTTTTCTTCCTTGTCCTCCATAGTTTCAATTATACTAATTCAAGGGATATAAATGTCACTTATACCTCCTTATACTGCACCTACGTAGACTTGGTTGCGTAGAGGGATAATTGCTATTCGAAAGTGAACGGACCCGGCGGGATTCGAACCCGCGACCTAAGGCTCCGAAGGCCTCCGCTCTGTCCTGGCTGAGCTACGGGTCCATTTGAAAATCAAGATAGTTTGAAATTAAAACTATTCCATCCAGTATTCTTGTCATCTCATGCATTAATACTTAAAGAGTATTCCCTCAAAATAGTATAATGTGGCTAAACAGATTACGCTCTTTGACTTCTCTTCATTGAAGCTAGATCGAAATACGCAACGCCAAGAGGAGGAAAAGAGAGAAGCCGAGGAGCCCAAGGAAGAGGCTCAAAGGAAGAGGAGAGAGGGCAACTGGCTCAAGGAGGCGGAAGAAGGAAGGACGTACTACCTGCTCTCGGTAGACTACGACGGGAAAAAGGGCAAGGCAGTTTGCAAGCTTTACGACCCAGCGAAACAGGAAGTCAGGATACTTTACGACAATACTGGCCACAAGTCCTATTTTCTCGTGGACCTCGACCCAGAACAAGTTAGGCAAATACCCAAGATAATAAAGGATCCCTCATTTGACCACCTTGAGGTGGTCTACAAGGTAGACCCCTACACTCAGAAGAAGATAAGGTTAACGAAGATAGTCGTGAAGGACCCTTTGGCCGTGAGGAGGATGAGAAACCACGTCCCAAGGGCCTACGAGGCCCACATCAAGTACTACAACAACTACATCTACGACATGGGCCTAATCCCCGGGATGCCCTACGTAGTGAAAAAGGGCAGACTTGAGTCCGTTAAGATAGACGTCAACGTCGACGAGGTAGTGCAGGCCTTTGCTGACGTAGACGAGATGACAAAGGAAACAGCCTTGAACTGGGCACCGCTTTTCGAGTCTGAAGTTCCCTCAATCAAGAGAGCTGCCATAGACATCGAGGTCTACACCCCTGCCATGGGTAGGGTCCCTGACCCAGTAAAGGCTGAGTTTCCCATAATAAGCATCTCCATAGCTGGGACAGATGGCACAAAGCTAGTCCTGTTAATAAAGAGGCCTGACGTGGGGGAAGGTAACGTCAACAACGAAGGGGTACTAGTAGAGGAGTTCGAGACCGAAGAGGAGCTGTTGAGGAGGTTCTTTGACCTCGTTACTAAGTTCCCCCTGATCCTTACCTTCAACGGCGATGACTTCGACATCCCTTACATCATTTTTAGGGCATTAAAGCTCGGCCTCTTTCCGGAGGAAATACCCTTCGACCTAGGTAGCAGGGAGACGAAGTTCTTAGCGGGATTTCACATCGACCTCTACAAGTTTTTCTTCAATAAGGCCGTGAGGAACTACGCCTTTGAGGGCAAGTACAGCGAGTACAACCTCGACGCCGTGGCTTCTGCCCTCCTCGGGATATCCAAGATCAAGGTGGACTCGATAAGTGAGCTCTCCCTCTCCAAGCTAGTACAGTACAACTTCAGGGACTCTGAGATAACCTTGAAGCTGACAACCTTCAACAACGACCTAGTCTGGAAGCTGATAATCCTGTTCTCCAGGATATCAAAGCTAGGCATAGAGGAGCTTACTAGGACTGAGATATCTGCTTGGGTAAAGAACCTCTACTACTGGGAGCATAGGCAGAGGAACTGGCTGATACCGCTAAAGGAGGAGATACTGGAGAGGGCTTCGAAACTGAAGACTGCGGCGATTATCAAGGGAAAGGGCTACAAGGGAGCTGTCGTAATAAACCCACCAGTGGGAGTCTTCTTCAACGTCACTGTCCTTGACTTCGCGTCCCTGTACCCCTCAATCATAAGGAACTGGAACTTGAGTTATGAGACCGTGGATCCAGAAGAGTGCAAGAAGAGATTTGAGGTCAAGGACGAGACTGGAGAGGTACTGCACACGGTGTGTATGGAGAGGCCTGGTATTACCGCCGTAATAACGGGGCTGTTGAGGGACTTCAGGGTCAAGATCTATAAAAAGAAGGCAAAGCATTCCAACATAGACCAAGAGAGGAAGATGCTGTATGATGTAGTGCAGAGGGGCATGAAGGTGTTCATCAACGCTACTTACGGAGTATTTGGCGCTGAGACCTTTCCCCTCTACGCTCCTGCAGTAGCTGAAAGCGTGACTGCATTAGGTAGGTACGTGATAACCAGCACTGTAGGTAAAGCGAAGGAACTGGGCTTGAGAGTACTATACGGAGATACAGACTCGCTCTTCATATACCAGCCCACGAAGGAGAAGTTAGAGGAAATAGTAAAGTGGGTAAAACAGACCTTCAACCTAGACTTAGAGCTAGACAAGAGCTATAAGTTCGTTGCCTTCTCTGGTCTAAAGAAGAACTACTTCGGAGTTTTCACCGACAACTCAGTGGATATAAAGGGGATGCTCGTGAAGAAGAGGAACACGCCAGAGTTCCTAAAGGAGTCCTTTAAGGAGGTGAAGGACCTCATGCTCAAGATAAACACTCCTTCCGATCTCGAAAACGTAAAGAGGGAGATAAAGGAGAAGGTTAAAGAGGTGTACAACAGGTTAAAGAACAAGGGCTACAACTTGGACCAACTGGCCTTCAGGGTCATGCTGTCTAGGGACATAGACTCCTATACAAAGAACACTCCCCAGCACGTGAAGGCCGCCGCCCTACTGAGGAATTTCGGGATTCAGGTCTTACCAAGGGACATTATACTCTTTGTTAAGGTCAAGAGTAAGGACGGCGTGAAGCCAGTCCAACTGGCGAAGCTAAGCGAAGTTGACGTGGACAAGTATTACGACGCTGTGAGAAGCACTTTCGAGCAACTATTGAAAAGCCTAGGAATAAGTTGGGACGAAATAGCTTCAACTATCTCAATAGATTCCTTCTTTAAGTGACTATTCCCCCTCTTCTTCCTCCGCTTCTCCTTCATCGCTGTCTTCCTTTATCTCCGAAGTAGCCTGTTTGGCGTATTCCGCTAATTCGTTCTTTAGGTTCTCGTCAACGTAATATGAGACCACGTAAACTCTGTTGTCTTGATAGTTGTCCTCCTTCCACGCGTTGTCGTAGCTTATTATATAAACTGGTATTCTTGCAATGGCTGCAGTCTTGTCCTTTCCACTGAGGAAGCTCTTTAGGCTCTCGTACACGTCGGGCTTTAAAGGGAGGGGTATCCTCACCTCCTGGACGTCCTTCATTATGGTGAAGTCGGAGGCTATTTCGTTCCATTCTTTTAGGGCCTCTGCAGCCACTTGTTTCACTACCTCGCCAATGTTTCCTTCGACGCTCCTTTCCGATGTGATCTTACCCAGTTCGCTCTTTAGCACTATTACCTTCATCTGTGTTCACCTATTACGTACAAGTAGACTATGTGGTTCATGTTGCCGTCCTCGACCTTAACAACCTCCTTAGGGGTCCATCCCCTTATCTCGAACTCGTGAGATACAACTCTAGTCCCGGGCTTAAGCTCCTTCTCCAGCTTCGGCCTGAGCATCTCGTTGACGTTGGTCAAGAGGAACATGGTAACCACGGTCGCCTCGGATAGGTCTTCCTCGAAGAAGTTCCCCTTCTTAATTACGACCCTGCCCTCTAGGCCGTTCTCCTTGACGTTCTTTGTCGCCTCTTGAATTCTCTCGTCGTTTATGTCTATGCCTATTGCCTTTCTGGCATTGAACTCCTTCACTGCAGTGATCACTATCCTGCCGTCTCCGCAACCTAGGTCATATACTACGTCCTCCGGGCCTACCTTTGCCACCTCTAACATTTTCCTTACCACGTTAGGGGGGCTGGGCACGTAAGGCACGTGTGGGGTATAGCTCAATTTTCTCACTTATAGTATAGGTTCATGAGGTAAGATTTTTAATTTTATTAAGTGCCTCCTTTTTGCCTTCCTCCTCGTCTGGCTTTAGGCTCTTGTCAAGGGGGAGGTTGGTGAGTATTGGGTAGATCTTCCCGTCGTCCATCTGTACGAAGAGCTGAGGCAACCAAGACATGCCGAAGTCGTCCTTCTCTCCGTAATCTGCAAGGAAAGAGTAGTCCTCAGTCTTTACCTCCTTCTCGATTCCCAGCTCTTTTGAAATGCTATCGGTGATGTTTTGGAACGCCTTGTTTAGGGGATGTGCGTCCGAGGTTACAAGAATTAATTTTTTAGGCTTCATTACCTACCCTCTTTCTTAATCCATTGGTCAAGTTTAAAACAGTAGTGGTTTCAGATGATCACGAGGCTAAGGAAGGAGTCCAAGAAGTTGATTACCCCTATAGCTTCAGCCTTCCTTAGAGTCGGGTTTACCGCCAACGCAATGACCCTCACGGGGCTTGCGCTTGCCGTAGCCTTCCTCCTCGTGGTGTGGGCAACGAGGAATGCGCTTTACGGCGTGGTGTTACTGGCCCTCTCTTCCTTGGCAGACGCCCTAGACGGGGAGATCGCGAGGCTGAGCGGGAAGGCGGGCCCCTTTGGGAGCTTTCTGGACTCATCGTTGGACAGGATTGAGGATGCCGTCTTCATTTCCTCCTTCGTGCTTCTTGGCTTCCAGCCAGTCCTAGTCTCTCTCCTAGTAGGCCTCTCGCTCTCGATCTCTTACTTGAGGGCTAAGGCAGAGTCCCTCGGAGTTAGGGCAGAAGGCAAGGGGATAATAGAGAGGGGAGAGAGGCTTATCTTTGTGGCAGTAATACTTCTCGTCTCTCCCCTCAGCTTCGAGGTGGCCAGCGTGCTGTTCTACGCCCTCTTTGTGCTCTCCGCGGTGACCGTGGTTCAGAGGTTCTTGTTGGTCTCCTCCGCCTTGCCAAAGTAGAGCTGAAGAGGGTTCTTAACTCCGCAGTCCGCTACGCAAAGGCCTTTCTCCTTCATCTTTTCGCATGAGTAAACCACGTACTTCCTCCGGGAGGACAAAAGTTCCTTTGCGTACTCCTCAGCGTTTTCCACGCCAAACCTCTTGAGGAAGCTTACCAGTGACCCAAGGTCGGTCCCGACGTTGACCTTGTACACTGCCAATACCTTGACCTCCTCCGGGCTCTTTTCCTTCTTAGCCATCATTCCCTCTATGCACGGGGGGGTCTTACCTTGTCTCAGCGCTATGATGTCCCTCAGCGTCTCTGGCACCTCCGAAAGGGTGATGGGTCTTACGCTCTGCGAGAGCCTCTCAAGTGTGACGTACTTGATCAGCTTCAAGAGCTTTTGCTTGCTCAAGAAAACGTACCCCTGGCTCAGCACGAGTTGAGAGAGGCTCAACTCCTCGTCCCTTACTCCCCGTATTAGGGACAGGTAAGAGAGGAGGTTAACTGCGTAGACCAGCTCGATTTTCCTCTTTCCCACATGGTACGATACCTTCTTTTTCTCCAGTGGGACTTTCAACAGTTTCACAAGCTCCCTGAACACCTCCTCCCTTTCCTTGGACATGTCCTTCACAAATCCCTCAGCCTCCCACTGTAGCACCCTGTCTATCACCCTTTTGTCCCCAATGGTCGAGAGTATGACCATCTCAGTGTAGAACACCAGCGAAGGGTTCCTGTAGTCCTTGAACGGGGGTGGCTCTTGGCCATCTAGTATCCTCTTTACTCTCTCCTTAGCCTCGTTCAGTACCCTCCCGTTGCTGGATATAAGTTCAAAGAAGCTGACCCCGTGGAGTTCCCTCACTACTTGCTCAAGGGGTTTGAGAAAAGGATACTTGTCAACGCTTATTAAACTCATTATTGTCATAATCTTACCCATCAGCCTTTATAAGTAAGATGAGCCATTTTCCAACTATGAAGGTCTTTGTCGCCTCAGCGTGGCCTTACGTTGAGACCGTGCCCCACCTAGGCAACTTGATAGGCTCCGTCCTTTCCGCTGACGTCTTCGCTAGGTACGCCAGGCTAAAGTACGGTAAGGAGAACGTGGTCTTCGTCAGCGGGAGCGACGAGCACGGGACCCCAATCGAGATAGAGGCCGTGAAGAGGAAGGTGTCACCAAAGGCTTTAACCGACCAGGCTCACGAGTACGTCAAGGACTTGTTCTTGAACGTGTGGAAGATAAGCTACGACAACTACACTAGGACCGAGTCTGAGACCCACAAGAAGTTCGTGAGGGAGTTCATCCTAAGCTTGAAGGACTACGTGTTTGCCCAGGAGGAGACCCTACCCTACTGCGAGAACGACAAGATGTTCCTGCCCGACAGGTTCGTAAAGGGTACCTGCCCTTACTGTGGGTTTGAGGACGCTAGAGGGGATCAGTGCGATAGGTGCGGGAGGCTTTTGTCCCCAGAGATCTTGATTAACCCTAGATGTGCCATATGTGGGGCTAAGCCGGTCTTCAAGAAGACGAAGCACTGGTTCTTCGACCTCAGCAAGTTCCAGGACAGGATAAAGGAATGGTTAGAGAAAAACAAGGAAATGCCGGAAAACGTAAAGGCGGTTGCTCTCTCTTGGATTTCAGAGGGGCTTAAGCCCAGGAGCCTAACGAGGGACAATGCTTGGGGCATACCTGCGCCTTTCGAGGGAGCGGAAGGTAAGACAATCTACGTCTGGTTCGAGGCCCTCCTCGGCTACATCTCGGCGACCATAGAGTACTTCGAGAAAAAGGGTAACCCCAAGGAGTGGGAGGACTTCTGGCTGGACGAGGCGAAGAGCTACTACTTCATAGGTAAGGACAATATACCATTCCACGCGGTAATATTCCCAGCTATGCTGATGGCCTCAGGGAAGGGCTACTCCTTGCCTACCGTTATATCGTCAACTGAGTACTTGCTCTACGAAGGGCAGAAGTTCAGCAAGAGCAGGAGGATAGGCATTTGGATAGACGAGGCCCCCAAGGTCATGAATGTGGACTACTGGAGGTTCGTGCTAATAAGGCTCAGGCCAGAGGAAAGGGACACCTCCTTCCTGTGGAAGGAAGCGTTGAGGATAGTCAACAACGAGTTGAACGACGACGTGGGTAACTTCGTCAACAGGAGCGTCACCATGGTGAATAGGTACAACGAGTCCAAGGTACCTCCATTAGATGAGTCGAAGCTGGACGAAGTCGACCTCAAGTTGCTAAAGGCGATGAACGAAACTCCTGACGTGGTTTCGGAGTACTTCGAAAAGGGCAAGTTAAAGGCTGGCACAGAAGAGGTCTTAAAGCTGGCAAGGGAAGGCAACGCTTACTTAAACGCCAAGGCCCCCTGGGATCTGGTAAAGAAGGACAAGGCCCTGGCAATGAACGTGCTTGCCATAATCATGGGGGTGGTTAGGTCCCTGGCTATCATGTTGTACCCCGTAATTCCCGCGAGCTCGCAGAGGATATACGATCAGCTTAACTTGGGATCCATAGAAAACGAGAGATGGGAGAACGCTAAGAAACTAATCCTAGCCGGTCACGTCGTAGGTAAAGCCTCGCCCATATTTAGGAAGCTCCCGGAAGACTTCGAGGCACAGGTTCCCAAGTTGCTGGAAAAAGTTAGAAGCGAGCTAGAAAAAACAAGGCCTCCATTATTGAGGTAAAAAAGGATTTTCTTATTCCTAACTCCATTACTCTATTTCCACGTAGGCCAACGCGGGCTCGAACTGTCTTCCCCTACCCTCGTAGAACTTACTGAACATTTCGTAGAAGTGAAGCCTCATGTCTTGTATAAATACTATTAACCCCTCGAGTCCTATGGCAAGCAAGTTACCGACGAATATCAAGGCTATTGCCGCAGGGTTGGTGAATATAGCGAGTAGGCTGGGCTTTCCTACCACTAGGTAAGCCATATAGGAGAAGGCGTATAGCAAGTAGTAGTGGGCTAAGGCGAACACTAGGATCCTTATGAAGGAGATGGTGTTGGACATCAGTAGTAGGCCAGCTTCAAAACCGCCTTCCATAAACCCTAACCCTATGGCGGATCCCACGCTAACGTGCTCGTGCCTCCTGAGGAGGATTATTTTGGTGGCCCAGTTGAAGAGAATGGCTACCTCTATCCAGAGTATCATGACGTAGCTGAATACCGCCGTGGGATTGCTCAAGTCTGGGGACCCTGGGTTAGTTATGTCGTGTAGCACGTATCCCAAGATGGCCTTCTCGGTGTCAAAGTAGGCCACACCGTTACTGAGGCCCTGCGGTATTCCGTAAGAGAATATCAGGAAGGGGGCTATGTAGATGAGTAATAAGGGCAGTTTCTCAAACACCAGGAACTCTGGGTCCCTCTTCCTTACAGCGTTTACGACTCCTACAAGCGAGCTCACGAAGAGGGCAATGCTACCCAGGAATACGGAGAATATCATTGTGTTCTCTATTGACGAAGCGGTGGCATAGTCTCCAAAGGGCAATAGGAACGCTAGCTTTTGGGCTACGCTAAGGGGGATGGGCCAGACGCTGTATAATGGTCCGACGTCTCCTGGGAACTGGGACGGGTTTAACTCCTCGAGTCCTCCCACTAAGAGTGGCCCAAAGAACTCCCTGGCCAAGAACCCAGTAAAGATCGCTACAACGCTGGAATATATTAGGATTAACGACAAGTTCTTTATGTTGTCGCTACCCTTCCTGACCCCATATCTGTAGAACCATATGGAGAACAGAAACACCACTAGGGCGTCACCAGTGTCGGGGAACATGAGCCCGAATATAATTGGGAACGTCACTATCAGGAATATAGCTGGGGATAGCTCCCAGTAGGAAGGAGCACCGTATATATTTATGACAGACTCTATTGCCTTTATCCTCTTAGGGAGGTTCACGTATGTTGGTGGTTCCTCCTTCTCCCCATACCTCTTCGGGTAGGCGTAGTCCACGAAGGCTCCCAGTTTCTCCAGTTTCGCCTTTATCTCCTTGATCTTCTTCTCCGGCACGAAGCCCTCTAGTTGGGCGAAGTTTTCCGACACTCTAACCTTTGACAACAAGTTTAGTGCGTCCCTGACTGTCATCAGTTTTCCGAGGAGCTGTCTAAACGAGGTCGAATTCTCCCTAACCTTCTTGGCCAACTGGGACCTGGCTGTTTCCAGGATTTCCTCGAGGTTCTTGGCTTTAGTGACGACTTCATCATATGCCTTTCTTGGTGAACCGCCGGTTGCTATCTCCAGTCTCCTTATTCCTAGCTTAGCAGTAACGTGCTCTAACTGGTTCTTTGGCGCTATTATGATAGCGGCGTACTTAGTCTCCTTAGCGCCTGCTACTTCCTTATAGCTGACGAAGACGCCCTGCTCTTTCTTCAGAGCCTCAAGTTGATCCCTGGATATCGTCGCGAAAATAACGTCGAAGTACTCCAAGTTGGAAAGCCTCTCTAGCTCTACGTCCACTTCACTGAAGGGCTCTAGTTCCTTCATTTGCGCCTTGTAGATGTCTATTTCCGCCCTCAACTTCCCTATCTCCTCCAAGAGCCCCGCGTACTTGTTCTCCTCTTCAGAAGACTCCTTTGATACTGCCTCAGATGTCGTTATCCAGTCGCCTCCCAGCTTCATCTTTCCTTGAGCCTCAAGCACCAGTCCTGCTATGTCCATGATGATCTTGAGCTTTGTAATGTGTTCCTGGATCTCGCCTAACAACCTCCTTGCTCCCTCTATCCTCCCTTGGGATATGGGCTCAGTGGGTTCCTTGGGCTCAAACATGCCGAACTTAAGCACTTCAGTGACTATACTGTCTACTCTGTCCTTAAGGGATATTACCTCCACTTTGGTCATGGTCTCGGGGAACAGCAATGTTAGTCCGTCTATCTATTCTTTAAAAAACTTAAAAATATTTAATTGACATTACAGACTGGTGAGCCATGGGTAAAATTCTCCTCATGGGAGACAAGTACACCGCTTCCCTCTTCAGAATGGCAGGGGCAGAAGCTCAAGTAGTTGAGGATCCCTTTAACCTCCAAAAGGAGATCGACAACGCAAGGAAGAGAGGTGATGTAGACCTAATACTAATAACGAGGGACCTTTACGAACCCGTAAAGGAAAAACTAGAGATCCTTATATCAAATCAGACAAAACCTTTAATTACTGTGATACCTTCTCCATTTAGTGAATCTAAGCCTATGGACGTGAGAAGGATGATTTTAAGGGCTTTGGGCTTTGGGTGATAAAGGATGGCCACAATGGAGGAGTTATTGGACGAGGTAATAAAAAAGGCGTTGGACGAAATAAAGAGGAACGCTGACCAGAGCTTCGAGGAAGCTAAGAGAATAGTCGACAAAACCTACAACGACGTTTTGCAGTCGTATTCAAACAAGGTCAGGGACCTAATAACCAAGACCAAGGAGGAAATAGAGGGAGAGAGGGCAAAGCTAGACGTGGAAAACAAGAGGTTAGTTGCCAGTGAAAAGAACTACTGGATAGAGAAGGTCTACGAGGGCGTTAAGGACAAGATCGACGTCCTCCTCGGGTCTGAGAAGTACAAGAAGGGGTTAGAGGGGGTACTGTCGAGGGAGGCAAAGAACGACGTAATTGTTTACTGCAATTCCAGGGACGTCAATGCAGTATCAAGTATTTTAAATAAGCTTAAAATTAAAGCAAAAGTCAAAGAAGAGAAAATGCTCGGAGGCGTCAAAATAGAGTTCCCGGAGCAGGGTCTAGTCAAGGACTTTTCCCTAGATCTACTATTAAGCCAAGTTTTTGAGGCTGAAAAGCCAAAGGTAGCCAAGATCTTGTTTGGTGAGGAGTAATGGAGAACGGAAGGATAGTCAGGGTTAACGGGCCACTCGTCGTGGCCGACAACATGAAGAACGCCCAGATGTACGAAGTGGTAGAAGTAGGAGAAATGAGGCTAGTTGGAGAGATAACAAGGATTGAAGGAGATAGGGCTTTCATACAAGTTTACGAGGACACTAGCGGTATAAAACCAGGAGAGGTCGTCTACAGGACGGGCGCGCCTCTTTCCGCTGAGCTTGGGCCTGGGATGTTGGGCCAGATATTTGACGGCCTAGAGAGGCCCTTGGGTAGGATAGCTGAGCTAACCAACAACCCGTTTGTGGCTAGGGGAGTTAAGGTACCTTCCCTTGACAGGCAGAAGAAGTGGCACTTTGTTCCGAAAATAAAGAAAGGCGACAAGCTTTCCCCAGGCGATATAATAGGTACCGTTCAAGAGACTGGGCTGATTGAACACAGAATACTTGTACCGCCCAACAAGCACGGCACAGTAAAGGAGGTTGTAAAGGAGGGAGACTACACTGTAGAGGAAACTATAGCCGTCCTAGACATGGAAGGAGACGAAGTACCGCTGACCATGATGCAGAAGTGGCCAGTTAGGATACCGAGGCCCTTCAAAGAGAAGCTCGAGCCGTCAGAGCCCCTCCTGACTGGGGTAAGAGTCCTCGACACCATATTCCCCCTGGCCAAGGGAGGTACAGCTGCAATTCCAGGACCTTTCGGCTCTGGTAAGACAGTGACCTTGCAGAGCCTCGCCAAGTGGAGCTCCGCTAAGATCATAATTTACGTGGGATGCGGAGAGAGGGGAAACGAGATGACAGACGAGTTGAGGGCGTTCCCCACGCTGAAGGACCCGTGGACTGGGAGGCCCCTCCTAGAAAGGACAATCCTCGTGGCCAACACAAGTAACATGCCAGTGGCAGCACGTGAGGCTAGCATCTACGTGGGCGTGACTTTGGGCGAGTACTTCAGGGATCAGGGCTACGACGTCCTCGTGGTAGCTGACAGCACGACTAGGTGGGCAGAAGCCTTAAGGGACCTGGGAGGAAGAATGGAGGAGATGCCAGCTGAGGAAGGTTTCCCCAGTTACCTAGCGTCCAGACTAGCTGAGTACTACGAGAGGGCAGGAAAGGTTAGGACAATAGGCTCTGACGAGAGGTATGGCTCAGTTACCCTTGCATCCGCTGTTTCCCCTCCAGGAGGCGACTTTACGGAACCAGTTACCAGTAACACCTTGAGGTTCGTGAGAGTGTTCTGGCCTTTGGACGTTAACTTGGCTAGGGCTAGGCACTTCCCTGCGATCAACTGGATACAAGGGTTCTCGGCCTACGTAGACTTAGTTGCCAAGTGGTGGGCAACTAACGTAGACCCAGACTGGAAGACCATGAGGGACTTCATGGTTAAGACATTGATCAGGGAAGACGAGCTCAAGCAGATAGTGAGACTAGTTGGACCAGAGTCCTTGGCAGAGAAGGACAAACTGGCGCTGGAAGAGGCGAGGATAATCAAGGAGGCGTTCCTCAAGCAGAACGCGTACGATGAAATAGACGCCTTTGCTTCCCCGCAGAAGCAGGCGAGGATGATGAGGTTGATATATCTATACCACCAGTTGGCTCAGCCCCTAGTGGAGAAGGGAGTTACGGTGAAGCAGATAACCGAAAAGATATCCGTGGTCACCGACATTATTAGGTCCAAGGCGTCCATAAAGAACGACGAGCTACAGAAGTTTAACGAGCTAGAGAAGACATTAAAGTCGCAGTTTGAACAGTTATCAAAGCAGGGTGCTTGATAATGGAGAAAACAATTAATGTAAGAGAATATTCAAATATTTCGAGCATCAGAGGAACTCTGATGGTAGTACAGGGGGTTACTGACGCTGCCTACAACGAGCTCGTCGAGATAGAGTTGCCCAACGGCGAGAAGAGAAGGGGGATAGTTGTAGACAGCTACTTGGGTAACGCGGTAGTACAAGTGTTCGAGGGAACCACTGGGATCTCTCCGTCTTCTTCTACTGTGAAGTTCCTAGGCAGGGGACTTGAGGTCAAGATATCTGACGAAATGCTGGGAAGGATATTTGGCCCCTTGGGCGATCCCCTCGACAATGGCCCCCCAGTAATTTCCGGAGAGAAGAGGGACATAAACGGCTCCGCCATAAACCCAGCAGTAAGAGAATACCCCGAGGAGTTTATCCAGACGGGTATCTCGGCAATAGATGGGATGAACCCCCTCCTTAGGGGGCAGAAGTTGCCAATATACAGTGGAAGCGGTCTCCCAGGGAACATCCTAGCAGCGCAGATAGCCAAGCAGGCAACAGTACTGGGAGAGGAGAGCAACTTCGCCGTAGTGTTCGGGGCTATAGGAATAAGGTACGACGAGGCGTTGTTCTTCAGGAAGTTCTTCGAGGAGACTGGGGCGATAAACAGGGTAGCCATGGTAATGAGCTTGGCCAACGAACCACCAATGACCAAGATTTTGACCCCAAGGACTGCCCTAACGTTAGCGGAGTACTTGGCGTTTGAGAAGGAGATGCATGTCCTAGCCATTCTAATAGACATGACCAACTACTGCGAAGCCCTCAGGGAGATCAGTGCTTCCAAGGAAGAGATCCCTGGCAGGGGAGGTTACCCGGGATATATGTACACTGACCTAGCTACGATCTACGAGAGGGCTGGAAAGGTAAAGGGAAAGAAGGGTTCCATAACCCAGATGCCAATCCTGACCATGCCCAACGACGACATGACTCACCCTATCCCAGACCTAACTGGTTACATCACTGAGGGACAAATAGTCTTGGACAGGGCGCTTTACAACAAGGGTATTTACCCGCCAATAAACGTCCTCATGAGCCTCTCTAGGCTTGGCAAGGACGGGATAGGAGAGGGCAAGACGAGAGATGACCACAAGGACCTCCAGAACCAGCTCTTTGCCTCCTACGCTAGGGCAATAGACACCAGGGGACTGGCCGCGATAATAGGCGAGGATAGCCTCTCTGAGGTGGACAAGAAGTACCTCCTCTTTGGAGAGGCCTTCGAAAGGAAGTTCATAATGCAGGGAGTAAACGAGAACAGGAGCGTTGAGACCACTCTGGACATAGGCTGGGACGTACTTTCAATCCTCCCAGAGAGTGAGTTGACAAACATAAAGACATCCTATATCAAGAAGTATCATCCAGCTTACCGTGGTAAGAAATGAGCTCGCAGAAGGTACTGCCCACAAAGATCAACTTGATCCAGCTTAGGAACCAGCTGAAGATAGTCACCACGATAAAGAGGTTGTTGGAGAACAAAAGGGAAGTCCTTCTCATATACCTTAGGACTTACGCTGCTGAGTACGAGAAACTATACTCTGAGGTTAACCAGAGCCTCAAGGAGGTTTACAGCTCCTTCCTTCAAGCAGTCACAGACGAGGGTATCACCAACATTGAGAACATAGCCAACTCCCAGTCTGTGAAGCTTAACGTCAAGAGCTCGACTAAGGTCATATTCGGGGTTAAGATACCGTTTACTGAACTAGAACCAAGCAGTATTCCGGAGAAGCCCTTTAGCGAGGTAGAGGTATCTCCCTATCTCTCCCAGTCGTACGATGAGATGAGGGAAGCGTTGATCAAGGTTATAAAGCTAGTGGAGTTAGAGTCGACCATAAGGTCGCTGGTGGCAGAACTGAGGAAGACGCAACGCCTAATTAACGCCATAGACTCCAGTATATTGCCCTTCTACACTAGTTCTATAAAGTACATTAGGGGCATACTAAGTGACAGGGCGAGGGACGACTTCATAAGACTTAAGTTCACAAGGAGAGTACTACAGAGGAGGAGGGCAAGTGGAGGCTGAAAAGTACATCTCAATAATAAAGGCAAAATTGGACGCAACTAAAGCGGAAATACTACAGAAGTTAACGGAGGAGTACAACAACGTGCTGAAAAACAAGGAGAAGGAATTGCAGGAGATCAAGAGAAAGGCTTTAAAGGAAATATCTAAGTAATAAGTGGGGAGTTCAAATGGAGAGAAAATACCTTTTGTTGTTAACACTACCTCTAGTTCTATCAGCTTTAGTAGCAGGCGCACAAGCGCCTTCAGACACCGCGCAGGGGTTTGAAGGTATCAACATAGGGGCAGGGCTTGCTATAGGACTGGCAGTCGTGGGAGCAGGAGTAGCAGTGGGAATGGCAGCTGCTGCTGGAATAGGAGTCCTCACAGAAAGGAGGGACATGTTCGGCACAGTGCTGATCTTCGTCATCATCGGCGAAGGACTTGCGGTGTACGGAATACTGTTCGGACTTCTAATGTTATTCGCAAAGATCTGACGATAAGGTAAAAGAGTTTTTAAGCTTTCCTTTTTTCCTTTTTTCCTATGGTGGAGATTAAGAGGGAGAAGTGGAGCAAGAACTTCAGCGAGTGGTTGGACTGGGTTTTATTTGAGGGAGAGTTCTACGACTACGGCAGGTACCCTCTGAAGGGGGTAGGGATATGGTTACCTTACGGCTTTAAGCTCAGGAAGGCTGTAGTGGACTTAATCAGGAAACTGCTCGACGAAACAGGGCACGAGGAAGTGCTCTTCCCAATGCTCATTCCAGACAGCTTGCTGAAAAAGGAGTCTGAGCACATCAAGGGGTTCGAGGAAGAGGTGTACTGGATAACGAAAGGGGGGAGCGAGGAGCTGGATGTGAAGCTAGCGCTAAGACCTACCTCGGAGACCGCGATAACGTACATGGAGAGCCTTTGGATAAAGAGCTACAAGCAGTTGCCAAAGAAGTACTACCAAATAGTGAGCGTCTTTAGATACGAGACCAAGGCCACCAAGCCGCTAATAAGGCTCAGGGAGGTGACCACATTCAAGGAGGCACACACGTTACACGTGGACTTCGACGACGCCATGAGACAGGTGAAGGAGGCCATAGAGATCTACAAGAAGTTCTTCGACGAGCTAGGCATACCCTACGTCATTTCGCAGAGGCCAGAGTGGGACAAGTTCCCTGGGGCAGTGGTTACTTACGCCTTTGACACCCTCATGCCCGACGGGAGGACGCTCCAGATAGGCACAGCCCACCACTTGGGGCAACACTTCACTAAGGCCTTTGACTATAAGATCCAAAAGGAGGACGGAACCCTCGACTACCCGCACCAGACAAGCTACGGTATCTCGGAGAGGGTCATCGCCTCGCTTATCTCCATACATGGAGACGACAGGGGCGCTGTCCTAGTCCCCTCTGTAGCTCCCATTCAAGTTGTGGTGATCCCCATTCCAGCCAAGGAGCAAGAGGGCACTAGCAAAGTAATTGACTATGCGGAGAAGCTGAGGAAGAAGCTAGAGGAAGGTGGAGTTAAGGTAACAGTGGATAAGGACATGGACAAGACTCCCGGTGAGAAGTTCTACATATGGGAGATCAAGGGGGTTCCCATAAGGGCGGAGGTAGGTCTCAGGGAGCTCCAGAACTCCTCGGTTACTCTGAAGAGGAGGGACACGTTGGAAGGTAAAGTGGTAAAGTTCGAAAACGTCTTAGAGGAAGTCAAGAAGCTCATGGATGACATTACGCAGAACCTCAGGAAGAGGGCGTGGGAAAACCTGAACTTGAGGATACGCTACGCCAAGAGTGTGGAGGAGGCAAACAGCTTGCTAGAGGAAGGAATGATAGTGGAAGTACCTTGGTGTGGCGAGGAGTCTTGCGGTCTCAAGGTAGAGGAAATGACCAACGCGAAGGTTAAGGGCATACCTTTAGAGGACAGGAAGACCTCTGACCCCTGCGTGGTCTGTAAAAAGCCCGCCAAAACAGTTCTGAGGATAGCAAAAACTTATTAGAAACCGACGAGTGATATGTTTAGGGTGTTGATTTGCCTAAGAAAAGGGAGAACAGGGGCAGAAGGAAGGGCGACAAGGGCCACGTTGGCTACATAACTTGCGATAACTGTGGTGCGAGGATCCCTGAGGACAAGGCAATATGTGTAACAAGGCCCTACAGTCTCGTCGACGCAACCTTGGCCGCTGAGTTGGAGAAGAAGGGCGCCATAATTCCGAGGTACTCGGTGACGAAGTGTTACTGCATTAACTGCGCGGTCCACTTTGGGATAGTGAAGATAAGGGCCGAGAGCGAAAGGAAGTCGAGGGCTACCTCGTTCTAAAGGCGTTAAGAAATACTTTTAATCCTCGCACGTTTATCTTTTTTTATGCGGCTATATTCCTTGTCCTTTAACGAGATCGAGGAGTTCTTTTACAAGCTCGCCGAGTTTAAGGACGTGCTCAAGGACAGCGGCCTGCTTACTTTCACTCCGGAACTGCAGAAGGACATCCCAGAAGTGAGCGAGGGGACAGTCAGGGTAAAGCATGCTTTCCCCATCTTCCAGAAGGGTGGCGTGGTCATGGACGTGACTAACGTTGAGCAGGCGAAGATAGCTGAGGAGGCCGGGGCAACTGCGGTAATGGTACTGGACAAGTTGCCCTACGACGTTAGGAAAGCGGGAGGTGTGGCGAGGATGGCGGACCCAAAGGTAATAGAGGAGGTAATGAACTCCATTACGATACCCGTAATGGCCAAGGTGAGGATAGGCCACTACTACGAGGCTAAGGTTCTTGAGGCCCTTGGCGTGGACATGATAGACGAGAGCGAGGTCTTGACTCCCGCAGATGAGGAGCACCACATCAACAAGTGGGAGTTCAAGGTTCCCTTTGTCAACGGGGCGAGGAACTTGGGGGAGGCCTTGAGGAGGATTACAGAGGGGACGTCGATGATAAGGACAAAAGGCGAGCCCGGGACAGGAAACGTAAGCGAAGCAGTAAAGCACATGAAGCTCATGAACAGCGAGATAAAGAGCCTAGTTTTCATGGAGGAGGAAGACAGGGTGAAAAAGGCCAGAGAGTACCAGGTACCTTATCAGCTTGTGGAGTTAGTAGCTAAACTAAGGAGGTTGCCCATAGTCAACTTCGCCGCCGGAGGGATAGCTACGCCAGCAGATGCTGCGCTGATGATGTGGTTGGGCTCAGACGGTATCTTTGTTGGGTCGGGGATATTCAAGAGCCAAGACCACCTGGAAAGGGCTAAGGCAGTAGTCCTTGCTACCGCTAACTGGGAGTACCCTGAGATAGTCCTTGAGGCGCAGAAGATGATAAGCGAGCAGAAGTCGATGATGGGGATTGACATAAAGACGCTCAAGCCAGAGGAACTACTGCAGGTGAGGGGACTGTGAAGGTAGGAGTTATAGCCTACCAGGGGAGCTTCGAGGAGCACGTCCTCCAGCTGAAGAGGGCCATGGACGCGCTGTCGATCCAAGGGGAGGTAGTCAAAGTAAAGAAGCCGTCTGAGCTGTCCCAAGTCGACGGGGTAATAATCCCAGGGGGAGAGAGCACTACCATTGGCATAGTTGCCCAGAAGTTAGGCGTACTCGACATGTTAAAGGAAAAGGTATCTCAAGGACTTCCGGTCATGGGTACTTGCGCTGGGGCAATTATGTTGGCCAAAGAAGTGACAGACGCGAAGGTCGGGAAGAAGTCCCAACCCCTACTCGGCGTAATGGACGCTACAATGGTGAGGAACTATTACGGGAGACAGAGGGAGAGCTTCGAGGCAGTCCTGGACTTCTCGGTCATTGGAGGAGGCAAGGCGAAGGTAGTTTTCATTAGAGCTCCAGCAATAACTAAGGTGTGGGGAAGGACAAAGGAGTTACTGTCGTTCGGCGAGAGCAAAGTAATGGTTCAAGAGGACAACATGCTCGCTACCACGTTCCATCCGGAGCTCTCAGGGACTACAGCGGTACACGAGTACTTCTTGTCCACGATAAAGAAATAGTTTTTTAACGCTCTTCTCAAAAAATTAAGTAATAGTGGGGAAAGAACTTTTGTCCGTAAAAGAATTATTGCCAGATAAAAGCGCGTTACTTCACGGCGTGTCAAGGTACATAGAAAAGAACCTCATCTACGGTAACGTGCTTATCCATAGGGCCCTCCTGGAGGAACTAGAGAGGGAGACTAGGGAAGGGATAGTGAGCGGAGAGCTCTCCCTAGACGAGGTAAACAGGCTAAAGGAGCTCTCGGAGAAGTACTTATTCTCATTCGAAATCGTGGGGGAAAGTCGCGGTAAAGACGTGAACGAGCAACTGAGGGAGTACTGTCAGAACAGGGAATGTGCAGTGGTGACTGCAGACGAGCTACAGAAGAGGATATGCGAATTCTTGGGCATTGAGACCGTTTACTTGGGCGGGGAGATGCAGGAGCTCTCAATAGAGAAGTTCTTCGACGACCAGACCATGAGCGTACACTTGAAAGAAGACACTTTGCCCAAAGCCAAGAAGGGAGTCCCTGGAAACTGGAAGTTTGTTACCCTTTCCAGCGAAGTCACTGACGCGAACCACCTCAAGAGGCTCGTCTACGAGATAATGAACGCAATAAAGAACGTTAAGGGATCCTTCATAGAGATAGAGAGAAGGGGGTCGACGATAATCCAGCTCGGCAACTACAGGATTGTGATCACTAGGCCCCCGTTGAGCGACGGTTGGGAAATAACAATAACTCGTCCAGTAACGAGGAAGAAGCTCGAGGATTACGACCTCGACCCCAAGCTACTCCAGAGACTAAAGGAGAGGGCCGAGGGGATCCTCATTGCCGGTTCCCCCGGAATGGGGAAGACGACCTTTGCCCAGGCCCTATCGGAGTACTACATGAGGCTGGGCAAGGTCGTGAAGACCATTGAGTCCCCCAGGGACATGCACCTGCCCCCAGAGATAACCCAGTACTCGAAGAACTACGCTGAGATAGGGGAGCTCCACGACATCCTACTCTTGAGCAGGCCAGACTACACTGTTTACGATGAGATGAGGAACGACGAGGACTTCAAGCTCTACATAGACCTCAGACTCGCGGGGATCGGTATGATAGGCGTAGTTCACGCCACAACGCCAATAGACGCCATCCACAGGTTCCTTAATAGAGTCGACCTGGGTACTATTCCAAATATCTTGGACACCGTCGTGTTCATAAACAACGGGGCAGTTGCCAAGGTCTACAGCTTAGAGATGTCAGTTAAGGTGCCATCTGGAATGAAAGAGGCGGATCTCGCTAGGCCAGTGGTCGAGATAAAGGACTTCCTGACAGATAGCGTGGAGTACGAGATCTACGTGTTCGGAGAACAAGCTATGATAGTGCCTGTGGGCAAGATCTCTAGGGAGAGCGCTGAGTCGAGGATCGAGAGGGCGGTCAAGGAGGCCCTCCCTGGCGCTACCGTGAAGTACGAGAACGGTGAGTACGTAGTGAGCATTCCAAAGTCCCAGATATCAAAGTTCAACAGGAAAGTGAACTCCAAGCTAAAGAAGCTAGAAAAGAGAATGGGGACTAGGATAAGGATAAGGCTCGAGGACGAGAACGGCTCAGAAGAATGAGTCCAACGTCTTGCTTATTTTGGCCTCTACGTACCTAGTGAGGCCGTCTATGTCTAGTCCTTCCTCTATGAGCTCTTCGTCGACTACGTAGTTACCTCCCTCTGTCCTCTTTACCTTTGAGAACGGGACGAACTTGAGTAGCCTAGGTAACTTGACCCCTATAAAGAGCTCGCCACCGCTCTTCCTTGCGAACTCCGCTATGCCCTCAGCTTGTTCCCTCGTTATGTACACTTTCCCCTGTTTCCTGCTCTTCATCTCTATGAGGACAATCTGTCCAAGTTTTAGCGCTATGATGTCTGGGGCCGGGTCTTTCCTCTTGCTTCCGCTAGCCGGTGCCCTAACCACCGCAAAACCCCTGTCCCTCAAAAGGGACAAAACTTGTCTTTCTACGTTACTACCCTTAGCCTTTCTTGAATTCACAAGTAGTTTTATAAAAATTAGGATTTAGGCTTTCCTCTCTCTATCATTTCCCTAAGCTGGTTGCCTATTTTCTCCTCCAAGCTGTTCTGTACGTCCTGTAGAGCTTGTTTAATTGTTGGGCTACCCCTGTTGTACTCCTCTATCCACTCTTCAGCGAACTTCCCACTTCTCACCTTTTCCGCTGCCTCCCTCATCCTCCTCTTCACGTTTTCGTTAATCACGTACTTGCCTACCGTTATTCCTCCGTACTTTGCGGTGTCCGAGACTGCCTTTAGCATCCCGTAGAATCCCTTGTCGTGGATTATGTCAACTATCATCTTCATTTCGTTAATGGTCTCGAAATAGGCCACCTCAGGTTGATAACCCATTTCCACGAGGGTCTGGAAAGCCGATCTCATCAGCTCCATTATTCCTCCTACTAGATCTACTTGTTCCCCTATTAGGTCAGTCTCTGTCTCCTCCTTAAACGTGGTCTCTATTACTCCTGGCCTCGTGGCCCCAATTCCCTTAGCGATGCCAAGTGCCTTTTCTAGGGCCTTCCCAGAGTAGTTCTGGTGGACTGCCACCAGGGCTGGAACTCCTCCACCGTGGACGAAGTACTCCCTCACCGTGGGGCCAGGGCCCTTTGGGGCCACCATGTACACGTCGACAGTCTTCGGAGGTTCAATTAACTTGTAGTGTATGTTGAAGCCGTGGGCGAACACTAGGTCCATCCCTTCCCTCAAGTGGGGCTGGACCCTTTCCCTGTACACGTACCTCTGGACCATATCTGGCACTAGGAAAATCACTATGTCTGACTGCTTTACCGCGTTCTCGGTCAGAACTGGCTTGAAGCCGTCTGTCTCTGCCTGTTTCCACGAGTTGCCCTGCCTTTCGAGCCCTACTACCACGTCTAGGCCCGAGTCCCTCAAGTTGAGGGCCCATGCCCTCCCTTGGCTCCCGTAGCCTAGCACGGCTATTCTCTTTCCCTTTATGGGATCGAAACTTGCATCCTTTTCAGTGTATATTTTCGCCAACTACCTCACCCCAACTGTAACTTGTAACCTTAGAGAACACGGGTACATAAACTGCCATGGTGTACTTGCCCTCCTTTACTATTTCTCCTTTTTCGTTGAACTTGTATTCCACGAGCCTGGCGTCCTCGAGCACCTCCACCTTCTCCACGTCTACGGTCTTGCTCAAGTTTAGTATGGCGATGTAGGTGTTCTTGTTGTCCCTTACTCCCATGTATATCTCGTAGAGGCCGTCGTCTGAGGCCTTTCTAACGTTCATCCAGTCTATGTCCACCCACAGCTTCCTGAACGCCGATACGACCTTCTCCAGGATGGAGGAGTCCCTGTAGTAGACTGTTACTCTAAGCACCTTTTCTTGGGTCACGTACGATCACCTGTTTTAACCTTCCACCCGGAGGTAATGTGGGTAAGGCTAGTTCTTCCTTATCTATTGGGACTCTAATTACAGCTGGCATGTCCTCCTTAATCGCGGTCTTTATGGATTTCTCTAGCTCTTCGTAACTGGTCGCGTTGAAGCCCAAGGCTCCGAAAGCCTCGGCGTACTTCACGAAGTCTGGAGATGGACCATAGTCTACTCCTACTATCCTTTTGCTCTGGAACAAGTCTTGTACCTGCCTTACTAGGCCTAGGGTCCTGTTGTCAAATATGACGGATATTACGGGGATGTGCTCGTCAACTGCAGTAGCTAAGTTGTTTCCGGTCATCATGAAGGAGCCGTCACCGTCTAGGTCTACTACAACCTTGTCTGGTCTAGCTAGCTTAGCTCCCATGGCAGCCGGTAGACCAAAGCCCATGGTGCCCATTCCCGTAGAGGAGATGAAAGTCCTGGGCTCCAGGACTTCCCAGAACACCTCAGACCACATCTGGTGCTGGCCCACTCCAGTAGTGACTATGGAGTCCCTAGGTATGGCGTTCCTGATCGTCTTAAGTACCTTCCACGGCTTCATTTTGTTTGGTTCATCGTGGTAGTAGAACTGGGCGTAGTACTCCTTTAGTTCCTTAACCCTCTTCTGCCACGCAGTGTGGTCCTTTTTGCTTCCAAGCTTCGCTACTGCGTCGATTAGCTCCATCAGTATTATCTTGGCGTCTCCTGGCAGGGCTACGTCAACCTTAATGGCTCTCTCGGCGTCCGTGGGGTCTACGTTGACCATGATGAACTTCTTCCTCGTCTCCACCAGTTCGTCGTAAGAGGTGACAGTCCTGTCGCTGAACCTGGCCCCTACTACCAGCATCACGTCTGATTCTAGGGCGGCCATCGACGCTTCAGCCCTTCCGTAGTAGCCCATGGGACCTACGTACAGTGGATGGTCGTGAGGTATAGCGGACTTACCAGGAAGGGTAGAAATTATTGGCGAACCCAATAGCTCAGCTAACTTGAGAACCTCTGGCGTTGCTCCTGACCACATCACTCCCGTTCCCGCCAAGATTATTGGTTTTTCAGCGTTCAACAGCAGCTCAGCTGCCTTCTTTATTTTCACGGGGTCTATCACCGTCTTGAAGGGCTTGTATCCCCGCACTAAGGGCTTCTCTGGCCACTCTATGTCCTCAACTTTCTCCAACTGTACATCCCTTGGTATGTCTATTAACACGGGCCCTGGCCTGCCCGTTGTGGCTATGTAGAAAGCGTTCTTTACCCACTGGGGTATCTCGTGGATGTCCTTTACTTGCACCACGTACTTGGCTATGTCCTTAAAGATGCCAGGGTTATCGGATTCTTGGAACGCCATCTTTCCTATTACAGACCTCACTACCTGCCCAGTTATCCCTATTATGGGGGAGCTGTCCCAGTACGCTGTGATAAATCCTGTGACCAAGTTAGTTGCTCCGGGCCCAGAAGTGGCCGTGCATACTCCTGGAACGCCGGACGCCCTCGCATAACCGTCAGCGGCGTGGGCAGCAGCCTGTTCATGCCTCATTAACACGTGTCTTATTTCCCCGTTTTGGATGTCGTAAAAGAGCTCGTCGTAGAAGGGCATGTTCCACAGTCCTGGTATTCCAAACACTACCTTTACTCCTTCTCTTTTTAGAGAATCAACTAAGATTCTCGCACCGCTAGGCACCTTGATCACCTGTCGAGAATAATATACGCAAGCCCATTACTTTTGGCGAAGTTGTTCCTTGACTTAGAACTAGATTTTTTGGAAAAGTTATTCGACTTGGAGGGTATAGCCACCCATCATCCTTTCCACTTCAAATAAAGTGCCAATTACCATTTTTAAGCTTTGTTATGGGAATGTAAATCACTGAATACAGAATGTCTAAAATTTTTAAAGGATATAACGTTTTTAAAGTTGATAACTTTTTACTCAATTAACTTCAAGATTTCAGAGTGAGATGATATGTCCCTCCACATCTCCACGCACTTCACCCTCCCGACGTAGAGCCAGACGTTGCCAAAGTGTGCCCTCCTGTCGTCTACGAATACCACGTCCTCTGGCTTGGTGTAAATTCCCCTCCTCCTGAGCTCCGAAAGTATCTCGTTTATCATGACAAACTTGTAGGGGAAGTCCCTTGCTACCACAACGTCAAAGTACCTCCTCAAGTCCAGGATCTCGAGTATCCTCTCGGCCTTTTCCGGGAAGTTCCACGTGGCCATGGCAATTGTCAAGTTCCTCCTCTTTAGCTCCTCTAACGTACTCCTTACGTCCGGAAACACCCTTAACTTCCTCCCCTCCGCGTCCTCAATTTCGTCCCTGTTTATCACCTTTATGGGCTCTTGAAACTCGGAGATGTTGTAGTGGTCCCAGAGGGTCTTGTCCGCGTCGTATATTACTACTTTGACCTTCATCTACTTCTCTGTGGTGGAAGACTGAAATAAATTATTTTGCCTTCGTGGTAATCCCTTATCACCGCCTTGGCGGCCTCCTCTATGTTGGGCTCTTTGTCCTTCTTGTATATCCACCCCCTCTTCAGTGCTATCTTGGCGAGGAGGTCGTAGGGGTTCCTGTACTCTCCGTAAACCTCCTCTAGGGACTTCCTGTCGAAACCTTCTATCCTCTTAATGAGGAGGACGGCAGCCTTCACGGGATCCTCCATTTCGTCCACCGAGTACCCCCTGATTATCCTCTCCACAGGATCGCCCTCAGGCGGTATGACGCCTGGGGTGTCCCACGCGTAGATCTTGCTGTCTATTTTGAAGAGCTGTGGGGCCTTGGTGTAACCTATCTCCATGGGATGAGCTGAGGTGGAGGCAGAGTGCCTGCCCTTCAACGCGTTAATGATGGAGGATTTCCCTGTCTTGGGGTAGCCTACGAAGCAGACAATTCCCTCCTTTCCCAAAAGGAGCTGTTTTATCTCCCTCCTCAGCACCATGGTACCCATGTGCCCTGTTGCCGACAAGTACACGACCCTAAGGCCTTGGCTTGCGAAGTACTCCTTCCACTTCTCCGACACGTCCCTTGGGACTAGGTCCCCCTTGTTAATTGCAAGCAGTAGCTTCTTCCCCTTCTCCTTGGAGAACCCCTCTATCGTCTTTGATCTAGTAAGCTCTGGCTCTCTGGCGTCGAGCACCTCTACGACCACGTTAGACTTGCTTATGATCGAGAAGACCTTTCTCAACATTTATTTTATTTTCCTGCCATCGGTTTATATTATATGCCAATTGGAGAACTATTGACCTTTGACGAGGGAGACTTTGAGGGCACAATTGACTACTCCTCGTCATTAAGGGCAGTAAAGCTAGGAGCGGAAAACAAGGAGGCGGGGTTCAACTTTTTCGCGGAAAACGAGCCCCATAAAAGCTACATTGTAGTGGGAACTGAGACCAACAATAGACTAGTGAAGTGGAGGCTCTGGATCAACAACTTTTCGTTAACGAGGGAGTTCAAGCCAAACTACTTAGTCGAGTACGACGGAAAGGTATACGCCATCCACGTGTTCGACGTGACCCACTTGGTAAAACAGGGCAAGAACGAGTTCGTGGTGACGTCAATTTCGCTGGAGCCCTTAGTGGTGAACTTTGTAAGTAGCGTCCTCATGTACAACGTACCGCACTTTCACACAAGGTTCTCAGCAATGGCCGGGACCTTAATACTGAGGCCGTCAGAGTCAATATCCTTCAAGAACGTCGAGAGAGGCTACATACTCTTGAAGAACCCAAACCGGTCCTCGTTAAAGGTATACGGTGACAGCTCCCTTATAGCAGAGGTAAGCAACAGCAAGGACGCGGAAGAGATCGAGACCAACGAGAACAGGGTAATAAGCGTAGTCCACGACAGTAGGCCTTCCCAGCCCAAGTGCCCCGCCTTCGTTTACCTTTACTACACTGCAAAGACCGAGTCGCCGAGCATAGACCTGCAAGTAGACGGGAAGGTCAGCAACCAGAGGCTTTTCCTGAGCATAGAGAACGGGAGCGAGATCCAGCTCGATAAGGTTCTAGTGAACGTGATGGTAAACGGGATCACGGTTCACTTTAGGTCTTTTGGAGAGGTAAAGAGCAAGTCCAGGATAGACTACGAAGTACTCCTCCCGAAGAAGGGAAACGTCAACGTCAGGGTTGTAGGAGTAAAGGCAGGCCTAAGGAAAATGATTGACAAGGAGATCGAGTGGAACGGCCCCTAGGGCAAAGGCCACTATGCCAATGAAGGCCGATCCCTTCAAGTACGCCCTTGCCTTTCCTCCTCCTTCGATGGTCTTTGGCTGAAGTAGAGACTTAAGCGTTACGTACCAGAACGGCACCATAAGGATTAGGTAGATAACGTTGAACCCCAGGAAGTAGGGTAGGGGTGAAGTTATCAGTACGACGAGTAGGAGGGCCCTAGCCACGTCCCACGCCCTCTCTACTCCTAGAGTTGTAGCCAAGGTTCTAACACCATATGCCTTGTCCCCAACGTAGTCCTCTATCCCCTTCACTATCTCCCTTGCCAAGGTGAGGAGAAAGGAATAGGTGGTTGGTATGAAAACCAGGACGGCCCAGTTCCCTTGATAGTACGCTAGCCCCCCGTAAAATAAGGACAGGGCAGTTGTCAGCGCTACGACTAGGTTGCCAGGTAACCCTGTCCTCTTTAGCGACTTGGCGTACCAGTAGAGCAAAATGGACGTGACCGCCGACACTAGCGCCTGTATGTATCCCAAGGCTATGGAAATCGCAGTTCCAAAAGCGAAGCCAGAGTAAGCCAAGACTGTAGCGTTCCTCAAGGACACCTGCCCGGAGGGGATGGGCCTGTCTGGCTTGTTTATTTTGTCTATCTCCACGTCAAACACGTCGTTTATGACGTAACCTCCCATGGCTACGAGGGCCACCACGAGCGTGGAGAGCAAGAGCCTCTCCGGGAGGAGGTGCCAGTGGGAGGCTACAACGTAGCCGGCGAAGTCTCCTATAGACGCCCCAACGACGTTGTGGATTCTAATTAGCTTGAGGTAAGGATTCACGATAACGTTAAAGGAACAAAGGTAAATAAATCTAGATATGGACAGCGACTTAGAGAAGGCTAAGAAGTACTTCGAGGCAAACGTGTCAGTGGGGGAGATACTGGCTGTTAGGGAGCTTAAGGGCTTGGGGATAAGGGAGCCAGAAAAGGTAATCGCTAAGCTAATTGAGCTGGGAGTAATAGAGAAGGGAGAGGGTTGCTACAACTTAGTGAGGAACTCTCAGAAGAAGTGAGTGGAAGTCGAACTCGGAGCCCACGTTTAACGTCTTTCTGTCGAACAGCTTTGCCAGCCCAAGGGAGTACTTCCACGTCTTCTCTAGAAACGACGTGAGCCTGTACTGCAGGGATATCTCCCTGGAGAGCTGGTTGAACTTCTCCTCGTACTTAGGGGTGAGAACCACTTGGGACAGTTCCGCAATGGAAAATATTCCTCCTCCAGTAAAGGTCTTAATTAGTCCCGTGCAGTCGCCCACCCCGTTTCTCACGTACCTAGGCTTGACTCTGGGTATTGCCCCGCCGTGTATCCCCAAGACCCTCTTCTCGAGCTTCGGCACGAACTGCTCTACGCTTGAGTATCCGAGGCTCCCTGCTAAGGTCTTTTCCGGCAAAGGAACCACCCAAGAGAAACCGCCGGGGTTCCTATCGTCAATGAACACCGTTATTTCCTCCGCGTCTACGGGCTCGTATTCGTACTCTATTGCCCTTACCCACTTTGCCTTTCCCTTCCACCCGGACGCGTCAATTACCTCGCCCTTGAACCTCTCTCCGTTAGCTACTACCTCCCCTTCTCCCACGACTTCCGCGTTGACTGGCCTCCTCACCTTTAGCTCGTTGGAGAGCCAAGTTTCAAGTTTCTCCCTGTTAAGCCTTACCACGTTTACGTTAAAGTACACGTGGTACTTGCCGTTCACGACCACGTGTATAGACCTAAACTCCCTGTCAACGAACTCCTTGCTAATGCCTAGCTTTAGGAAAGTCCCGTAACTTATGATCCCAGTGCACTTCTTTCCAGGAAAACGCCTCCTGTCAAAAACTATTGGGTCTCTGTCCCTCAGCCTGTAGCCCGTAATTAGCCCCGCTATCCCTCCTCCTACTATCAGAACTCCGATGACCTATCAGCCTCTTTCATGGTATACCTCTTTGCCTTTAGCTCGGAGACAATGTACTCGAAAGCCCTCTTTGGATCCGTGTGGGCACCGCAGGAGTAGACGTCCACGGTAGCAAACTTGTACTCGGGCCAGGTATGAATGGTTATGTGGCTCTCCAGCACTATTGCGACCACGCTTACCCCCTCCCCTATCTTCCACGACCTGATGTCTAGAAGCGTCATGTTCCCTTCCTTGGCAGCGTTGGTGACTATTGCCTTTAGCCTCTCAGTGTCCTTGAGTACCTCCTCATCGCAGTCGTACAAGCTCCCGTAAACTTGCTTTCCGACAACTTTTGGCGAATAGTTTAGCCTTACCCCCATCATGTGAAACCCCCCTTATATACCCCCTCTATCTAATTGTATTTAAATTTATCCTAGAGGCAACGTCTTCCTTTTATCTCTTTTAAAAATGATTTGAGGGCTAAACGACACTTCGCCCTATCTACGAAGGACTAAAGTCCTTCCGTAAATTAAGTTTTTAACGTTTTGTTCCACAATAACATCTGATCTAACTTGGCGATTCGGCGGATTGTTCTTGACGTGCTAAAGCCCATCAAGGGCTCCAGCATCATTGACCTAGCCAGCAAGCTTACCTCCCTGGATGGAGTGGACGGAGTCAACATCATGGTCACCGACATGGACGTGGAGACAATGGGGTTAAGCATAGTAGTGGAGGGAGATAACATAGACTTCTACGAAGTTAAGAAGACGCTGGAGGAAGAGGGGTGTGCAATACACAGTATCGACGAAGTAGCAGGGGGTAAAAGACTAATTGAGGGGAGAAAAGTAAAGTGATCTGCAACGTATGCAAGTCCAGGGAAGCTGTAATTTATCAGCCCCACACTGGGAGGAACCTCTGCAAGGAGTGCTTTATAAGCGACGTTAGGGAGAGAGTCAAAAGGGAAGCTGAAAAGCAGGGGATAACTAGGGCCAATAAGGTTCTCCTGGCGGTTTCCGGCGGTAAGGATAGCCTCACACTTGCAGACGCCCTAGCCTCCTTTGTGGATCCAAAGAGGCTGATAGCGTTCAACATAGTTGAGGGAATTCAAGGTTACAACAGGGAGGACCAAGCTAAGAAGCTAAACAAGTACTTGTCAGACCTAGGGATAGAGCTCATATCCACGTCGTTTAAGGCTGAGGTTGGCTACACCCTCGACGAGATGGTCTCGTCGGCGAAGGGAAAGGGCCTTAACGTCTCTGCCTGCACCTTCTGTGGGGGATTCAGGAGGAAGTTGATAAACAACGCTGGGAGGGAGGTCAGGGCAGACCTGGTTGCCACTGGACACAACCTAGACGACGAGGCCCAGACCATTGTGATAAACCTCTTGAGGGGTGACGTTAAGAGGATAATAAGGGTGGGCGACGTCCCCGTGAAGCTCAGCGACAAGTTCGTGTTAAGGGTGAAGCCCCTGAGGAAGGTTTACGAGTGGGAGACCACCATGTACGCCTATTACAAAGGCTTCGAGTTCCAAGAAGTGGAGTGCCCCTACATTTCTTCCCGCCCGACCTTGAGGGCAAGGGTAAGGGACCTCCTTTACGCCCTAGAGGTCATGAGGCCAGGGAGTCTGCTCAACATAGTGGAGGAGTTCGACAGGGTAGCAGAGGAGTTCAGGCAGAGGACGGAGATGAAGGAACTGCCGAGCTGTAAGATCTGCGGCGAGCCCACCAGTTACGGGAGGGAGATATGCAAGAACTGCGAGCTTTTAATAAAGTCGGGGCTCTTGAACTACCAGAACTTGCCTATGTCGTAGTACTCCTCTTGTACCCCTTTCCTCTTGTTTGCAACTACTGCCATGGAGAAGATCAAGGAGGAGAGGCGGTTCAAGTACACTATCACCCACTTGTTGAACTCGACCTCCTTCGAGTACTTCACTGCGTTCCTCTCCACCCTCCTCACAACCGCCCTCGCAACGTGTAGCGCTGAGGCCTCCTCCGATCCCCCCGGTATCACGAAGAGTTTCACGGGCCCACTCTCCTTCCTGTAGTAGACAGTCCTTTCCTCCAACCACTTGACCGAGTTCTCGTTCACTAGCCCCTTCCCTGTGGACACTTCCTCGCCTAACACAAATAGGTCCCTCTGCACCCTTTTCAAGTCGTTCCTCATGTCGTCCCAAGTCAACTTGGAAACGGCAAGTCCTATAAAGGAGTTCGCCTCATCTATGTCCCCTAGGAATTTGACCAAAGGGGAATCCTTGCCTATTCTCTTGTTCCTAAGGTTAGTTTCTCCGTTGTCTCCGGTCTTCGTGAACATTAATAAGCTTAAAAACGCCGCTCTTAAATACATTTTGGTGTGTTTATGTCCCAAGACTTTATCTCAATGCTGAACGAAATTTCTGAAAAGTGGCAAAGGAAGTGGGAAGAGAGCAAGATATTTGAGAGGAACCCAGAGGAGAGACAGAAGTTCTACACTACCGCCGCCTTCCCTTACCCCAACAGCCCCTTCCACTTAGGCCACGGAAGGACTTACACCACCTGCGATATTTACGCCAGGTACAAGAGGATGCAGGGGTATAACGTTCTGTTCCCAATGGGCTTCCACTACACTGGAACCCCCATTATCACCATGGCTGACGACGTGGCGAAGGGAGACAAGGAACTAATAGAGATTTTTGAGAAGATATACGAGATTCCCTCGAGCGTTATACCTAAGCTCTCCGACCCCCTCTTTATGGCCAACTACTTCAAAGAGGAAATAAAGAAGGCGATGAAGGAGCTGGGGCTCAGCATAGACTGGAGGAGGGAGTTCACCACCATAGACCCCGAGTTCTCCTCCTTCATAGTCTGGCAGTTCAACAAGTTGCAGTCCATGGGATACGTGGTCAAGGACACTCACCCTGTTGGTTGGTGCCCAGTCCACAACTTGCCCGTGGGGATGCACGACACTAAGGGAGACGTTGAGCCGGAGATAGGGCAGTACGTGTTGATCTACTTCGAGACCCCATTTGGCTACCTGCCCATAGCGACCTTAAGGCCGGAGACCGTGTTCGGAGCAGTCGCGGTCTGGATAAGCCCAAAGGATAAGTACTCCGTCGTAGAGGTTGACGGGAAGAGGCTTATACTCTCCAAGAAGGCGTCCTTCAGGCTCTCCTTCCAGCTAGACCTAAAGGAAGTCCAAGAGCTCACCCCGGAGGAGTTGCAGAAGGTGAAGGCGGTAAATCCGATAACTGGGAGGGAGGTTCCAATAATACCTGCTGACTTCGTTGACCCTACCTTGGCCACTGGAGTGGTGATGAGCGTCCCAGCCCACGCCCCCTTTGACTACTATTACTTGAAGAAGAGCAAGCTCGAGTTACCAATAGTCCTTGTGGTGAAGCTAGACAACACGGACGCCATGGCCAGGGACGTGGTTGAAAAGGAGAACCCAAAGAGCGACGCCGACTTGAAGAAGCTAACTGAGCTTGTCTATAGGACGGAGTACAACAAGGGAAAGATGAGGGAAGACGTAGTAGACCTCGTGAAGCCAGAGTACAGAGAAGAGCTTAAGGAAATAGCTGGAAAGCCAGTGCCGGAGGCGAGGAAGATCATCACCGACTTCGTAGTAAAGAAGAAGCTGGGTAGGCAGGTCTACGAGATAATGAACAAGCCCGTTTACTGCAGGTGTGGTAACGAGGTAGTCGTGAAGATCCTGAAGGACCAGTGGTTCCTGGACTACGGGAACCCAGAGTGGAAGGCGAAGACCAAGAAACTCCTGAGCAAGATGAGGGTAATCCCGCCGGAAGTAAGGAAGGACTTTGAGTACGCAATAGACTGGCTGGAGAAGAAGGCTTGTGCAAGGACTAGGGGTCTGGGCACTCCTTTGCCCTGGGACAAGAAGTGGATAATTGAGAGCCTCTCCGACTCCACGATCTACATGGCCTACTACACTATAGCCCATAAGATAAAACAGCATAAGCTACATGCCTCCCAGCTGACTCTGGACTTCTGGGACTACGTGATGCTAGGCAGGGGTAACCCCGAGGAAATCTCCAAGAGCACCGGGATAGACAAGAACGTAATCGAGGACATGAGGAGGGAGTTCCTCTACTGGTACCCGCTTGACGTTAGGCACAGCGGTCCAGACCTAATTCCGAACCACTTGTCCTTCTTCCTCTTCAACCACTCCGCCATATTCCCTGAGGAGCTGTGGCCAAAGGGCATAGCGATAAACGGGTTCATACTCTACGAGGGGAAGAAGATGAGCAAGTCCCTGAGGAACATACTACCTCTGAGGAAGGCCATAAGGATGTACGGGGCAGACGTAATTAGGATTGCCTTAGCGTGTAGTGTGGACCTGGGCTCGGACGCCAACTTCACTGACGTAGGAGCAAAGGCAATAGCCGACGCACTGAGGAGGTTCTACGAGATAGTTACAGCCAACTACCCAGGGGACGTGGTAGGGAAGCCGGAAAGGTGGTTGCTATCCAAGTTTAACAACTTGGTAAAGGAGGTAACTGCAGAGATGGAGGAACTGGACCTTAGGGGGGCTCTGAACAAGGTGCTTTACGAGATGACGTCCAACGTGAACGAGTACTTAGAGATGGTAAGGGCAGAGGGGAGGGAACCAAACGGTAAAGTGATGAGGCGGATAGGGCTAGAGTGGACTAAGTTGCTCTCGCCCTTTGCACCTCACTTGGCCGAGGAGATATGGCACAAGCTGGGCAACGAGACTTTCGTTTCCCTCGAGAGGTGGCCCGCCTCCAACGAGGCAGAGATAGACGTTAAACTGGAGCTGGAGCACGAGTTCGTGGAACAAATGATTGGGGACGTGAGGTCCATACTAAACGTGTTCAAGGGAACCCCCACTCAAGTTATGATCTTCGCCGCAGGGAAGGGGGAGATGGAGAAGTTGAGGAAGGCAATAGAGGTCACGTCAAGGGGAGGGACGCTCAAGAACTTGATGGACCAGCTTAAGCCATCTAGCAAGGAAGAGGCGAGAACCCTGCAGAAGATTTACCAGATGGTGATCAGCATGCCCGAAACAATAAAGAGGATGGCGAGCTACGACATAGACGAGTACCAAGTACTCAAGGAGAACGCAAAGTACATAGAGCACAAGCTAGGCCTAAACGTCACGGTGGAGCAGTTCAACGAGAACGTTAGGGCCAAGTACAACAAGGAGGCCCTTCCGCTGAGGCCTGCTATAGTAGTTCAATGACCTTGTTTTTCACCTTTATCTTCCCTACGTTTACCAAGAACTGAAGCTCCTCCCTCACCTTGTCCCTAGAGGCGTTAAAGCGCCTCGAAGCTATGTTGACCACGTCAGTTAGACTACAGGGGCTTCCCAACTCCTTTATGAGCTCTAGGAGGTTCCTCTGGAGGTCGCCCATCTCGTAATCCACCACCCTTCCCTCCACTACCTTAAAGAGATACGTCTCCCCTCCGACAGTTGCCTTGAAGAGGTTTACGTCTACCTTCTCCACGTTCACCTTTTCTCCCTTTATCTTCAAGTTTTTATAGGAGGTGACAAGGGCGAAGTTCTCTGGCACCTCCTTCTCGCTCTCCGCCTCAAAGACTATTACCTCTGAACCTGGGGAGCAGTCCAGCTTTAGCTCAAGCTGGTATGGGAAAAACTCCCACCTGATTTTCCCGTAATTGAATATACAAACTTTTTTGCCTTTTTTCGATAGCATTTCCGCAAAGTTCAGAGCTATGAGCAAGTTAACTGAATAGTAGTAGGAGTGGACGAAGGCCCTCTTTCCAAGCAGTGCCTCTAGGAACACTGCACTATCACTCACAAAGCTTTTAAACGGAGCCTTATTTTTTTCTTGAGGGTTTCTTATTGCACCAACCGACTTAAACAAGATAATATACCCATGGTTAAGGGATGCAACGGAGTACTCGTTCGATGACATAAAGGAGGGGATAAGGCTACACTTAAACGAGTCCCCTTACCCACCTCCAGACTTCGTGGTAGAGAACGTCGAGAAGTACTTGAGAAAGGGCAACAACTACCAGCACCCAGACCTCGTGGAGAGGCTAAGGGAACTGCAGGCAGAGTACAGCAAGGTAGAGCCAGAATACGTCCTTCCGACTCCCGGTGGGGACGGTGCGCTTAGATCCATATTCTTCAACTTGACCCAGCCAGGGGACATAGTGGTCCTCAATTATCCCTCCTACAGCATGTACCCTGTTTACGCGTCGGTCAAGGGGCTCAAGGTAGTAAGGATACAGCTTAAAGAAGAAGGAGAGTGGTGGAAGGAAGATCTCGACAAGCTATACGAAGTGGCGTCAAAGGCGAGGCTAATAGTAATCGACGACCCCAACAACCCAACGGGCTCTCCCATGCTCCAGGGCAAGGCTGAGGTAATCTCCGCTTTGGCGGAGAGCACAAATGGTCTCGTGGTTCTAGACGAGGCGTATTACGAGTTCTCCAAGTACACCGCCAAGGACCTAGTGTACAAGCACGAAAACTTGGTGATCGTGAGGACGCTGAGCAAGGCCTTTTCCTTGGCGTCTTACAGGGTGGGCTACTTGATAGCCGATAAAGAGGTGGTCAAGGCGTTAAGGAAGTCTACAACCCCCTTTGACATAGCCCTCCCCTCGTTGATAGCCGGGATTACGGCCCTTGAAAACCCCTCCTATGCCCTAAGGATAGCAGAGGAGATAAAGCAGAACAGGGAATACCTCTTGGGAGGCTTGAGGAAGATGGGGCTAAAGGCGTACAACTCCCTGACCAACTTTGTCCTTTTCAAGTACCACAAGAACCTCCTTCACTCTCTTATGAACAGGGGGATAGCCATCAGGAGGCCAATGGAAGGTTACTACAGGGTAACTGTAGGTACCCTGGACCAAGTTAAATTGTTCCTGGAGAAGTTGGGTGAGGTAATTGAAGATAGCCGTTCCGAATAAGGGAAGGCTCCAACAGCCAGCATTACAGCTCTTGTCCTCAGTGGGGATAAAGCCTCTTTCAAGCGACGAGAGGGCCTTGATCCTGCCCACCAGCTGGGAAGGGGTACAGCTAGTGCTCACGAGAACCGAGGACATACCTAGCCTAGTGGAAAACGGAGCCGCTGAGGTAGGGATAACTGGCATAGACTACGTAGTGGAGTCGAGGGCTGATGTTGAAGAGCTCATTAAGCTCGACTTCGGCAGGGCCAGGATCTCTTTGGCCGTGCCCTCCAGCTGGGGCATAGACGACTCATCACAACTGAAACGGGAGATTAGGATAGCTACCAAGTACTACAACATAGCCCAAGACTACGTCAGGAGGAAGGGGATAAATGCAAAGATAATAAAAATAAGTGGAGCGGCAGAGGTAATGCCCTCCCTAGGCGCTGCAGACGCCATAATAGACGTCGTAAGCACTGGGACGACCTTGAAGTTGCACGGGCTCAAGGAAATAGACAAGATCATGGACACGTACGCAGTTGTAATAGGTAACAAGTACTGGATGAAGGGGGAGGAGGCTGAGAGGATAAACTTGGTGTTAACGATGATAAAGGGAGCTCTGAACGCCAGGGGAAAGAAGATGGTCTTCATGAACGTGAGCGACAAGGACTTGGAGAGGGTGATCAACGCCCTTCCCGCAATGTTGGCTCCAGCCGTGTCGAAGCTGAGCAGGAGCGACGCTTGGGAAGTCATTACCGTAGTCGAGGAGGAGTATCTTCCAGAGGTCATAGCCAAGGCAGCGTCTGCGGGGGCCAGGGACATAGTAGTAGTTGGCATAGAGAAGGTGATCAGATGATAGTCGTCCCAAGCATAGACATAAGCGAGGGAAAGGCAGTAAAGAGGATAGGGGGCAAGAGGGGGACTGGGCTAGTACTAGGAGACCCGGTGTCAGTTGCGAAGTCCATATACGAAGAGGGATACGACTATGTTCACGTGGTCGACCTAGACGCGGCGGAAGGGGTTGGCTCCAACGAGGAGCTTATAAAGGAGATTGCCGGCTTGGGGTTCAGTAAGGTTGAAGTAGGTGGGGGAATAAGGGACAGGGATAAGGCCCGTAAGTTGATAAGCTACGGCGTTACTTACTTGGTGCTCTCTACGGTAGTCTTCAAGGACAGGAAGCTTTACGAGGACATCTTACAGGAGGTAGGAGAGGAAAGGGTAATGGCCTCGGTAGATTACTGCGATGACGTAATTTACGTAAAGGGGTGGAACGAGAAGGCAATAAGGGTAGAAGAGGGACTGAGACAAATCGGCGAGGTTGCAGGGGTTATATTTACCAACATATGTAGGGAGGGGAAGAGCGTCGGTATTGACGAGGGCGTGGGGAAGTACCTAACTATGGTCAGCGGGCTCAAGGGATACGCAGGCGGGATAAGGGACGTGAACGACCTGGCGAAGCTCAAGGGTATGGGCTTCGACTTCACCGTGGTAGGCATGTCCTTTTACACCGGGAACTTAAGGGGGGTCAAGTACGTCTAGGGTCGCGCGGGTAGTAAGGGAGACCAAGGAGACGAGGGTTGAGGTGGAGCTCGACTTAGACACTCCAGGGGAAGTGGAGGTAGAGACTTCGGTTCCCTTCTTCAACCACATGTTGCACACCCTCCTCTTCTACATGAGGGCTACGTCTAAGGTGAAGGGAGAGGACAAGCAGGGCTACGACGACCACCACATAGTCGAGGACGTGGCAATAACCCTGGGGATGGCTTTGAAGGAAGCCTTGGGAAACAAGGAGGGAATAAAGAGGTTCTCCCACCAGATCATCCCGATGGACGAGGCGTTGGTTATGTTGGCCTTGGACATATCTGGCAGACCGTACTCAAAGGTTGAGCTAAACTTAAAGAGGGAGAGCGTAGGGGGACTATCTACGGAGAACGTGCCCCACTTCTTCAGCTCTCTAGCTACAAGTGCTGGAATCACTCTGCACGTACTCCAGTTTAGGGGAGAGAACGACCACCACGTCATCGAGGCCTCGTTTAAGGCACTTGGGCTTGCCCTTTACGACGCTTCCAGGATAGTGTATAAAGGAGTTACGAGCACGAAGGGATCGCTATGACTGCGAAGAGGATAATTGCCTGCCTAGACGTGAAAAACGGAAGGGTAGTGAAGGGAGTTAACTTCCTGAACCTCAAGGACAAGGGAGACCCAGTAGAGCTGGCGTCCAGGTATGAGGAGGAAGGGGCTGACGAGGTGGTCTTCCTGGACATATCTGCAACTGTAGAAGGTAGGGCTATCCTCCTCAACGTGGTTAGGGACACTGCCAGCGTCCTCTCCATTCCACTTACCGTGGGAGGCGGGATAAGGACGTTGGATGACGTGTCAAGGGTTTTGTCTTCAGGGGCAGATAAGGTAAGCGTCAACACAGCAGCAGTGGAGAACAAGTTGTTAGTAGCGAAGGCTTCTGAGGAGTTCGGGGCACAAGCTGTTGTAGTGGCAATAGACGCTAAGAGGGTGGGCAACTCGTGGAGGGTCTTCACCAAGTCAGGGAGCTACGACACTGGCTTAGACACTGTGAAGTGGGCTAAGGAGGTCGAGCTGTTGGGGGCTGGTGAGATACTCCTGACGAGCATTGACAGGGATGGTACTAGGCAGGGCTACGACATAGATCTCACTAGGGCTATCGTCAACGCAGTTAACGTCCCAGTAATAGCCAGCGGAGGCGCGGGAAAAATGGAGCACTTCTACGAGGTGTTCTCCAAGGCGAAGGTAGAGGCAGCGTTAGCGGCTGGGATATTCCACGACGGAATTGTGAAGATCCCAGAGCTTAAGGCTTACTTAAAAGCTAAAGGCTTGGAGGTAAGACTATGATAAAGTACGAAGTCCCAAAGGAGAGGCCAAATTCCTTCTCGCAGGTCTTAGACAAGGTTAGTGAAATAGTAGAAAAGGTAAGGAAAGAGGGAGATAGGGCACTCGTGGAGTTGACGGAAAAGTTTGACAAGTACAAGCTAACCAGCGTAAAGGCGCCACAGGAGGAGCTTGAAAGCCAAGCTAAACTTTTGGACGCCAAGGTTAGGGAGGCTATAGATGAAATTTACTTGCAACTTGAGGAGTTCCACTTGAGCATAAAGCCACCAAACTCTGGAGGCGGGAGGATGGGGATCGAATACGGGGTAGTCTGGAAGCCCGTAAACAGGGTAGGGATCTACGTGCCGGGAGGGGCTAAGACCTATCCTTCCACATTATTGATGGCTGGAATACCAGCTAGGGTGGCAGGGGTTAAGGAAATCTACGTATCCACCCCAGGGGAAAAGATAGACCCAGCCATAGCGTACATATCCCTCAAGCTGGGGGTCAAGGAGCTCTACAAAATAGGCGGAGCCCAAGCAATAGCGGCAATGGCTTACGGCACTGAGACCGTGAAGAGAGTGGACAAAGTACTTGGCCCAGGAAACGTTTACGTCCAAGCGGCGAAGTTTCTCGTCAGTAAGGACGTAGGCGTAGACGGAATTGAGGGCCCCACAGAACTCGTGATAATAGCTGACGAGACAGCAGACCCCAGGCAGGTAGCCCTTGACCTAAAGGCCCAAGGAGAACACGGGGAATCCACTTTCCTAGTCCTCATCTCTCCGTCCCAGAAGTTTCTTGAAGACGTGAAGCCTTACTTAGACGACAACAGGACTTACTATCTCGTGAAGACAAAAGACCTCGACGAGGCAGTCAAGGTGGCGAACGAGTTATCCCCAGAGCACTTGTCCCTTGCTGTAAAGTCGCCAATGGAGTTATTGCGCCTAGTTGAGAACTCTGGAGCAGTGACCTTGGGCAAGACCCCTCCAGCCATAGTTGACTACTGCGCGGGGCCAGACCACATATTGCCCACTAACGGGTGGGCAAGGTTTAAGGGAGGAGTCACGGTGTTCGACTTCCTCAAGCCAGTAACTTACGTAATTGCAGAGAAGCCTAACAAAAAGCTAATAGAAGCTGGAAAAGTCCTGGCAGACTACGAGGGGTTTAGGGTGCACTCAGAGAGCATGGGTGCGAGGTATGACTGAGGTACTTGACGAGCTTTACAGCGTGATAGTTGACAGGATAAAGAGCAAACCGCATGGAAGTTACACCGCAGAGATAGTGTCCAAGGGCAAGGGTTACGTCGCTAGGAAAGTCGGCGAAGAGGCCGTGGAGACCATTGTCGCCTCGCTGAGCGAGGGGAAAGAGAGGTTCATCTCTGAGTCAGCAGACTTAATATACCACCTTTGGGTTCTAATGGCTATTGAAGGCGTGACCCCTGAGGAACTATACGAGGAGTTGAGGAGGAGGATGAAATGAGGGCCGTGGTAGTAAACTACGGAGTGGGCAACCTCTATAGCATATCCTCCGGCTTGAGGAGGGCGGGGTTTGAGGTAAAGATAGGTGGATTAGAGGAAACCGACCTCCTCGTCTTCCCAGGGGTAGGGTCCTTCTCTGCTGTCTCTAAGTTCATTGAGAACAACAGGGAGAAGATCGAGGACTTGAGGAGTAAGGGCGTTAAGTTCCTCGGCGTATGCCTTGGTATGCAGATAATGTTTGAAGAGGGAACTGAGGGAGGAAGGAACAAGGGCCTAGGCTGGTTCAAGGGGATAGTGGACAGAATCCAAGGAGGGGTAAAGCTGCCCCATATAGGCTGGGACAAAATCCATGTTACCTCGCCCTCTGAGGTGGTAGAAGGCTTAGACGACAAATACGCCTACTTTGTCCACAGCTACGTGGCTTACACTCAGGAGAAGAGGGTGGTAGCCACGAGCAAGTACGGGGTCGAGTTCCCGGCCATAGTATACAGTGACTTCGCAATAGGAACGCAGTTCCACCCCGAGAAGAGCAGTGCGACAGGAAAGACGTTTTTCTCCAACTTGACGAGGTGGGCGAGACGTTAAGGTTGAGCAGAGAAGAGGCGGAGAAGCTAGCCTCTACCTTGAACTACAGACACGAGGACTCCACGGTAATCGCGGTACTGCAGGACATCAACACAAAGGAAGTACTGATGGTGGGGCACATGAACAGGGAGGCAGTAATGAAGACCTTAACCACGGGTTACGCCCACTTCTGGTCTTTGAGTAGGAGGAAACTCTGGCTAAAGGGGGAGACAAGCGGTAACTTTCAGATTGTGGAGGACGTCAGGATAGACTGCGATAGCGACGCTATAGTGCTCAAGGTAAAGTCCGCAGGTCCCGTATGCCACACTGGGAATTGGTCGTGTTTCTACAGGGGCTACAGCGATTTTATTAAGTAGACTTAACAAATACTAGTCTTTAAAATTTATGTTAAAAAAGGATAAAAATGGCCAACAACCTATTTTAAAATGGATATTTCATGAGCACGGCTGTGAACGTGGAGGAGTGGAAGAAGAAGATTATGGAAGGTCTGGAGCAAGTGTATGATCCAGAGATTCCGGTTGACATAGTCAACCTAGGGCTGATATACGACTTGAAAATCTCAGACGACGGGAAGGTATACATTAGGCTCGGTCTGACAGCTCCAGGTTGTCCAGTAGTCGACGACCTAATCTACACGGTTGAGCAAGTTATCAAGGAGAGCGTCCCAGCCAAGGAAGTTGAAGTTGACTTGGATCTGGAGACTCAGTGGACGCCGCTTAAGATGACAAACGAGGGTAGGGAGAAGTTCAGGAAGCTTTACGGTTACGACATAGTAGAGATGTGGGTACAGACCTACGGTTTACCCCAGGACGTCACTCAGACGGAAAATCAGAAGGCATAAAAGCCTAAAGCTTTTTGTGTTTATTATGTCTTGGAGTATACTGGAACTGGTTAGAAATAATCCAGGCAAGCTTGTTGAAAACTTGAGAAAGAGGTTTGTGGACGTTTCTCTGATAAATAAGGTCATTGAGCTTGACAGGAAGTGGAGAACTACTTTACAGGAAGTGGAGAGGCTGAGGCACGAGCATAACGTCATAACCGACCAGATACCGAGACTTCCACCAGAGGAAAGGAAGACCAAGATAGAGGAGGCAAAGAAGCTGTTGATCACGTTAAAGGAGAAGGAGAAGGAGCTGAAGCAGGTAGAAGAAGAGAGGGAAAGCTTGTTGAAGAGTCTACCAAACCTAGTGAGCGAGGACGTGCCAATTGGCCCAGACGAGAACTACAGTGTGCCAATAAAGTTCTGGGGGAGGTTCAAGGTATACAAGGAGGATCTGGATGAGTTCAAGAGGCAAACTGGAGGGATGCAAGTGGACTACGAGGTCTTGGAGTGGAAGCCAGTGGGCCACGCTGACGAGTTGGAGAGAGTCCTAGGCCTAGCGAACACAGAGAAGGCGTCTCAAGTGTCTGGCTCGAGGTTCTATTACCTTTTTGACGACATAGTCTGGCTCGACTTTTCCCTCTTGTTGTACGCAGTAGACCTCCTGACATCCAAGGGCTATATGCTCGTGCTTCCACCTTACATGTTGAGGGGAGAGGTAATACACTCCGTTATAGACCTAGACACGTTTAAGGACGCGATATACAAGATCGAAGACGAGGATCTCTATCTCATTGCCACTGCAGAACACCCCTTAGCAGCGCTTTACTTTAAGGAAGAGATAGAGAAGGAAAACCTACCCATAAAGCTAGTTGGCGTTAGCCCAGCGTTTAGAAAGGAGGCTGGAGCTGCCAACAAGGACTTGAAGGGGATATTCAGGGTCCACCAGTTCCACAAGGTAGAGCAGTTTGTCTTCTCCTCTCCTGAGGAGAGCTGGAACTACCACAAGGAACTAATCAGCAACGCCGAGGAACTATTTCAGGGGCTGGGGCTACCCTACAGGATAATAAACATAGCCTCTGGGGATCTGGGCGCTTGTGCAGCTAAGAAGTACGACCTAGAGGTGTGGATGCCCGCTCAAGCTAAATTCAGGGAGATGGTAAGCTGTAGCAACTGCACGGACTGGCAGGCGTATAGGATGAAGATAAGATACGTGGACAGGAAAAACAACAAGAAGGGCTACGTCCACACCTTAAACAGTACTGCGGTAGCTAGCACTAGGACGATAACTGCTATCCTGGAGAACTACCAGAGGCAGGACGGAGCAGTTGAGGTACCCAAGGTTTTGAGGAAGTACTTGGAAATGTTTAAGGCCGCTCCAAAGGACTACATTCTGCCGAAAAAGGCTAAATAAGGAAAAGGGAAAAATTTTCACTTCTTCATCTGCGACTCTAGCCACGCTTCCACTTGTTTCATTTTCCTCTTAGCCGCAGCTAGAAACAGCTTTAGCGTAAGCCTCACTGGGTAGTACAAGGGCCCTTGCATGTAGAACTTGTCTATTATGTCCTCTGCCCAGTAGACGTCGTGCCAGAACACTTTCTTATATAACTCTATGTGGGCGTCGCTTAGCTTAATCCTCGTGAACCAATCCTTGTTCTTGAAGTACCCCATGGGAACAAAGAACATGGGAACGAGGATGCTCCTGTAAGACCTCAAGTTGTCCACCAACTCTATGGTCCTGTACACGTCCTCCTCTGTCTCCTCTGGTAACCCAACTATCATGGTTCCTGCAGGGATGATGTGGTGTTCGTGCATTATCTTGAACGCCTCCTCCACAGTCTCTGGGTACTGCTCAGGCTTATAGGGGGCCGACTTCGCCGGCATTATCTCCTTAGCTAATCTCACGGACCCCGTCTCAATGCCGACCTCAACGCCTAGGTACTTTTGGTCGTTTTCATAAATAATCTCGGAGAGCTTGCTGATGAGCCCGTACTTCTCCTGCGAGTACCTAATTGCAGCAAGGCTTGCGTGGCTCCACGCAATGGTCTTGTAGTACTTCTTGACGAGCTGGTGGAGCTTAATGAGGGGCTCCGGTCTGGGCAGTATTCCGACAGCCCCGTAGAAGAGCACGTCGTCGCTGTGTATAACGCCGTGCCTTATTCCAGCCTTAACGTTGACCTGCAGTTCCCTCTCGATCTTCTCAAGCGGATAGTACCTTGTTGGCCTTAAGGTTACTGAGCAGAACCTGCACGACCTGGCGCATCCCCTCATCACCTCTATGAGCCCGTTGACGCTAGCCCCCTTAATGTCGGGTATGTCCTCTATGTCTGGAACGTCGTCTCCGCTCACGTACACGTACCTGGGCAGAGGTTCGCCGTCTAGTACTGCCTGAGCCAGCTTAACTATTAACTTCTCTGCCTCTCCGTCAAACAATGTGTCAACTCCCAGCTTCTCTATCATGTCCTCCCTCCACAGCCACTGCCAAGTCGACGGTCCCCCAACTAAGATCTTCATACCCCTCTTCTTGGCCTCAGCTATCTCTGGCCTGCTTATCAGCTCCTGGAAGCTCTTGTAGTTTAGAGGCTCCTTCTTGGTTATGCCCCACCACGTGGATGAAGGAGGACCGAAGGCGAAGTAGTCGTGGTGAGAAAACATTAGAGCCTTGGCATCCTTCAAGTACTTGCCTATGTAGTCTGGGTCTATGATGGCTGCGTTGAAACCCTCGTCTATTAGCTTTGCCTCCACTTTCCTCATTCCGTAAGGTGCCTCTTTGGGCCTACCTAGTTCATCAACTTCCATTTTAGGACAGGCTAGCCACTTCCACACCCTCTCCGGTATCCCTATCGCTGGACCCGTGCCCAGGAAGCCCAAGAATTCCTTGTGGTGGTGATTTGTCATTAGGCATCTATCCGTTGTTAAGATAAAGTCAAACTGAACCATTCAATTCACCTAATAACCAGAATGATATAAAAATATAGTTTATAAACGTATTACTATACTCCTTATGACTTTCTTGAGCTCCGGACTGGCGGAGGACAGGTCAAGGGTCTTGGCGTTGTTTGTGTCAGGAGTCCATTCCTCACCGTTCGGCAACTTATAGGACCTTACCTCTGACACAGTGTATACCTTTTCGCCCTTCTCCGTCTTGTAGGCCTCGACCAAAAACTTCCTCCTGTTGAGGTCAATCAAGTACTTTTCTTCTGACGCACTAACTTTCATATTTTCATATAATTAGGAGGTTTATAAAATGTTTACGCTAGTCTTCCTCGTTCTCTTCTGACCCCTCTAGTTCGTCCCTCAACAGCTCGAGCCCGACTTCCTTATAGTACTCCTCCCTTTCTTGCTCCCACTCTTCCTCGTCCCTTTTCCTACCAGACTTCTCGCTGACTATAGACGTAGTTAACACCCTCTCTGACTTGGACCTAGCCTCCTTTACCTCGTAGGACTTCTTGTCCTTCTTGTCCATCTCTTTCTCGAAACCGCACTTAGTGCACTTAAGGATCTCCTTTCCGTCCTTCTTTGTTGGAACCATTACTCCTCCGCACTTAGGACAGAACTGCAAAACCCACTCACCATATAGGTATATAGGGCAGGGCATTGTTATAAAAGGCTTTTGGAAAACTTCCTGGTATTCCCTACACCTTGATCCTGGGATCCTCTTTAACAACGTTAAGTACTATGCTAGTGTAAGTCCTCTCCACCTTAGGGTTCTTCAGCAGTTGTTTGAGGAAGCTGTCTAGGTCCTCCACGCTCCTAAACTTGGCTATTATCACAACGTCGTACTCGCCTACCACGTCGTAGACCGCTACTACGTTTTCCGTGTTGGCTATTTCCTTCTCGAACTCCACTAAGTGCTTCCCGTCTATCTTTGCCATTATTACTGCGGAGAGGGAATAGCCCAGCTTGGTGTAGTCTACGAGGGCTGTAAAGCCCTTTATGAGACCCTCTTGTACTAGCCTAGTCAGCCTGTTGTGGAGGGTCGCGGGAGACACGTTCATCTCCTCGGAGAGCCTCCTCAGGCTAGTCCTGGCGTCCCTTAGAAGCTCTATTAACAACCTCCTGTCTATTGCGTCTAAGTCCACTTTCTTATTACCGTTAGACATACACTTCATGAAGAATTACGAATTGCTCGTTAAAAAATTTTTATTTTCCCTTCGAATTATCATGACAAGTTGATCTGCGATATGCCCTCTAAAATAAGTTGTACGCCAAACGCCGCTATTATTATTGCTGTAAATCTTCCCGCTGCTATCGTCCCCGTCCTGCCCAAGGCCTTAATGAGTAGGGGCCCCATCATGAGGACTACGTAAACCAGTAGGGCTGATATTAAACTTCCTACTATTAAGTAAAAGGCGTTAAACGAGACCGAAAGGGTCACGAGGGCGGTCATTGTGCCTGGCCCGACTATTAGCGGTGTAGCGATCGGTGTTACTACTGCTTCTGTAATGCTTCTCGAGGCGAACCTGAGTTGCTGGAAGCCGCCCATGGTGTCTATTCCTAAGTAAACTAAGATTATCCCTCCCCCTATCTCCAGCGAAGACGGCTTTAGACCCAGGAAGTCCAACATTGGTCTACCCAAAACGGAGAACAAAAGGAGAAGGACTATAACGGCTATCTCTATCTTGTTTACGAGTAATCTCCACGTGACCTTTGGGTCGTTTTGGCTGAACTCTTCGTACATTGCCAGGATGTAGGGTATTATAGAGAAGGGATCCATTATAGCAAAAAGTTTTACTGCAATTACTAAAGTTTGAGCAAAGTCCATGTTTATTCTAACATGCTTAAAATCTCCTTGAGATTTTTAATCTTTTCATTTTGGTCGTTAGTGGATAGAGCTATAAGCATCCTTGAAAGGATCTTGTAAATTCTGCTTATTTCCTGCTTGCACTTGTCGTTGTCCTTCTCCAGTTTGTCTGCCTTGGACTGTAGTGATTGGAAACCTGCGTATAGCTCGCCTAACAAGTGCTCTAGGTCTACTTCCTCATGATGATGCTCGTGCTGGTGTTCCTGTTCAACTTCCCTCTGGATTTCCTCTAGGTCCTCATCCGTTTTGGGAATCTTGTCTATCCTGAACTTCATCTTCTCCCTCCATGTCGACGCTACCTACAACTTTCTCGTCCGAAATTATATATTTGCCTATACCCATCCTGAGGTAGTGCTTGATGACTATCGATATCTTGCCCGCAGCTCTCACTGGGATGCACTCAGACTCCACCTCTTTCCCTTCCGTAGTGGTCACCACTACCTTTGCCATCTTCTTGTCCTCGCTACAGTATTCCACGTTTACTGAGGAGACCTTCCCTAGGAACACTAGGCCCTCTAGGTCTCTCCCTTTCATTACTGGCCTTGGAGTCATCTTTTCACTGCTCTACCTATTATCTCCTCAAAGTTTAATCCGTTTTGCTCCAAATAGGCGTACAAGTCCCTCCTTATTTCCCGGATAACCCCAAACCCCCTATCGATTATTGCTGTGCCCACCCCTACCAACTTTGCGCCTACGCTCATTAAGCCTATCACCTCCCTGAAGGTGAAAACTCCTCCCATGCCTATGATCTCTGCCTCATACTCGGAGTACACTTCTGCAATGATCCTAAGGGCTAGGGGGTAAATGCACTTCCCCGATATCCCTCCAGTCCCGTAACTGAGCACTGGTTGCAAGGTCTCGTGGTCTATTATCGTCCCCTTAAGAGTGTTTATTAACGTCAGACCGTCTGCCCCGGCCTCCAGTGCCTTCCCTGCCAAATCCAGGATGTTGTCCCAAGGACCGAGCTTCACGAAAACGGGCTTCTTAACACTTCCCTTAACGTTCTTGACGACTTCGTATACCTGACTAGAGAGTGAGGCCCCATAGCCCCTCCTGTTAGGGCTGCTTATGTTGATCTCTATGAGTTCCCCTTTCTCCTCCGCTATCCTTGCCACTTCAGCTATCTCCTGGGGAGAGGAACCACCCACGCTTACGAAGAGCCTGCAGTCAACGTTGAGGCCCTTCAGGAACTCCACTCCCGGGTTTCCCAGACCAATGGCGTTTAGGTAACAACCTTCGTGGAACTTCACCAAGGTAGGAGGCGGGTGTGAGAGCAGTGGCGAAAGCGTTAAGGTCTTTGTAGTCAGGGCTGAGGGGCTGTATTCCTTGCACACTCTCTGGATGAATTCCTTTACGTCAGGCACAATCCCAGAGGGAATGATTATTGGGTCGTTAAACTCAAGGTTTTTCAGTCTTATCAAACAAGTTCACCCCCCTTATTGGATACACGGTCTCGCCATCGTAGGCTACCTTGCCCTCCACTATTGTTGCCGTGACCTTAGCTTCAAGTGGGTAACCGTCAAACGGGGTCTGAGTTACCTTTGAAAACTTGGTAGAGTACCTCCACGTATCAAAGGAAATGACCGTGAAGTTCGCCACGTAGCCTTCCTTTATCTCCCCGGCTTTAATTCCCAGGATCCTAGCTTGATTTTTGGACACTAGCTGCACTGTTCTCTCCAGGGAGAGAACACCCTTCTTAAACAGCGTGTAAACGAAGGGAGTAACAAAGGATACTCCAGCTATCCCTGGAGGGCATATCTCAAAGGGCAATCCCTTCTCCTTAGCTGTGTGGGGGGCGTGGTCGCTGGCTACAGCGTCTGCCTCAAACAGGGCCCTCAAGAGCTTATTCCTCTCTGTTTTGTCCCTCAGTGGCGGGTTCACCTTAGTCAGGCAGTCCCTCTCCTCTAGCAGTAGATGGTGGGGTGTCACGTCGGTGGTGAAGCCAAGGGATTTCGCCAACCTAACGGTCTCCAAGTTAGTGGCGTGAGTAACGTGTACCTTTCCCCTCACCAAGTACAGGGAGGCTATCTCCTGCCACAACAGCCTGGACTCCCTTAAGACCTTGTTTGACATGGGCAACTCGGGGTGGAGGACTTTCAGCTTGTTTGAGGACCACACAATCTCCAGCTCCGGCTTCTCTAGATCCTCCGGGAACACCTTGTACCCAGCTATCGGATCCCCGTCTACCCTGGCGTCAGACGTCACCCCGGAGTACACCCCGAAGTCCGTCCTCGAGAAGTTCTCGAACTCCCTGATCCTCTCGAGAACCCTCTCGTGGGTGTTTATATAGGGCTGGGTGTTTGGCATGTCCACTACTACCGTGACCCCTCCATAGGCAGCCTCAGAGGTTGCAGATACCACGGTCTCCTTATAGGAAAGTTGCATTCCTCTGACGTGAACGTGCATGTCTATAGACCCAGGGAGGATAATTGAGTCGGGATAATAGAGATCTGGCTTACACTCTTTCTTTATAGACTTTATCTTCCTATCGAACTCCACGCATCCCTCTACCACTTCTCCCAAGTACAGTTTACCCTTTATCCACAAAGCCTCTCCACCTCCAGGAAAGGGCCCTCAACGCAGGGCAGGTTTCCCTTAACCTCGCACACTCCACAGACTCCCATCATGCAGTTCATCTTTACCCACCTCACGTAGACCAAGGACTTGCTCGGCAAGGTCTTAAAGTCCCTTACCGAGGCTATGACGGTGTCCCACGTCTCATCCTTCAAGGGCTCCCTGAACTCGGAACGACAGTCCTTACAATTGACAGCAACATCAGAGCCCTTCCTCTTTGCCTCCCTAAGGGGGAAGAGTATATCGTAGTAGAGCTCCCCCTCTGCAATCCCCAATACCTTCTTTCCAAGGGCTATTGGCCTTCCCAACGGCCCCTTAATCATAACTTCCCTCCTCTTTGACAGCAACTGATAGATCTTCTCGGAAGAGAAGTGCACGTAAAGTACTCTGTCTACGTAGTCGCCAATGCTCAGAGGTACTTCGAACTTGGGGAACACCAAGGATACAAACTGCCCAGGCCTGGGCTCTAGCTTTACCTCTATCTCCGCCTCGTAGACTCTCTCGTTTCTCTTTATTGAAAGTAACTTCCCGTAGGTCACGACAAGATCTGCCTCAGTACCTCTTCTTCACCTATCTCCGTTTCGCAGTAGGCGCACCTCAACGTAATCGGGCTCTTCCTGGCGGTTATGAACGTGCTCGTCGCCTCTACGTCGTTGTTCGTTATGCACGACGGGTTTGGGCACTTTAGCAGACCCGATACCTTCTCTGGAACCCCCAGTTTCCTTTTGCCAACTACCTCGTATTCCTTTATTATGTTAATAGTGGCGTTAGGAGCGATCAGAGTTATGAGTTCCGCCTCCTTCTCCTGAATTTCCCTATTCTCGATCTTCACAATGTCTTTACGCCCCATCTTCTTGCTCTCTACGTTCATTACTAGAGCTACCCTAGTGCCCTCACTTCCCCTTATGCCCAAAACCTTGAGCACGGCAAGTGCCCTACCTGCAGGTATGTGGTCTATCACAGTTCCATCCCTTATTTTGCTGACGATTAGCCCGTTCTCCATGCTCTCATCCGGTCAGAATAGTGTAAAGTAACGCCATCCTAATTGGGACTCCAAGCGAAGCCTGGTAGAAGTACTTAGCTTGAGGCGTCTTGTCAACCCTTCTGTCTATCTCGTTCACCCTTGGGAGAGGGTGGAGGATTATTGAGTCCTCCTTCATGTGCTCCACCAACTTCAAGTCAACCACATAGCTCTCCTTTATCTTTTCGTACTCCATTTCGTCGGGGAACCTCTCCTTCTGTATCCTGGTGACGTAAAGTACGTCGACATCTGAGATGACGTCATATGGGTTATCGCGTTCGACCACCTCGTAGTTCAGTTCTTGGACTATTTCCCTCCTCGCCCTCAGTTGCTGAGGGGAAATCAGAAACACCTTCCTGGGCTTAAACCTAGTCAAAGCCCTTAGGAGGCTGTTCACAGTCCTAGCGTATTTGAGGTCTCCGAAGAGGGCGAAGTTTAAGCCGTCCACTTGGCCAAACACCTTGTAGACAGTGTATAGGTCTATCATGCTCTGAGTCGGGTGCTCGTGTTTGCCGTCCCCGGCGTTAACTATGGGCTTTTCGGACACCTCTGAGGCAAACTTAGCAGCCCCGTCAAACTTGTGCCTAACCACGATGCAGTCAGAGTAGTTCTCCAACATCCTAATGGTGTCGGCGAAGTTCTCCCCCTTCTCCACTGAAGTCCCCTCCGCCGAGGTGAAGCCTATCACCTTTGCCCCTATCCTCCAGGAGGCTGTTGCAAAGCTAGTTGCAGTCCTAGTGCTGGGCTCGAAGAACGCCAACGATACGACTTTTCCATCAACGTTGGGCTTTAGCTTTCCGCCCAAGATCTCGTCCGACAGTTCAAAGAGCTTGTGTAATTCTTCCCTAGAAAAATCATATGAGGAAATTATGTGCCTCACTAATTGCCCTTGCTTTTAATTGGAGAAAAGCGTATTTAAACTCTTTTCCTTATTCTTCTGGCATGAACATAGGAGATGTCCTGCTCGAGAGAAAATTACTGCTTATAGGTAACTTTATACTGACTTCTGGAAAGAGCAGTCCATATTACCTTGACCTAAGGAGATTCCCCAGCTTTCCTGAGTTCTTCGACGTGGTAGAGGAGGCCAAGAAAGTCGTGGAAAAAGTGGAGTTCGACATGATAATAGGCATAGCCACCGGGGGAGTTCCACTAGCCTCCTTCCTGGCGTGTAAGCTTAGAAAGCCTATGGGGTACATAAGGCTGGAGAAAAAGGGGCACGGTACTGATAAGTTACTCGAGGCCGAGGTAGAGGGCAAGAAGGTACTAGTAGTAGATGACGTAGCGACCACAGGGGGCTCGTTGGAGAGGGCAATAAAGGAGGTAAACAAGAGCGGAGGAAAGGTAGTAGGGGCCTTTGTCCTAGTGGACAGACAGGAGGGGGCTAGGGAAAAGCTCAAGGAGATGGGCGTTGAGCTCTACTCCCTTTATAACATACACGACATACTGAGGTCAATCCTTGGGAAGCTGAACGAGGCCGAGAGGAAGGGAATAGAGGAGTACTTGGTGAAGAACGTTGAGTAGACTCATCTTCTCCCTCGACGAGGTAGTCGACAAAGAAGTGCTTGTTTCCTTTTCTCCCCGTGTGGCCTACGTTAAGGTGGGGTGGCCTTTTATACTCAAGGCCGGGATGGAAGGAGTAAGAGATGCGTCGAGGGTATTCGAAGGCAGGTTGATTTTTGACCTAAAGCTGGCCGATATAGCCTCTACCATGAGCAAGGTAGTAAGCTCGCTGACCCCTTACGGGGAAGGGTTCATCGCTCACGCATTCGTGGGCTATGAAGAGGCGTTAGATGAGGTAAAGGAGCTACTGGAAAGGGAAGGGAGGAAGCTCTTCCTGGTAACGTCAATGTCACACCGGGGCTGGAACGACAGCTTTTACCCGTACTTGAGGGAGGTGATACACAAGGCTAGCCCATTTGGACTGGTGGCCCCAGCAACTAGGCTAGAAGTACTCAAGAGGATAAGGCAGGACTTCCCGGACAAGGTAATAGTGTCCCCAGGGGTTGGGGCACAGGGAGCAAGGCCAGGGGACGCTTTATGTGCTGGGGCCGACTACGAGATCGTGGGAAGGAGCATTTACGCGTCTCCTGATCCCTTGAAGTCCCTCCTCGAGGTGGAAAGAGCACAAGGTGAAAGGTTAAATGAGTGTAAAGGAGCAGAGGATCGACAGCAATAACAGGAGCAGGAAGATAGCGGAGCTCTACGGGCTTTTAACCCTGGCCGAAGATTTACACGAGGAAGTGGGAGAAGCCCCAACCACAGACCTTAAGAAGGTTTACGTCCGATCGCCTCTCCCCGAGGGTTACGAGGGAGTGGAGACAGGAAAAGCCCCACTGCCCTACACTGTCCTCTACGATAAGATCTTCTCGGAATACGTAGAGTTCCTAAAGGAGGTAATGGCTCCCTACACTAGCAGGACCATGGAGACCGGGATCGAGTTCATAAACGTGCTTTTGGACTCCGGGGAGTTCGCAATCTTCGAGGGAGAGGAAAACAAGGTCTCCTTACCTTTACCAAGTGGAATAGCCCTGGCCCACACCCATCCCGGGATATGCCTCTTTTCGCACAAGGATCTAGAGACCGCAGACCACAACTTCATCCAGAGGTACGTGGTGGTGGCAGTTATGAACACAAAGTGCGGTTCCTTTATCTTAAGGAAGGGACCTTACACACCTGAAGACAGAGAAAGTCTCCTGTCGCTCTCCAAGTCGGTCAAGAGGGCAAAAAGGCTAGAGGAGCTGGTTGACAGCTACAAGGGTTTTAAGTCTGAGAACTTGGTCTTTACGTACCTAGAGTTCTAGTCCCTCAGTTCCTCGTACTCTGCCCTCCTCTTTGCCAGTATGTTTATTGACGTCTCAGCCAGGTCCATCGAATACCTGCTTATCCTCCTGAAGGAGTCCGACGTCATGAGGAAGCTTATCTTGTAAGGGGAGTCGGAGGAGAGTACCTTTGACGACACTTGTCTGTGTATTTCAGCTATCTTTGCGTCCTCCTCTATCAACTTGTTGGCTATGTCCTTCCTCCCCTCAATGAAAGCCGAGGTGGCCCTCTTGTACACCTCCAAAACAAGCTTCCCAAATTCTATTAGGTCCTTATCCCTTTGCCCGTTGAACTGTGGGATGAGTCCAGCTATCCTACTCGAGTGGTCGGCTATCCTCTCGATGGACTTTATGGCGGAATGTATGTCGACGATCTGAGCGATGTTGTAGCCCTCCTCCTCCAAGATCTCGAAGTTGGACACGCTGAGGCTCAACTGCCTAGATACGTAGAAGTAAAACCTGTCAACCTCGTCGTCCCGTTCCGTCACTTCCCTTGCTATATCCACGTCCCAGTTCTCCATAGCCGTGATCACGTCCTTAAGCATGTTCTGGGATATGGTAGCGGCTCTCGATATGGCCCTAGAAATGGGCAGGTCTTTCTCGTTTACCAAGAACTGCACAGTTAAGGAATCAGCGTCCTCCTCAACAACCTCAGCCCCCAAGAGCCTCTTCCTTATGGCGTCCTTTATTACGGATCTATCCTCGGGCTTCATTTTACCGCAGGAGAGCGATACGGTCACGTAGCCTGCCATGTAATAGGCTATAAACTCCCTTATGGCGAAATCGGGCTTGAGGTTTTCGCAACTTATTACTGCTCTCTCCTGTTTCTGCTCGGAAGTCCTAGGGGCGATGATTAGCCTCAAGTTCTTATCCTGGGATATCTCTACCTCGTCTCCTGGCTTCAAGGAAAGGAGTTTGACCCAACTCTTGGGCAAGGAAACTATATAGGTGGAGCCTCCCGTTAACTGTACCTTTCTCACTATTTTTCCTGGCATAATTTACGTAGATCTATATAGATTTAAGCTTTTGCTCCCTCTTCCCTCATTTTCACTATGGAATCGACTTCCTCTAGGACCTTCTTTGCCTCGTTGGTTGACCTTATCTTCACTTCTTGTGGAACATCTATAGAGGTATAGAAATCGGTATATATAGCATCTATAGCTAACGAGAACTCGGTGCTTAACGACGGCGTTATCCCCTTGAAGAGCTTCAAGGCCTCGACGACCGCAGGCGCGTCGTTTACCACCTTTCCCACCGTTATTACCGTCTCTATCTTTACCTCTAGAAGCTCTAGAAGGACGTCGAGTTTCTCCAAGTACTCTGAGATCTTCTCCAACTGTTCTGACTCCTTGGCGTACTGTTCCGCAAGCACGGAAAACCTAGTGGCGTTGCTTATGGACAAGCTCCTATACTGCTCTACCTTACTGGAAATCCTAGACCTCCAGAGCCTCAGCTTGTTTCTGGCAACCCTAACTTCCGTCAAGAGCTCCGCTAGGTTCTTCTTCACGGAATAAATATCGGGCGATAACGTTTAAGAGTATTTTGCCTCCTTTTCTAGTTCCTCTAAAATGTCCTTAAATAGCTTGTACTCCGAGGAAAGCCTATACCTTGCCCCGTATTTTTCCCCGTCCTTTACCACGAGGTTGTTCTCCCCGAGGACTTCCAAGTGATGCATGACCGTCTTGTAGTCTAAGCCCAAGGCCTCAGCTATCTGGTTGGCGTTGAAGGCACCTCCCTCGAGGAGTTTAACGATTCGTAGCCTCGTCCTCCCTCCCCTTGAGGAGAAAAAGAGAAATTTCAGCGCCTTCTTCACTTGTCTCCTTTCCTTTTCATTCATTGAATTTGCCATATGATTTAAAGGGTTAATATAGTTCTCCGTGATAGAACCTCTGGACTACTTCTGATATAACCTCGGTCAGCGTCGGGTGGGAGAACGACACCTTGTACAGCTCCTTCATGGTCAAGTTGCCCTCTATTGCCAAAGCCATGGTGTTTATTATCTCGGTGGCGCCCTCACCTATCATGTGGGCCCCCAGTATCCTACCCTCCTTGTCTACTACCACTTTGAGGAACCCCTCAGTCTCGTTTACCGTCCAAGCCCTAGGTATCTCCCTCATTTCTACCTTTACCTCTGTTGCTTCCACTCCCTCCTTCTTAACGTCATCTAGGCTCTTGCCGACAAGCCCAATCTCCAGGTCGGCAAATATAGAGATGGGTATGTACTTTGGCATGACGCTGTCCTTACCGCCTATGTTGTCCCCTGCTACTATTCCCTGTTTCCACGCCTTGGTGGCGGAGAGCGGTATGCCAGCGCAGTCCCCCACTGCATAAACCCTGGAGTTGGAAGTTCTAGCCTTTCCGTCCACCTTTATGTAGCCCCTCTGGTCAACTTCCACCTTCAAGTTGTTCAGTCCCAAGTTGTCGTTGTTAGCCTTCCTCCCTATAGTTATCACCGCCAGGTCGCCCTCCACAGTTTCGCTCGAGTTGGGGAGGGACACGGAGAACTTGACCTTGTCCTTGGAGTCCACTATCTTTGACCTGGCTTGTAGGTATATTTTTATTCCGTTCTCCTCTAGTCTTTTCTTCGTCTCGCTGGCTATCTCCCTGTCGAAGCCGGGCAGTAGCTGGGGCATCAGCTCAAGGATAGTCACTTCCTTCCCTAGGGCCCTAAATAACGTAGCCAGCTCTACGCCAGCCACTCCCCCTCCTACTATTACGATGGAGTTGGGAAGCGAAGGCAAGTTCATTGCAGTCCAAGGGTCGAGCACGTTCCTCCCGTTTAGGGGGAAGTCGGCAAGGGAGATCGGGGAGGAGCCTGTGGCTATTACTAGCTTGTCGAAGGTGATGGTTTTCTCCTCTACTTGTACTTCTCCGTGCTCGTTTACCTTACCTTCGCCCGCTATAACCGTTACGTTGTGCTTCCTCAAGTTCTCAATCAAGTTGTTCCTTATTGCCTCTATCGACTTGTTCTTGTGCTGGTTTAGGATTTCGTAGTCTATGCTGGCGTTAGCCTTAATCCAAGGGGACTTCCTTGTCCTCGAGACCAGCTTCACAGCGTCGATGAGCGTCTTGGAAGGAATGCACGCCCTGTTTATGCACTCCCCTCCAATTACGTCCCTCTCCACTATTGCTACCCTTTTCCCCAGTTCCGCTGACCTAATTGCTGAGGCTAATCCTCCGACTCCACCGCCTATTACCACTACATCAAAATCCATGCTTCCTATTCTCTCTAGTAAGTATAAAGGCTTTGAGCTTCCTCAAAGCCTCCTTGGCGTCTAAGTCCTTAACCTCGTCTAGGCAGTTCAGGGCAACGAACTCCAGCTCCGTGTAGACGCCGTATTTCTCGTGGATTTCCTCTAGGGAGAGGTCCATGTTCAAGTAGTCCCTAACGAACTCCCTACTGCACTTACTGGCGATGTAAAGGAAACCTAGGTCCACCGTCCTCCTCCTTCCCCTGACGTTTAGGAGAACCCTCGTGCCTATAGGGATCTCCTTTATTTCCCTGTCTACCTCAAGGTCTTCCCTTACCTCTATCTCCCTCTCTTCCCCTAGAAGAAAGAGCCTGTAAGCCTCCTCTATCTTCACACACTTTATTAGCTAGACTTTAGGAAAAAAGGTTGTGGAGAGCTGGGAAGAGTTTAAGCTGAAGGCCCTGCAGAGGATATATCACGACAAGGAAATAGGCTACCTAGACCCGGACATCTTCGGCCTTCTCATGGCCTTTTTCAAGAGAGAGAAGACCTACACCTACAGTAGCTGTAGCGGAAGGATAACTATAATAGATGGAGTCTACCCTTGGTCCAGAAAAGGCTCCACCATCGTCTTCAAGGACCACCTGAAGGTAGAGGAAAAGGACCTAGCGAACACCTTGGGCAAGGGACAGCTATATAGGCTCTGGCTCGTAGTCCAAGGTCCCATAATACACGCGTACACAAAGGACGAGGAAGAGGCGTGGGAGGTTATTAGGCTAGCAAGACTCGTGGGCTTCAAACACAGCGGTATATTAACCAAGAACTCAAAGGGCGTCCTCGTGGAGCTCAAGACTGGGATAAAGTTCGTCCACTTGATTAGGGAGGACGAGAAACAGGAGGTGCCGTGGGAAGAGGTAGCAAGGCTCACAAGGCTGTCCAACGAGATCCTACAGAGGGGAAAGGAGAAGATGAGGGAACTTCAAAAGGTAATTGAGTCATCTGTATCCGAGGATTCTGTGAAGCTGGGGAAGGATCCTAAAGGGAAGACCTCTGCCAACTACGAAGTTGCCTAACTGCCTCAAGGTCTTCATGTACTCTTCGTCGTTTAAGAGGCCATTGGGTTGTAGTATAACCTTCGTGGGGTTAATCCCGTTGTCCTCCACAAACTTCACCACCTCGTCCACGTCCTCAAGGCTCGTGATCACGAACTTGTAGTAGGTCGCCCAGTCTTGGTGGAACTTGTAGTTTATTTGGTACCCAGAGTTCCTGAGCTTTGGGGACACGGAGAACACGTCCACAAGCTCCCTCAACTCCTTTCTAGGCATCACAGTGCCGTTGGTCTCTACTATGACCCTCTGCCCCCTTTCTTTCAACGCCTTGACGAGTGGGTAGAGATCTTGGAGGAGCGGTTCCCCTCCGGTTATTGTTGTGTATGGCATCCTCAAGTCAAGCTTAGAAATTATCTCCTCTACTGTCATCTCCTTCCCGTCAGATCTAAGCCACGAGTACTTGGTGTCGCACCAGACGCACCTCAAGTTGCAACCGGCTAGCCTAACGAAGTTGGAGGGGTACCCCACCACTTCCCCTTCTCCTTGTACGGAGGTAAATATCTCAATTACCCAGTACTTCATTTTGTAAGACTTTCATGATCTCCTTCTTAAGTTCTTCTAGCCCAACTCCCTTCTCCGCGCTTATCTTAAAGAACTTCTCCCTCAACGCCGATGTTACTTGTTCGTAGATGCCCGGGTCTACTTCGTCTATCTTGTTCAACGCTGGGATCACCCTCTTGCCAAAGTACTTCACCTCCTCGTAGAGGTCCAACTGCTCCTTAGGAGAGTAGAGGGAGTACTTTGAGACGTCAAAGAGGAAAACCACGACGCCATTCAAGTTCCTCAAGGCGTTTATTGCCTTCTTCTCTATTTCGTTCCTACTCTCCTGGGGCCTATCGAGGATCCCTGGAGTGTCTATTACTTGGATCTTAGAGAAGTTCCACTCTATGTGGCCCACGTGGATCTCCTTGGTAGTGAACGGGTAGCTCGCCACCTCTGGCTTAGCAGAGGATATCCTCGAAACCAAGGTCGACTTGCCCACGTTTGGGGGGCCTACAACTATTACAGTGGGTAACGAGGGGTCTATGCTCTTAAGCTTCTTCAGTTGCTTTGCCAAGTTTATTAGCCAATTAATGCAACGGTCTTTTCTAAGGACTGAGGAAGCCCTACCGAAAGCCTCCCTCATCAGCCTGTTACTCACCTTCTCGTCTGAAGTCTTTATCTTGCCTATGTACTGGTTAAGTATCTTCATGGCGAGTTTCACGGACTTCATCGCAACCGCCAGACAGATCTTAATTTCCCTGGAACTCTTGCCAGCCACGATTTCCATGGACTCTCTGTAAAACTGGTGGAGCTTATCGACGTTGGGGAAGGAGTTGACGAACTCCACGTATTTGTTGAGGTTATCCCTATAGGAAATTAGCCTCCTTATTTCCCTGTCCTTTATCGTCTCCCCAGAGATCCTTGAAAGCCTGTTGAGCTGGGACTTAATGAAGTCCTCGACTTTGGGCGGGCAATTGATCTTCTCAAAGGGGTTCAGCATATTTTGGTGCCAGGTGGAACATCTGAGTCTGAAGTTAAAAGACTAGGCCTCACGCCCCTTTTCTCGTCTTCCTTGCACCCCGCTGCAAGCACCATACCCTGGCTCTCATAGCCCCTGATCACCCTAGGCTTCAAGTTAGTTAACACGACTACCTTCTTGTTTAACATCTGCTCTGGCGTGTAATACTCGGCTATCCCCGATATTATCTGCCTTTCCTCGCTTCCTAGGTCGACTATCAACCTAAGGAGTTTAGTGCCCTCAATTTTCTCAGCAAACTTAACCACGCCAACCTTTATGTCGAGCTTAGCGAAGTCGTCTATTGTTATTTCCATAGGCAATTGAGGAAAACGGATAGGCTATTTAATGCTTGTTTCCTTAACCAAGTAAATTATTAGGGGACTACTGAGAAGACTTTTTATATTAGTTAAGGAAATCTGGGATATGGAATTTACGAAGCTCGGGGAAGGGAAGACAAAGGAAGTTTACTCCTTTGATGAGGGGCACGTGCTCCTGAAGTTCAAGGACACCGTTACCGCCGGGGACGGGGCAAAGGTCGACGTGATAAAAGACAAGGGCGTAATTAACGCCCAAACGTCTGCCCTCTTCTTTAGGGCTTTAGAGAGGGAAGGAATCAAGACGCACTACGTTGGGATGTACGACGAGAGGACTATGATAGCCAAGAGGCTGAAGATGGTACCCGTTGAGGTGGTACTCAGGAACTTGGCCACAGGTAGCATAGTGAAGAGGTTGCCAATAAAGGAAGGGGAGGTCTTCGACCCTCCCATAGTCGAGTTCTTCTTGAAGGACGACGCTAGACACGATCCCATGCTAAATTACCACCACATGGAGTTCCTGAAGCTAATGACGAGGAAGGAGGCTGAACAGGTAGAAGAGATAATGGTAAGGGCAAACAAGGTACTTAAGGGCATGGTAAAGAGGATGAGCCTCGTCCTCTACGACTTCAAGTTGGAGTTCGGAAGGCTGGGCGACGAGCTCATCATAGGTGATGAGATATCCTTGGACTCCATGAGGGTAAGGGACAGGGAGGGGAGAATATACGACAAGGACCTCTACAGGAAGGGACAGCCCCTTGAGGTGGTGGCGTCTTCTTACGCTGAGTTCCTCGAGAGGTTAAAGAGGGTGGTCTGATGTACAGCGTGGAGATAATTGTCCTTAACAAGGAAGGGGTAAGGGACCCAGAGGGAGAAACAATAAAGAAGTACATGGTAGACAAGGTGACCGACAAGGTCAAGGAAGTGAGGGCGGGGAAGTACGTACTTTTCAGGGTAGACGCGGGGTCAGAGGAGGAAGCTATGAACATAGCCAAGAGAGTCGCTGACGAAAAGAGGCTCTACAACCCCATTGTTCACAAGGTGGAAATAAGGGTGAGGAAGAACGAAGACGGCGGTCATTAAGTTCCCTGGAACCACTTGCGATTATGACGTCCTGAAGGCGCTGGGGGAGGCAAAGGTAGAGGCCGAGATAGTGAGGTACAAGGACTTGGACCCAGATAGGTACTCCTCCGTCGTAATACCGGGGGGTTTCAGCTTTGGCGACTACTTAAGGGCAGGGTCAATAGCTGCAAGCACGGAGACCATGAAGATGGTAAAGGAGATGGCAGACCAAGGGAAGACCGTGCTGGGTATATGCAACGGATTCCAGATCTTGACTGAAAGCGGTCTCCTAAAGGGAGGCCTCCTGCCCAACTTGAAGATGAGGTTCATATCCAAGTGGATTTACGTGAAGGTGGTGAGGGATGACACTAGGCTCACCAAGAACCTGCCAAAGAAGGTTTTGAGGATGCCAATAGCCCACGCCGAGGGCAGGTTCGTCTTAGACGGGGAGGAAGCTAGGAGGCTTATGGTGTTTCAGTACTCAAACGAGAAAGGGGAGGTTTCAGAGGACTACAACCCCAACGGCTCCGTGCTGAACATCGCTGGTATAGCCAACGAGGAGGGTAACGTAATTGGGCTAATGCCTCACCCCGAGAGGGCTTCCTTTCCCTTAACTTCAGTTGACGGAAACGTTGACGGACTACTTCTGTTGAGGGGATTGAGGTGGTAAACCTCTCAGAGTATGAACTAGACGTCGCTAGGAAAAGGCTGGGCAGGGATCCAAACCCTGCCGAAGTTAAGGTCATTGACGCCCTATGGTCCGAGCACTGCTCCTACAAGTCGTCAAAGATATTCCTGAGGAGCTTTCCAAGCGAGGGCCCAAGAGTAGTGATGGGGATAGAGGACTGGCAGGACGCGGGAGCAGTTGACATAGGCGACGGCTACGCAATAGTGCTAAAGGTTGAGAGTCACAACCACCCGTCAGCTGTTGACCCCTTTAACGGCGCGGCCACTGGAGTTGGAGGCATCATAAGGGACATAATAAGCAAAGGGGCCACACCAATAGCCTTGCTAGACATGATAAGGGTAGGCGGGTTAAGGGACAGCAGAAACAAGTGGCTCTTGAAGAACATTATCGCTGGGATAGGCTTTTACGGAAATAGCATCGGCATCCCGGTAGTTGGAGGGGAGCTCTCCTTTGACGAGTCCTTCTCGGACAACCCACTGGTTGACGTCGCCTGCGTCGGTATCGTCAAGAAGGACAAGATAAAGCCGAGCGTCGTCAAGGAGCCCGGGCTGAAGCTAGTCCTGACGGGACTCACCGGAATAGATGGCCTAGGAGGGGCGTCCTTTGCTTCCAGGAAGCTTAGCGGGGAAAACGAGATTGGGGCTGTCCAGATAGCAGACCCGTTCGCGGGCAAGATAGTCATGGACGTTACGCTAGAGGTGGCCGACAAGGTAGAGGCTATAAAGGACCTAGGTGGTGGTGGGTTAGCGGTAGCAGTGACTGAAATGGCCAACGGGCTGGGGGCCAGGGTATACGTCGACAAGGTACCCCTCAGGGTTAAGGACATGAGCCCGGAGGACATCATAATCTCCGAGACCCAGGAGAGGATGCTCTTTGCAGTTAGGGAGGAAAACGTAGACTACGTCTGTAGGGCCTTTGAGTATTACGAGTACCCTTGTGCGGTTATAGGCGAGATATCTGCAGACAGCGTGATAAGGTTCATCTACGAAGGAAAGGAAATAGCTTCCCTTCCGTCAGAACTCCTCCTGTCCCCTCCGCTTTACGCCTGGCCAATAAGGGAGAAGGCGAGGAAAATAGACGTGAAACCGAACGTTGAGCTCGAACAAGCAGTGCGCTCTGTTCTCACGCACCCAGACCAAGCAAGCAAGGAGTGGGCGTACTCCCAGTTCGACTACGAAGTTGGCACGTCAACGGTAGTGAAGCCAGGGGAGGCAGACTCAGCAGTGGTCTCCCTGCCAAACGGCAAGCTGTTGGCCATAAAGGGGGACGCAAACCCCGACCTCTGCGCTGAGGACGCTTACGAGTGCGGAAAGGCGATATTTGCTGAAGCCTATAGGAACTTGGCGGTTGTGGGGGCTAGGGGGGTAGCTGCGGTAGACCACCTCCAGTTCGGCGATCCCAGGAAGCCCGAGATATACAGTAACTTCGTTGACGCAGTCAGGGGGATTGGGGAGGCAGCGAGGTTCTTCTCCATACCCATCGTTGGGGGGAAGGTCTCCTTCTACAACGAGAACAAGAACGGCGTACCGATAAAGCCCACGCCTCTCGTCGTGATGGCGGGACTAGTGGAGGGGAAATTACTCAAGCCAAAAGTAGAGGAGGGGGCCCTAGTGCTCATAGGGTACACCAGGAACGAGATGAGGGGGTCGCTCTTCGCCAAGCTGTTCGGCCCCCATGGCGAGGTTCCCAAGGTGAGGTTACAGGAGGACTACTTAGCGAGCGAGGTCGTCCTCGACTTGATCAACCAAGGGATCATCACCTTCGTAAAGGACGTGAACAGGGGAGGCCTCGTCGGCACCCTAATGGCTGTCCTAAGCAAGGGCTACTCAGCAAAAGTCGACCCAGACAAGGTCCTTGGAACCGACGACCTTATGGCTAAGCTCTTCTCCGAGAACGGAGGGAGGTTTATCGCGATAACCAACTCCCCAGAAAGCGTAGTTGAGAGGGCAAAGAGAAGAGGGGTGATAGCGTCGGTGATAGGGGAAGTAAAGAAGGAGGGGAATTACCTCGAGATAGGCTCAAGGAAGCTCAACGTCGAGAGAGAGGTCGAACACTACTTAAACTACTTGGAGGAGGAGTTGAGTGATTAAAGAGCACTGCGGTGTGTTTGGAGTAAAGGGAGAGGACTCGGTAAGGTACGTGTACGAGGGACTGAAGCTCCTCCAGCACAGGGGACAGGAATCGGCGGGCATATCCTTTGTGGAAGACGGTAGGTTGAAGACCGTGAAGGGACTGGGGCTAGTTGAGGAGGCATTAGGGGAAGGCATAGACAGCAACTCAAACGTGGGCATAGGTCACGTAAGGTACTCTACTACTGGGAAGACGACCTTGGAGGAGGCACAGCCACTGAGCAACGAAGTGTTGGCAGTGGCGTTTAACGGGACAATAACAAACTACTTCGAGTTCGGCAACTTCTCCACGGACACGGAGTTTATCCTAAAGTTCCTCAACAAGGATCTGGAGGGCGGGAAAAGCCTAGTCCACGCTATTAAGCACTTCGTCGACGTGGCTGACGGAGCCTACTCCTTGTTGGTGCTGACTAGGTCGGGGGAAATCTACGCGGTGAGGGACCCAAAGGGCTTTAGGCCCCTAGTGCTCGGGAGGATAGGAAAGAGCGTCGTGGTGTCGTCGGAGGACTCACCTATAAGGCAACTGGGAGGTAAGGTAATTAGGGACGTATACCCCGGGGAGCTGGTAGTGATCAAGGAAGGGGAAGTTTACTCCGATGTGTTGTCAAAGTCGGAAGTGAGCACTTGTGCCTTCGAGTACATCTACTTTTCAAGGGCCGACAGCGTGATAGACGGGATTTCTGTATATAGGGCTAGGGAGAGGTTAGGGGAAGTGCTTTTCGAAAGGCACCCAGTCGACGCGGACATCGTCGTCCCAGTCCCCGACTCGTCTAGGCCCATCGCCATTGGCTTTTCAAGGAGGAGCGGAATACCCTTTGAAGAGGGCCTCGTGAGAACCTTGGCATCAAAGAGGTCATTTATAATGCCCACAAACGAGAAGAGGAACGAGGTTCTTGAGGAGAAGTTCGGCGTAGTGGAGGAGGTCTTAAAAGGCAAGAGGGTCGTCCTCATAGACGACTCCATAGTCAGGGGGAACACCATGAAGAGGCTCATCTCGCTCTTAAGGGACGCCGGGGCTAAGGAAGTGCATTTGAGGATAGGCTCCCCTCCAATAAGGTACCCCTGCTATATGGGGATTGACTTCCCCAGGAGGAGCGAGCTAGCGGCGTACGGTAGGACTGAGGGAGAGATCGCCAGGGAGTTGGGGGCAGACTCCTTGGGCTACTTGACGGTGGAGGAAATGGTCGAGGCAATAGGAAGGAACACCCTGTGTACGGCTTGTTTCACTGGGAAGTACCCACTAAAAGGTAAGTACCAAATTGAAAGACTAGAGGTAGCTTTTAGGAGGTGAAGGTCATGGCTGGGATAGTAGGAGTGTTCGCGTTTGACAAGGTATGGAACGTCTCCAAGTTTTTGTACTACGCCTTAATAGGCCTACAGCACAGGGGCTACTCCTCCAGTGGGGTAGTGCTACTAAACGGGGAATTCTACAAGCACAGGGAAGACAAGTCACCTGAAGACTTGAGGTTCAACGGCGAGGGATGGGCTGGAATAGGCTACACCGGAAAGGAAAGGGCATACCCAGTGGTCTACGAGGACGTGGCTGTTGCCGTGGACGGAGTATTGAAGAACCCAGAGGCCTTAAGGGGGTTGTCAAAGGACCCTGAGAAGACGCTCTCTGAGCTAGAGGGAGCATTCTCGCTTGTGGCCATAACTAGGGAAGGGCAGATGATAGCCTACAGGGACGAGAGCGGTCTGAAGCCCTTGAGCTTGGGAGGATTTGGCTTTGACATGGCAATCGTGTCGTCGGAGAACGTGGCTATCAACGTGATAGGCGGGGAGGCGAGGAGGGAGATTTCCCCTGGGGAGATGGTAATAGTTGACAAGTACTACATAGACTCTAAGAGGTTGAAGGAACCTAGGAGGAACTACTGCGCAATAGACTATGTCTATCAGTCCAGAATAGACGGCAAGGTAAACGAGAGGGACATATACGCTTTGAGGGTTAGAATAGGAGAACAGCTAGCCAAGGAGAGGCCCATACAAGGAGACACGGTTATAGGAGTGCCGGACACAGCGTTGCCGTTTGCAGTTGGTTATTCTAGGGCAACCGGTATACCTATGGACTTAGGGTTCACGAGGACCGGTAGCCCAATAAGGACGATGCTGGCGCAGGACAGCTTCCTTAAGGTCGTTGGGGTTCAGCTGAAGCTTAACGTGGTGAAGTCAGCGGTGTTCGGCAAGAGGGTTATCTTGATAGACGACTCCATGGTCACGGGGCTCACGTTGAAGAACACGGTAATGAGCTTAAGGAGGGCCGGGGCAAAGGAAGTCCACGTGTTGATAGGAAGCCCCAAGCTGGTCTCGCACTGCCCATACGGAGTTGACGTGCCCAAGTCCTCGGATCTAATAGCTGCTAACTTGAGCGACGAGGAAATAGCCAAGGTCATCGGAGCCAACTCAATATATTGGCTAAGCTTGAAGGGGATTTACGAGGTGATAGGTATTAACACAATATGCGTTGGGTGTATGGTGGGGAGGTACCCGAAGGTGATGTGAATGAAAGTCCTACTCATAGGCGACGGTGCCAGGGAGAACTCCCTGGCGTTCTCCATAGCCAAGTCCGGGAGATACCAGCTATACGCCTTTTCCTCTTACGTAAACCCTGGGATAAAGGAGAACGTGGACAAGACCAACGGTAAGTACTTCGTGGGCAATATCCTGTCAAAGGATGAGGTGAAGAAAGTAGTATCTCAAGTTAGCCCAGACTTCGGAGTCATAGGCCCAGAGGACCCGCTCTTCAACGGAGCTGCCAACGCCTTCAGGGAAGAGGGAATACCTGTAGTGGGGCCCTCAAGCAAGGCGTCGACAATAGAGAAGTCGAAGGTGTGGATGAGGAACCTCATGTGGAAGTACAACATCCCAGGGAGGCTCAGGTATAGGGCGTTCAACAACTTAGCGGACGCGGCGAAGTTCGTAGAGGAGTACGGCGGCTCAATAGCAATTAAACCTTCAGAGCAGGTAGGCGGTAAGGGGGTTAAGGTAGTCGCCGACATCCAGGCTTATCTCTCCCACGAGAAGAGGAGAGCCGCAAGCAGGAGCGTCGACGAGATAGGGAAGTTGGTGAAGGATGAGGTGAAAATAATAATAGAGGAAAAAGTGGACGGCCCAGAGTACACCCTCCACGTCCTCACTGACGGGCGTAGCTTCCTGCCCTTGCCACTGGCTCAAGACTACAAGCACGCCTACCAGGACGGCATAGGGCCAGAAACTGGGGGGATGGGTTCCATCTCAGGCCCAGGCTATACGTTACCCTTTATCAACGAGGAGGAGTACAATGCCACCTTCGAGATAGTGAAGCAGACTGCAGAGGCCATAAAGAAGGAGACCGGAGACGAATACGTGGGATTTATATCTGGTCAAATGATGCTAACGGAGCTATGGGGGCCAACGGTCATAGAGTTCTACTCCAGGCTGGGCGACCCGGAGGCCTCAGCGATTGTTCCCAGGATAACCAGCGACTTTGGGGAAATCCTGGAGCTGGCAGCTACAGGGAGGTTAAACAAGGCAAAGCTTAAGGTGGATCCGAGGCCTTCCATAGTTAGGGCCATCGCCCCCTTGGGCTACCCGCTAAACAGGGACCTGGCAAAGGGAAAGGAGATCTCCTTGGACTTGCCCAAAATGAAGGAGATTGGTTGCCAAGCGTTCTTTGGGGCAGTAGCCCTAGAGGGAGGAAAGCTCGTAACCACTGGCTCCAGGGCTATGGAGCTTGTGGCCGTGGACGATACGTACGAGGGGGCAGTGAAGAAGCTGGACTTGTGCACTTCCCTCGTGTCGTCAAACGCGAAGCTTGTATACCGCACAGACATAGGCAGGACGATAGAGGAACAAGTGGAGAAGGCGGAGATAGTGAGGTACTCGTACAAAGACAGGATAAAGAGGGGGGTCCTCGGAGTATCGGCTGACTGGTCTCCAAACGGTGGTCTCTGGTGACCAAGTACTCTGACGCAGGGGTGGACATAGGGAAGCAGAGGGAACTCCACTCTAAGATAGCGGAAATGATCTTGTCCACCTACAAAAACACCGTAGTGGGAGCAGGCCACTACTCAGGGGTAGTGAGGGTAGGGACGCAGAACATAGCCATTCACGTGGACGGAGTGGGCACAAAGACCGTCCTCTCCCTAAAGACCGGGATATACGAGCCCATTGGCGTGGACTGCGTTGCAATGAACGTCAACGACCTGGTCTCAGTTGGGGCAAGACCGGTGGCGTTGGTTGACTACCTAGCGCTCGAGAGACCAATGGAAGACGTGGTAGAGCAGTTGATTAAGGGCCTGGTCAAGGGGGCTAAGGAGTCCGACGCTGAGGTAGTCGGGGGAGAGACGGCAATAATGCAGGGGGTCGTAAACGGCTACGACATCGCATGCACTGCCATTGGCGTCGTTGATTCCCCAAAGCTGGGAAATGAGGTGAGGCCAGGGGACGTGGTGCTAGGTCTAGGGAGCAACGGCGTCCATGCAAACGGCTTTTCGCTCGTCAGGAAGTTAATAGACGAGGGTAAGCTCTCGCTGAAGGACTGGGGAGAGGAGCTGATGAAGCCGACGAAGATCTACGTTAAGGAGATCCTCGCAGTCCTTGACAAGGTTAAGGCAGTCGCACACGTCACTGGAGGTTCCTTTACCAAGCTCAGGAGGGTGACCAAATACGGGCTTGAGCTGAGGATGCCGGAACCACAGGAGGTCTTTAAGGAAATAGAGAAGGCAGGGGTACCTCACGACGAGATGTACAGAGTGTTCAACATGGGGGTGGGAATGGTGGTATTTACTGATATAGAGAACGCGGAAGTTCTTAAAAACTTTTTATCGAGATACCATGAAGTTTTTGAGTTAGGTAAAGTAACTGAGGGTGATAAGATAAAAATTATTACGTATAAGAACGAAATTCTCTACCTATAGAATTTAATGTAGTCTTTTTAAACTCTAAATCTCAATTGTGACTCTAGTGACTATATATGAAACCTATAGATATGAAGTCTCTAATAAATTACGTAGCTTTGAAAATTTTGGGAGGGAGCGACTACCTGCTGAACGCCCTAGAGGAGTACTTGGTCAACGGAGAGGGACCGGCGATCGTTGCGCACAAGTACAACATATCAAAACATCAGCTCAGAGGCTACGCCCAGAGGATCATTGAGAAGAGCGGAAGCGAGCTTAGAGCCAAGAAGGTCATACCGATACTCAAGGAGATATCAAAGGACGTTAAACCGGTTGTAGTTAGAGACGAGAACGGCGTATACACTTGTTCAGTGTGCCACACAGTGGTAGCCAAGGAAGACGCTGAGGAGCACGTAAGGAAGTACCATAAGGACGTCCTTACGCTTACAATCGCAAGGATGGAAGAAAAGCTTGATGAAATAAGGGCTAAAAAGGTTAAGCCAGTAATATTTACTTCTGCAAGTTAAAAACAAGTTTTTAAATAGTAGATAGATTTTTGCGTTCCTTTTTTTTGACTTTCAGAAGTATAACCTATTTATTTGCGTTTCGACCTATTCTTACTAGGTTGTTATGCGAAAGGTGATTAGCGTTAGACTGAAAGAAGACGTATTAAGGGAAATAGATGAAAAGTGTCAAGCACTAGGTGTGGACAGTAGGACTGAGTTCATAAAAAAAGCTCTGGAATACTTCGTTCAAACTAGGAAGAAGTTTTAAGGCAGTCCTTCAACATTCTCTATATTTAGAAAAACGTAAATTTCATTTTGTTGATAGTTTTTAAATGAGTTGTCCGCCTTTTGAGTGAGATGAAAATAGTCTTAGCTTACTCGGGTGGTTTAGACACAACAGTAGCCATAAGGTGGTTGAAGGAAACCTTCAACGCTGACGTTGTGACAGTCAGTGTAGATGTGGGACAGAGTGACGATTTTAAGAAGCTCGAAGAAAGGGCGTACCTTGCAGGCGCAGTTAAGCACTACACTATTGACGCAAAGGAAGAGTTTGCAAAAAGGTTCATTGCACAAGACGTTATAATGAACGGTTTATACGAGGACGTTTACCCATTGTCAACCGCCTTAGCAAGGCCACTAATCGCCGAGAAGATTGTGGAGGTGGCCAAGAAGGAGGTAACAGAATACGTGGCGCACGGTTCCACCTCAAAGGGGAACGACCAAGTTAGGTTTGACCTCGCCATAAAGGCCACAATGCCCAACGCGAAGATAATCGCGCCAGCTAGGATATGGAAGATGACGAGGGAGGACGAGGTAAAGTACGCTAGAGAGAGGGGCATCCCGATCAAGGTGGAGAGCACAAAGTACAGCATTGACGAGAACTTGTGGGGGAGGAGCATAGAGGGGGACGAAATTGCCGACCCTAGCGTCGAGGTACCAGAAGAGGCCTTCGAGTGGACGAGGAGGGTAAAGCAGGGCAAGTTGAGGTTATCGGTCGAGTTCGACCGCGGAATTCCGACTAGGGTAAACGGGGAGAAGATGTCGCTCGTGGAATTAGTGAAGTTCCTAAACAGCGAAGTTGGTAAGTACGGGTTTGGAAGGGTTGAACACTTAGAGAACAGGATAGTCGGTTTCAAGTCCAGGGAAAACTACGAGGTTCCAGCTGCCCTCGTCCTCATATCTGCCCACAAGGACCTCGAGAAGACAGCGTACACCCCCCTTGAGCTGAGGTTCAAGAAGGTCGCCGACGCCCAGTGGGCTGACTTAGTTTACCAAGGGCTGTGGTACGAACCGCTCAGGGAGACCCTTCAGTTGGTTGGAGAGCAGATGAACAAGTGGGTTTCAGGCGAAGTAAAGGTAGAGATTGAAGGAAACGGAATGAGGATCCTTGGGAGGGATTCAAAGTACTCCCCATACTCCGACAAGATTGCGAGCTACAACAAGGGCTGGTACCCAACTGACGAGATGGCGAGGGGGTTCATAGAAATATGGGGACTGCAATCCCTGCTGACGAGGCAAGTGAGGTACGGCTAGGATGCTGTACAGGAAGTGGGGGTCAAAGGAAGACGCTGTAATTAAGTACACCTCCTCCGTTGACTCAGACCACGCTATCCTGGAACAAGTCAAGGAAGTCATGGAGGCCCACGTCGTAGAGCTGTACCTGGACGGAGTCATAAGCAAAAAGACCGCAAGGGACATACTGTTTGCCGTAAAGGAATTCAAGGAAATAAAGCAAGGTTACGAGGACGTACACGAGGCACTTGAGGATCACATCCTTACCAAGGTAGGGGAGGAAGGCGGATGGGTCGGGATGGGGAGATCCAGGAACGACCACGTCGCTACTGCATTGAGGTTGAAAATGAGGGAGGAGATCCTTGAGATCCTTGAGGGCCTACTGGAGTTGAGGAAAGTTGTCTTGAATAAGGCAATGGAACACAAGATCACTTTGTTCCCTTCCTTTACTCACCTTCAACCCGCCCAGCCCACCACCTTCGCCCACTACCTCATGTACGTGGAGGAGGAGATAAGCTCTAGGTGGGGAGTCATCTTTAGCGTACTTAAGACGTTGAACAGGTCCCCACTAGGGTCTGGGGCAATCGTAGGTACTAACGTTAAGCTCAACAGGAAGAGGGAGGCGGAAATGTTGGGCTTTGACGGGGTAATCGTTAACACCATAAGCGCCACGTCGTCTAGGGCAGACATGATCTCGGCAATAGCGGAACTAACGACCCTCATGGTGTCCCTTAGCAGGGTAGCTGAGGACTTGATATTCCTCTCCTCCTCCTTCGTGGGGTACTTAAGGCTACCAGACTCACAGGTAAGTACCAGTAGCTTGATGCCGCAGAAGAGGAACGCAGTTACCATGGAAGTCTTAAGGGCAAAGGGAGGCGAGTGCGTGGGAACTCTAACCTCCATCATGGCCATGTATAAGGGGCTTCCTTCAGGTTACGACTTAGACCTACAAGAGATGAACGCATACTACTGGAAGTGCACCTCCATCGTCAAGGCCACGATAGAAGTCCTCAAAGACCTCTTCCAAGGTATCCAGGTGGTCAAGAAGGACTTAGATAGTTCTACGTTGGCAACTGACGAAGCTGAAAGGTTGGCCTTAAATGGAAAACCTTATAGGCAGGCTTACTTTGAGGTTAAGGAAATGGTTCTCAGCGATAAGTTTACAAGTAAGATAACCCCTGAGGAATCGGTGAAGCTCAAGGCAGTCACCGGTTCTCCGAACCCCCAAATCTTGGAGGAAGACCTTAAGGACGCCATCGCCAGACTCGAGAGGGACTCGAAGTCCTTGGACGACTACGAGAACTTGATCCTGAGCAAAATTGGTCAGCTTAGGGTGGTGGAAGATGACGTTATGCAAGAGGGGCTATAAGGGTTACCTCTACTTGGAGGACGGGACTTTAATAGAGGGATGCGGCTTCGGGGCAAGGGGAGTGAGGGCGGGGGAGGTGGTCTTTACAACATCAATGAACGGCTATCCAGAGAGCCTCACTGACCCCTCCTACAAGGGACAGGTACTGGTAATCACCCACCCCCTTGTGGGAAACTACGGCGTGCCAAAGAAGGAGTACGAAAACGGTATTCTGAAGAACTTCGAGTCAGAGAGGATACAAGTGGAGGGACTAGTGGTGACAGAGGAGACAGATCCCAACAAGTGGAACTCATCCAAGTCCCTCCATGAGTGGCTACAAGAGGAGGGAGTCCCTGGACTCTCTAACGTTGACACGAGGATGATAGTTAAGAGGGTGAGAACCAAGGGGACTATGATGGGGGTCATAACCAGTGGATACGAATTGGAGAACCCACAGAGGTTCTTGGAGAAGAAGTACGACGAGATCGACTTCACCCAGTTCACCTCCCCCAAGTCACCTATAGTGCACCCAAATAACGGAAAGACGATCGTACTAGTGGACTGTGGCATAAAGCACGGCATACTTTACGAGCTCTACTCCAGGGGCTTCACAATCGTAAGGGTTCCATGTAACTTCTCTGCTGACCAGATTATGGACTACATGCCCGATGGAGTGGTGTTTGGCAACGGTCCCGGGAACCCCAACCTAAAGCTAGAGCTAGTTAACGCCGTAAGGGAGGTGCTGGAGTACAAGCTTCCCGTAATGGGTATCTGCCTAGGTCATCAGGCTGTTACCTTGGCCCTCGGCGGGAAAGTGAGGAAAATGAAGTACGGGCATAGGGCGATCAATAAGCCCGTAGTTGACTTGACAGACAACAAGTGCTACATCTCTACTCATAACCACGGTTACGGGGTATACAAGGAGGACGTACCCTCCTCGATGAAGCCGTGGTTCTACAACCCCGACGACGGGGTTATAGAAGGTATGTACCACGAGAAGTTGCCCATCATCACGACCCAGTTCCACCCAGAGGCCCGGCCGGGGCCAAACGACGTAACATGGGTCTTTGATAAGTTCAAGAAGATGGTGAGGTAAAGTGGTGGAGAAGGTACTAGTCATCGGGTCTGGTCCAATAAAGATAGCCGAGGCAGCGGAGTTCGACTACAGCGGTAGTCAAGCGCTTAAGGCACTAAAGGAGGAGGGAATTTCGACTATCCTCTTAAACTCCAACGTGGCTACGGTACAGACAAGCTACAAAATAGCCGACAAGATATACATGCAACCTGTTACGTGGTGGTCGGCTGAAAGGGTAATAGAGCAAGAAAGGCCAGATGCGATAATGATAGGCTTTGGAGGGCAGACCGCCCTCAACGTAGGGGTAGACCTATACAAGAGGGGCATCTTCCAGAAGTACGGAGTGAAGGTATTGGGAACGCCAATTGAAGGGATAGAGAGGGCACTGAGCAGGGAGAAGTTCAGGGAGACCATGATTCAAGTGGGTCTCCCAGTCCCACCTTCACTCTCCGCGAGGTCCGAGGAAGAGGCGCTAAAGAAAGCCAAGGAAATAGGCTACCCCGTCATGGTAAGAGTAAGCTTTAACTTGGGCGGTAGGGGTTCCATAGTAGCCTGGGACGAGGAGACGCTCAAGAAGAACATTGGGAGGGCCCTCTCGCAAAGCTACATCCACGAGGTGCTAATAGAGAAGTACCTCCACCACTGGAAGGAACTGGAGTACGAGGTAATGAGGGACAAGAAGGGAAACTCCGCGGTAATAGCGTGCATAGAGAACTTGGATCCCATGGGCGTCCACACCGGGGAGTCCACGGTAATAGCCCCCTGCCAGACCTTGGACAACTACGAGTTCCAGAAGATGAGGACGCAGAGCGTAGAGGTAGCGAAGTCCATTGACTTGATAGGCGAATGCAACGTCCAGTTCGCGTTAGATCCAAAGAGCTATAACAGCTACGTCATAGAGACCAACCCAAGGATGTCTAGGTCAAGCGCCCTCGCGAGTAAGGCAACTGGTTACCCACTGGCTTACGTCTCCGCTAAGCTCGCCCTCGGCTACACGCTGGAGGAGGTAATAAACAAGGTCTCCGGCTCCACGTGTGCCTGCTTCGAGCCGAGCCTAGACTACGTAGTCATTAAGATACCTAGGTGGGACCTTCAGAAGTTTGAAGAAGTGGAAAACAGCCTAGCCTCTGAGATGAAAAGCGTAGGAGAAGTAATGAGCATAGGGAGGTCATTCGAGGAGGCGATCCAGAAGGCGATAAGGATGCTGGACATAGGCGAACCCGGTCTAGTAGGAGGAAGGGTCTACAACTCTTACACGACTAAGCAGGAGATGTTGGAGAAGCTGAAGAACAGGTACCCCTACTGGTTCCTGTACGCCGCAAAGGCTTTCCAGCTAGGGGCCACGGTGGACGAAGTTTACGAAGTAACTGGGGTTGACAAGTTCTTCCTCGAGAAGATTAGAAAGGTAGTGGAGTTCTACGAAGGCCTCAAGAAGCACAAGGCCCTCACCAAGGACATCCTAGAGGAGGCAAAGAGGTTGGGCCTTAGCGACGAGCAGATAGCCCAAGCATTATCTGCGAGGCCAGAAGACGTAACCAAGAAGAGGCTAGAGCTGAACCTGTTGCCAAAGGTAAAGCAGATAGACACGTTGGCTGGAGAGTGGCCCGCTGTCACCAACTACTTGTATCTAACGTATAGTGGACAAGAAGACGACATAGAGTTCTCAGAGTCCCCCAATAAGCTACTCGTGATAGGAGCGGGAGGGTTCAGGATAGGCGTGTCAGTTGAGTTCGACTGGGGAGTTGTGTCGTTACACGACGCCGCCTCCAAGTACTTTGACGAGGTCGCCATACTGAACTACAACCCCGAGACGGTGTCAACTGACTGGGACGTTGCAAAGAAGCTGTACTTTGACGAAATTTCCGTGGAGAGGATAATAGACTTAATCAAGAAGGAGAAGTTCAGGTACGTCGCCACCTTCTCTGCAGGCCAAATAGGCAACTCCATAGCCAAGTCCCTAGAGGACAACGGAATACAACTCTTCGGTACTGCAGGGAGGAGCGTTGACGTTGCGGAGGATAGGGAAAAGTTCTCTGCCCTCCTGGACAAGTTAGGCCTCGGGCAACCTCCCTGGACCTCAGCTAGGTCAATGGAGGAGGTGAAGAAGTTCGTGGACTCAGTAGGTTACCCCGTGATAATAAGGCCAAGTTACGTGTTAAGCGGTTCAGCTATGGCGATTGCCTACAACGAGAGCGAGCTGATAGAGTTCCTAGGTAAAGCTAAGGTGTCCACTAAGTACCCTGTGGTCGTCTCAAAGTTCCTTGATAACGCCATCGAGGCAGAGATAGACGCAATAAGCGACGGGAAGGGAGCAATAGGCACTGTGCTGGAGCACGTTGAGGAGGCGGGGGTTCACAGCGGAGACGCCACAATGTCAATACCCTATAGGCAGTTGAGGGATGACGTGGTAAGGGAGATGAAGGAATCCGCCTTAAGGCTGGCTAGGGAAATAGGGATTAAAGGTCCCTTCAACCTCCAGTTCGTGGTAAAGGACAACTACCCCTACATAATAGAGCTGAACTTGAGGGCAAGTAGGTCAATGCCCTTTACCAGTAAGGCGAAGGGGGTTAACTTAATAGAGAAGGCAGTAGACGGTATATTCAAGGGACTAGGGTTAGACGAGTTCTACGACCCGCCTTCAAAGGCATGGGCAGTGAAGTCGCCACAGTTCTCCTGGGCTCAGCTCAAGGGAGCTTACCCGTTCCTTGGACCCGAGATGAGGAGCACCGGGGAAGCGGCGTCCTTTGGCTTTACCTTCCACGAGGCGTTACTGAAGAGCTGGCTCTCGTCCTCTCCAAATAAGACGCCATCTCAGGGAAAGGTGGCAATAGTCTACGGGAAGGGGAACAAGGACTACTTAAAAGCCACTGCAGAGAACCTCTCAAAGGTAGGGCTAGAGGTACATACCCTCTCCAGCTTCGAAGCTGACGGCTTTGAAGGGAAGAGCGAAAAAGACTTGATAAAGGAGATCACCTCAGGAAAGGTGGACATAGTGGTGACCAACGGTTACTTAAAGGGAGTCGACTACGAGTTGAGGAGGACTGCCGTAGACTACAACGTGCCCATAGTCCTCAACGCGAGGCTTGGCTACGAGCTCTCAAGGTCGTTTGCCTTGCCATCCCTCACCTTTTACGAGATGAGAGCTTATGGAGGTGGTGTGTGATTAAAGTAGCCTTAGTAGTAGACATAATAAGGCAAGAAGAAAAGTTAATTGTAAAGGCCCTAAATGACCACCAGATACCCTACGACATAATTAACGTAGGACAAGAGGCACTACCGTTCAACAAGGCCTTGAGCAGGTACGACGTCGGGATAATAAGATCAGTGAGCATGTATAGGTCCTTATACGCAGCGGCGGTACTAGAGGGGGCTAACGTCCACACAATAAACTCGACGGAGGTAATCACGGTTGCAGGGGACAAGATACTTACCTACTCGAAGCTGTTCAAGGAAGGCATCCCAATACCAGATTCCATTATAGCCATGTCCCCAGACGCCACGCTAAAGGCATACGAGCAAATGGGCTACCCGCTAATTGACAAACCCCCAATAGGTAGCTGGGGTAGGATGGTATCGCTGATCAGGGACATATTCGAGGGAAAGACCATCATAGAGCACAGGGAGATGATGGGTAACTCGGCCCTCAAGGTCCACATAGTCCAGGAGTACGTCAAGTGGAAGGACAGGGACATAAGGTGTATAGTGATGGGCAAGGAGTTGCTCGGCTGTTACGCGAGGAACATACCCCAGAACGAGTGGAGAGCTAATGTAGCCCTAGGGGGTAGCCCCTCAAAAATTGAGGTGGACGACAAGTTGAGGGAGATAGCCCTAAAGGCGTCGTCAGTGGTAAAGGGGGAGTTCATCTCCATAGACGTCCTAGAGCACCCCAAGAAGGGCTACATTATAAACGAACTGAACGACGTGCCGGAGTTTAAGGGCTTCATGCTAGCTACTGGAATAAACGTCCCAGAAAAACTCGTGGAGTACCTAAAGTCAAACTTTTCCTAAACTAGCCAAGAACACGTCGTGCCTGCTCTCCTCCAGGATTTTCCTCAGTTGGTCTATTTTTTGCCTCAACCCTGGGACCAAGGACTTAGGGTACTCCATCTTCCAGAGGTTCTCGTAAATCACGTCCATGTACTCTAGGATACGTTCTGCCTCCTTCACCCCATCCCCCTTTCTGAGCTTCTCTAGCAGGGTCCTCCTCATTTCCCCAACCGCGTCTGCTATCCCAGTTATGTAGTATATGTCCGGTATACCCAGGTCGTTGGGTAGCCTAAGCTCCACGTCAAAGTAGAAGGAAAGCACTATCGACGCCTCAGCCAATTCCTGGAATGCAGTTCCCACGTCTCCATAGAGGAGCTCTGGGTAGTTGGAGACTATCTGCTCGATTTCCCTTGCCTTGTTCATCGCCTCTTGGAACTTCTTCAAGGCCTCATCCCTTTTCTGTCTGTGGGCTAGGGAAATAGTCTCCCCGCAGAGCCTTATTAGCTCCCTAGACTTCAGGAGGAGCTGTTCCCTACTGTCAGACCTAGCGGAGAGCTTTGGCTCAATGCCATTCAAGTAGTCGACTATTTTGGCTACGTCCATAGGTATATAGGGAGGCGTGTAAATAAAAATTAAACGTGAGAAATGTACTTATACTCCTTAAACAGTATAAGTGTCTATGATAAAACGCGTAACCGTGGTAGGCGCTGGGCTAATAGGTTCAGGTTGGGCAACCCTTCTCGCAAGCAAAGGGTACGAGGTTACTTTCTACACTGAGAAGAAGGAAACGCTTGACAAGGGGATAGCGAAGGTCAAAGGGTACTTGGACGTCATGAAGAACTTGGGACTAGTGGAGAAGCCCTCAGAGGAATACATGAAGAACGTAAAGCCAACCACTAACCTCGACGAGGCAATAAACGGAGCAGATTACGTAATAGAGGCGGTTATAGAGGACTACGACGTCAAGAAGAAGCTGTTCTCCTACTTGGACGAAAAACTAGGTAAGGAAGTGGTGTTGGGCAGTTCTACCTCTGGCCTGCTAATGACGGAAATACAGAAGGCGATGAGGAGGTACCCTGAGAGGGGGATCATAGTACACCCCTGGAATCCACCCCACCTATTACCCCTAGTCGAGATTGTCCCCGGCGAGAAGACCTCCCAGACCGCGATAGACGTGAGCAAGGAGTTCATGGAGTACCTGGACAGGGTCGTTGTGGTCCTCAAGAAAGAGGTGCCAGGCTTCATTGGCAACAGGCTGGCCTTTGCCCTCTTTAGGGAAGCTGTTTACCTCGTTGACGAGGGAGTGGCGACTGTGGAGGACATAGATAAGGTCATGACGGCAGCAATAGGCCTAAGGTGGGCGTTCATGGGTCCCTTCTTAACTTACCACCTTGGCGGAGGTGAGGGAGGACTGGAGTACTTCTTCAGCAGGGGATTTGGCTATGGAGCAAACGAGTGGATGCACACCCTCGCTAAGTACGACAAGTTCCCCTACACTGGGGTAGTGAAGGCAATACAGCAGATGAAGGATTACCAATTCGTTAAGGGAAAGACGTTCCAAGAGTTATCGAAGTGGAGGGACGAAAAACTGTTCAAAGTGTACAAGTTGGTCTGGGGGGAGAAAACAGGAAAATGACTTTTTTTCCTTTTACTCTTCTTTGAACTCCAGGATTCCTAGGTTCTCTAGTAGACCCGAATCCGTGACGTCGAACAGTATCGCGTCCTCTTCTCCAGTATTTACATGACTGTGCACAGCGTTTGCTGGAACCACGAAGACGTCGCCCTCTTCCCAGTAATACTTCTCCCCGTCAATTACGGAGTATCCCTTTCCCTTAACTACTAGATATATTGAAGCCATGTTGTGGGAGTGGGGCTTAGTGCTCATCCCCTTCTGGATGTATTGAAAGCCAGCCATCATTGTTGGGGTGAGACCCCTAGACCTCCCAGTCGATGGGGAGTACAGCATGATCTTGGCAACTCCCTTCTCCACCTTCCCCTCCTCAGCTATTACTCTGAGGAGCTTTACCACCTTGTCGAATTTAATAACCTTCGGTTTTACTTTCTCTGGAGGTGTGGTGTACTCCATGAAAGTTACTACCTTTAGGTCATCTTCTTCTATCTCCTGGACTAGATCCTTTACTTTTTCAGTGAACTCCTTTTGTCTGTCCACTCTTTTAAGGGACTGCATTATGTTTATATGGTATAAGTAGTTTAAAAAGGTGATTGTATGTATATACAGTGTTATATTAAAGAAGGAGACAAAATTTGCGTAGAAATATGCGGTAAAATAATTTGCGATCCAGAGACGGTCAAGGACTACGGCGCGCTTTGCGAGAAGTGTAACAAGGGAGACAGGAACTCGTGCCAGGATATGATGACGCGTTTTGGTTGCTGGAGTACCACTGGTTGGTGGCTCTGATCGGCTCTAACGGCTTATCAACGCTGTTATTAAAACCGTTACCACCCCAGCTATGAATATAATCACTCCAGAGACGAGCTTTTCCTTCAAGTCCCCCTCGTAAAGCACCCCTAGAACGAATAGTGAGGCCAAGGAAGCCCCTACGCCCAACATAACACTTCGTGTGTAGGTGTAAACTAAAATTGGTATTAGTCCCAAGAAAGGTGAGGCACCGTGAAGCAACGCAGAGAGCACTATGGTGGACTTCATCCCGTACTCGTATATTGTGCCGTCTAGTTTTCTCATCATTTGCCTTTCCAAATCCCTGAACTCCTTTTCCCTCTCCTTTGCCTCTACCACTAGGGCGTTCCACGTGGAAGAGATCGCTATAGCTATGATTCCGCTAGCCACAGACAAAAATATGTCTTGAGGGAGTATCTTGACTGCACTGCTAGATATTAGTATCCCAGTTGCCAAAAGTATGCCGTCGAACGCCCCAAGGATGGTGTACCTCCTTAAGACGGACTTATCGTATTTAACTGAGTACCTTAGACCTTGGATTACCTTCTCCAGCAACCCCGTTACGCTCCTCCTTATACTGATTCGTTTTAAATATTAGTGTTTTGTAGTTTACTATGAACCATGAACAAGGTATTACTTCTTGGCCTAGGGGTCTTAATCTTAGTGCTCACCTTTGCTGGCGTTTACCTTGCATCGGGATACAAGACCACCCTGACGATATCCACGATTTCTACTATCCCTCAAGATGGTAACTACGTCCTAGAGGTCAAGGTGATAATGAACTACGGTCCGTTTGGCGGAGAGTCTCCGCTGACTAACGCCGTAGTGTGGGTAAAGGGAGCTAACGGCTCTTTCTACCAGAACTACACTAACTCAGACGGCATAGCGACCTTTTACTTACCTCCAGGCAGCTACACGGTGGAAATAACCCAGCTTGGACACTACACTGTGCACGTGGAGTTAAACGCCAACAAGGAAGTCACGTTAAATTACGCCTATCTCTACGAATAAAACGTTTTAATCCCTTTTCCTTTACATTTTACTATGAGCGTTAAGATAGACGTCGTAAGGATAGACATACCAGAGGGAACTAACGTAATATTGGGTCAATCACATTTCATAAAAACTGTTGAGGACTTATACGAGACCCTAGCTTCTTCTTCTCCCTCCCTAAAGTTCGGACTGGCGTTTTCCGAGGCAAGTGGTAAAAGGCTCATAAGGTGGGACGGGAACGACCAAGAGCTCGTAAAGTTGGCCATAGAGAACTTGAAGAAGATATCCGCGGGGCACACCTTCATAGTGTACTTGAAAAACGGCTATCCAATTAACGTGTTGAACAGGATAAAGTCTGTGGAAGAGGTTATCCGGATATTCGCAGCTACCGCAAACCCATTACAAGTACTTGTAGCTGAGACGGACCAAGGGAGAGGAATAATAGGGGTAGTCGACGGCTACACTCCTCTAGGCGTCGAGGGAGAGGCGGACATAAAGGAGAGGAAGGAGATCCTCAGGAAGTTTGGATATAAGAGATAGTGCCTCGTCCATTAGTTTATCCGAGACTTCCACCTTGTTTTTCAGGAAATTTATGAGGGAAGCGCATACTAGGATTAGGGCGTGAAGGTAGTCCTTTTCTTCCCCCTTTGCCCTCTTCCACTTTTCCTCGAGAATCTCGTGGGCCTCCCAAAACCTACACTGGTAGAAAAGCTCCGAGAACTTGCCGTTGACGTTGTTCGCGTCCATAACGAAGAGGGGTTCACCTAGCACTGCAACGACCTTCTGCGGGTCATCCATCACGTCTATTTCAGTAAACTTGCATTTCCTGACGTCAATTACTCTTACTCCCTCCAGTTTCTCTACATCAATTGGAGGGTAAAAAAGAATGTAGCGATTAGGCATGTTTATATCCTGAGATTGAGAGAATATAATTAATGAGCAAGGAAGCAACTCTGTATAGAAAAGAGAACGGCAGAGTTAGGTGCTTAGCCTGCGCTAGGAGGTGCCTTATAGGCGAGGGACAAACTGGCTTCTGCGGAGTGAGGACTGTGAGAAACGGAAAGCTCTACTTAGACGTTTACGGAAAGGTGGCAGCGGCCCACGTGGACCCAATAGAGAAGAAGCCTTTAGTCCACTTCAACCCTGGGTCCAAAGTATTCTCTTTCTCCACCTATGGGTGTAACTGGATGTGCATGTACTGCCAGAACTACGACATAAGCCAAAGGAGAAAGGCTGAGGGAACCGAACTAACCCCAGAGGAAATAGTGGAGATGGCGATATCCTACGAGAGCGAGGGAATCACGTACACATACAATGAGCCTGCAATTTTTGCTGAATTCGCTCACGACGTTGGAGTGATCGCAAGGAAAAAAGGACTCTTCAACACCATGGTTACAAATGGCTATTGGACACCAGAGCTAGTGGGCTATGTGACTGAGTTCCTTGACGCAGCAACAGTAGACTTCAAGGGTAACGGGGAGCCAAAGTTCATGAAGAGGTATACTGGAGCGTCAGGGCCGGAGCCGATCTTGGAGACAATCGAGGACCTGCACAAAAGGGGTATACACGTGGAGATAACTGACCTAATTGTCCCGCAGATAGGAGACAGCCTAGAGTACGCCAAGGTTCTGTTGAAAAAGATATACGATATTCTTGGTCCAGACGTCCCCATACACTTCCTAAGATTTCACCCTGACTACAAGCTGAACTACCTACCTTGGACCCCGGTTGAAACACTTGAGGCCCACTACAAGCTGGCCAAGGAGATGGGCTTCAAGTTCCCCTACATTGGCAACGTGCCTGGACACCCGTTTGAGAACACCTATTGCCCTAACTGCGGGAGAATGGTCATAAGAAGGTATGGGTTCCAGATACTTGAGTGGTACCTTACTGACGACATGAGGTGTAAGTACTGTGGGTATAGGCTCCCCATAAAGGGGAAGCTGTCAAAACACGCATTTGACGACAGGTTTGAGCCTGTGTTTATATAAAAAGATAGCTCACTTGCCTTGAAAGTTGGGCTTCCTCTTCTCCAAAAACGCGTTTACCCCCTCCTTCTGGTCGTTGGTGGAGAACACGAATCCCCACCCCAAGCTCTCCATGTTTAAGCCGTCCAATAGGGGGGCGTCGTTACCATACAGCACAACGCTCTTCAGTATCGAGAGTATTATGGGAGACTTCTCCATTAATTTCTGGGCGAACTTAATCGTTTCCTCCTCAAGTTTTTCCTTTGGGACTACCTTGTTGAGCAGACCAATCCTCTCTGCCTCTTGTGCGGTTATCCTGTCGCCTGTCATCATCATTTCCAAGGCCTTTGTCTTCCCAACGAGTCTCACCAATCTCTGCGTCCCTCCAAATCCGGGGTATATGCCCAAGTTTATCTCAGGGAGGCCGAGCATTGCGTCCTCTGAGGCAATCCTGAAGTCGCAGGCCATCGCAAGTTCCAGTCCACCTCCCAGAGCGTAGCCGTTTATCATGGCAATGGTGGGCTTTGGTACCCTCTCTATGTAGTCCATAAGTTCTCTGCCCTTCTTGGCAAACACCCACGCTCCAGTTGGCGTGAGTTCCTTGAACTGGGAAATGTCTGCGCCTGCTGAGAACGCCTTTCCCCTCCCGGTAATCAGTATGACCTTTACCTCGTTGTCTTCTTCATAGTTTTTAATTGTTATCCATAATTCTTGAATCATGTCCATATTTATCGCGTTTAACCTATCAGACCTGTTTAGAAAAATCCATCCAATGCCATTGTCTTTTTTGATATCTACGGTCTCCATGTGTAGATATCTCTACGAAAAGATATTTAAAATAACGCTTTAATTCTGGTACTCGGTAATATTAATCATGCAAGGGCTGGAAAAAGGAAATATACTAACTTCTTTGACCTCTGCAGTGCCCATGGTCGGAGGCCCTGTTGTGGGATTCCTGCTTGGAAGAAAGCTCAGGGACTTTGAGGAATCCCTGCCGTATCTGCTTATTTCCCTTCCGCTCTTCGTAATATCCTCTTCTCTAGTTTCCTTCTTCTTTATCAGAAGCTATCTCTACTTGGTACTCATATACTCAGCCATCTCGCCAGTTTTAGTGAACTACTTGACCTCCAGGAAATACGAGAACATGACCATAAACGTAAACGAATACTACATCGAGATCAAGTTCGACCTGCCAGTGGACATGGAGAACTTTAGCGACCCCAACGAGGTATTCGAAAAGTTACTCCACAAAGCCTTGAAGAAGATGAGGAACCCGTACTACTACTACAAGTTAAAGTCTTCCGGTTCATGTTCCAGCCTAAAGATTTCCCTTTCTGAGGACAAGATGGTGCTGAGGAAGAGATGTGGTGATCTAATCATTGAGATAGAGATAAATAATAAGAAAATAGCCAACATGAAGGTGTCAATTTCTTATTAACCAAGAACAACCTTCTTTTCTCCCGTTCTCCACGTAAGTTATTAAGTGAAAGAAGGAGAGTAATTTTACCAGGAAAGAGCGTTTTCACTTAACACAGAGGGAAAATTCCTTAGTTGGCTTGAAAGAATCCTAAATAATACTCATTAGCTTGAGGATTATGATAGTTATAAGGAGGACGGCCAAGTATGGGGAGGAAACCTTAAACGAAGTCCACGCCTCCTCGGCATTTGGATTCCTCACGAGTCTAACGCTAAAGTACATGAGTACTGTGGACATAACAGCGGACACAATTAAGTAGGTAGTTCCAAGGTAAAAGTACAAGCCCAGAGCGAAGGGTATCATTAAGGCATTCGAGATGGCTATCATCTTGGCTGAGAAGTTCTCCGGCATAATTACAGGGAGCATCGGTATTCCAGCTTTTGCGTAGTCCTCCTTATACTTTAGGGCAAGGGACCAGAAGTGCCCTGGAGTCCACATAAATATAAGGAAGCCCAGTAGGAAGGAAGCGAGGTCAAACTTGTCTACCATGGCTGCGTACCCTGCCCACGCTGCAGCGCTTCCCGCAAATCCTCCAATAACTATGTTAATGGGAGATCTAGGCTTTAGCCAAACTGTGTAAACCAGGATGTAGATTAGCCCTCCCAGTAGAATGAAGAACGAAGTCAGAGGGTTGGCTATTAGCCCAATAGCCGTACCTAAAAGCAACATGATTGAACCTACCACTATTGCCTCCTTTTTATTCACATAGCCCATTACTGTAGGTCTCCTCGAAGTCCTCTTCATTACCTTGTCCTTCTCTATTTCTATTCCCTCGTTTACGATCATCGATCCCCCTGAAGCTAGTGTACCCCCTATCAAAACTGCTGCGAGGTCCAACGGTAAAATTCTACCAGCTAGGAATGCACCTGCCAGAGCTGCTAAGTCTAGTAGCCATATTATTCTAGGCTTACTTAACTTCGCATAATAGATTAACTTTGGCGTAAAACCCAGAGCCATCTTCTCGTGTTTAATTTCTATCCTGAGAATAAAAATTTTTTACAAGACGCTTCACTACATTGTCATTATTATAATCTCATATTAACTTTCCTTGAACTCAGTTATGCTACCGGAAATAAAATTAACCATGGATTACAGTAGTTCAGCCCCGTTGATTATCAAGGATAGGTCGCTAAGGGCTCCGTAGGCGGCGTTTAACGGACCTGCTCCAGGTCCGATAATAGTGACCTTCTGGACATCAGTCTCCACTTGGAGTGCGTTGTTCACCCCATCGACGCTGTATAGCTCGTCCCCTTGCCTAATCATCTCTGGACTAACCTTGATTAGGTTCCTGTCTGCATAGGCCACTAGCTTTACCTTTGAGTTTTCCCTCTTAGCCCTTTCTATGTCCTCTTTAGTTATCCCCTTAATGCCAGTGAACTTCACGTAGTTAATTGTTACCCTGGACTTCAAGTACACGTTAGCAAGAATTGCTAGCTTCGCTGCAGCGTCGAAACCGTTAACGTCCAGCTCTGGATTCGCTTCCGCATATCCCTTTGCCTGTGCCTCTTTTAATGCCTCCTCGTAGCTAAGCCCCTCGTGCATTTTGGTCAATATATAGTTGGTGGTCCCGTTGAGTATCCCCCTAAGCCTTATTGTCTGCACGTAGGGCATGACCCTCGCTAAGTTTATTGAGGGCGTTCCGCTCATGACAGTCGCTTGAAAGCCCACCTTAGCATTATGTCTTTTAGCGGTGTCCATTATCTCCTGGAACTTCAAGGCCAAGGGAGACTTGTTGGTGGTGACCACATGTATTCCTTGGCTTAACGCCCTCAAGTACAAGCTAAGCGACGGCTCTCCGTCCCTGTAGTTGGCCACGCTCATGTCCACCACTACGTTAGGCTTTACCTCCTCCAAAGCTTCTAATGCGGTTAATCTCTTCTCCGTCACAAACTCCTCCGCGTCCCTAAACATAGCCCCCCTACTAGTAACTATGGCCGAAATTGTTGCGTTTACCTTTTTCTCGTGTAACAACTTCCGAAACGCCTTTCCCACGTTACCATATCCCACGAGCATTAGCCTCAAGTTATTACGACCTCGTGAACAATTTTACCCCCTATCTTAGATAAAAGGTTAGATGTGATCTTGACAGCCTCTGCAACCAGTTCGTAGCTTACATTTGGCACTCCAGCTCCTATTACTAGGACGTCCTTAGTGCTTAGGTCGACGCTAGTCAAAACGGAGTCCCTGTGGGGATAGATATGCATTACCCTCCCTTCACCATCAACAAGAATGGGTATCCCCTTCTCCACCTTTTCTGTGGCCTTTTTGCCTATTCCAAGGAACTCCTCGTCTCCCCTAGATATAACCAAGGAGGGCTCCCCCTTTATCTTTGCCAAGTCGTATATTCCTATTGGTACCAGCGTCTTAGCACTACCAATGTTCCCTGCGTCCACTATATCGTTTATTCTCGGAAGTTTCCCGTTCCTCGCAATCCTCCTCCTTAAGGCCTCTCCGCTAGGCCTAACCTTAGTTGGGTCCACACCAATCCTCCAGTAGAAGTTCCTATAAGCCCTCACAACGGGGTCGTTCCTCAGCGAGTCGGGGTCTTGTCCCGAGAACTCCTCCTCTATCCTTCTGATCTCTTCCTCTAAGTTGCCCTGCCCGTTCCTCAAACCCAGAACTTCGGTGTAGGCTATGAAAATTCCCATCTCTCTGCATTCCTTTGAGACCGTTACTCTCATCTTACCTCATAAGAAATAAGTAGCCTGGACTTTTTAACGCCTCTTATTTGTGAAAGCTTCGAGTTAAGATTTACAAGTTCGCTCCTAGTTCCCCTTACAGCTATCGCCTCCATGCAGTCCCTCTCATTCAAGTGGAGGTGCATAGTGGAGATTATTTTGTCTAGGTACTCGTGCTGGAGTTCTAGGAAGTCCCAGGAGGCTTCGTGCTCGTCGTACACCACATTTATTATACCGTATACCACCGCATTGTCCTTTTCGTTCTCGTCCAGGAAGTTCCTCAACGCTATTTGGAAGATCTTTGACCTATCCCCTATCGCATTCTTCTCCATGAACTTATTCAGCTCTTGTACCAGCTCTTTTGGCAGTGACACACTAAGTTTTTCAACGTTCATATGCTATATTTTGTCGGTGAAGCTTTTAAAATGCATGAGCTATTGGCAGAGGCAGAGAGAGAAGGAGCGTCGTTCGCCGACTTGAGGTATTACAAGGTAAAGGAGGTATCCCTAGTTGTGAGTGAGAGCAGGAAGTACGTCCCAGTTAACGGGGTAGAGGAGGGATACTCTCTAAGGGTACTCTACAACGGTAACTGGGGCTACTCCAGCTTTGTGTCTGGGGGGAAGGAGATGGTTAAGAACGCGATCGACAGCGCGGTCGGGGACTCAAGGGCCAACATAGTCTTCCTGCCTTCAAAGAAGGACGAGGTCAAGGTAAAGGAGAGGAAGCCCCTGACTAAGTCAATAGAGGAAGTGGCGAAGGACTTGTCTATGCTGAAGGATGAGCTGATGAGGGACCAGAGGGTGAAGTCGGTCAACGTAAGGTACTACAATGACGTTTTCCACAAGGAGTACTTCAGTAGCGAGGAGAGGGAGATCATCCAGGAGTACTCCCTTTCCGGGATATACGTGACGGTAATAGCTAGGGAGGCAGACAGGGTTGCCTCAGCCTTTATTGGTAAGTCCACTACCTTGGGCTACCCGCTGGAGGTGTTTGACGCCAACGAGGTCGTCTCCACGATTAGGAGGAGGATTGAGAACCAGCTGAAGGGAGTCATCCCCAAGGCCGGGACTTACGAGACAGTCCTCGCCCCAGATGTAGTAGGGGTCTTCTCCCACGAGGCTCTAGGCCACTTAGCTGAGGCAGACTTGGCGACAAACGGGATACTGGAGCCCTTAAAGGGAAAGAGGATAGCCCCAGAGTTCGTCAGCGTCTCCGACTCCCCTTCCCTCCCCTACGATATGGCAATTGGGATCACCCCATACGACGATGAGGGAGTGGAGGGCAGAGAGGTGAAAATCATAGAAAAGGGGGTAGTTAAGGAGTTCATGACTGATAGGTATTACTCCGCCTATCTGGGACAGAAGCCCACGGGAAACGCTAGGGCCGAGAGCTTCAGGACACCAGTGCTAATTAGGATGAGGAATACCTTCATGTACCCGGGCGACTGGAAACTGGATGAGATGGTCAAGGAAGTGAAGGAGGGGTACCTCTTGTCCTCCCCCTTGGGCGGTCAGACAAGCCCAGACGGCTCTTTCCAGTTTGGGATACAGGAGGGGTATAGGATAGAGAACGGGGAGGTAAAGGAGCCCCTTAGAAACGTTGGTATCTCCGGCTACACCTTAGAGACGCTCAACAGCATATCGGCGGTATCTAAGGAGTTCGACGTTTGGCCAGGCTTCTGCGGTAAAGGTGGACAAAGCGTCCCCGTGGGCACTGGTGGCCCGTACATTAAGGTAAAGATAAAGGTGGGAGGAGTTGCTTGACAAGGTAATCTCAAAGGCAAAAAACCTAGGCTTCTCAGCGGAGCTATTTTACGTCAAGAGGAGGGAGTTCTCAATAAGGATAGAAAGACAATACTCTTCCAAGGACCTCTTCGAGGAAGGATACGGACTAAGGGTGTTCAAGGAAGGGAAGATGGGTTTTGCCTTTTCCACCAGACCAAGCGAGAGCCTAATAGAGAACGCCATAAGCTCGTGGAAGGTCTCGGAGGAGGACGAAGCAAATCAGATCCCCCTTCCCTCTAAGGTAAACTACTTGCCGCTCGCCAAGGAATTCGATCTAAGGGAGGTAACGCTGAAGTACGTGGAGACTCTGAGGGAGCTCTACGAGTCGGTAAACGTGATAACGATCCACTCTGAGGCCTACGAGAGCACGGTGGGCTTGGTAAACACGGAGGGCCTTCAGGTGGAAGAGAGGAGAAAGGGAATTAGCGTAGTGGTAATGGCCAACAACAAGGAAGGGACCAACGTATCGCCGGAGATCGTGGAGTACAAGTCTTTCAGAGACCCTTCCACGGACGTCGGTGACTTAATTGAGGAGGTAAAGGCCAAGGTTGACGTGACCAAGAACAGGGAGAAGATTAAAGGAAAGGTCGACGCTCTGATACTTACGCCAAAGGCAGTTGCGGAGCTAGTTTTCCCTCTCTTATCTCACGCCGTTAGCAGGGAAAACCAGTTCAGGGGGAAGAGTCCCTTAAGGCAGGGAATGCAGGTAAACGAAGGCCTTAAGGTAGTTGACGACCCGACCCTCCAAGACTCCTTGTACTCTAGGTCGTTCGACGGAGAAGGGCAGGGGTCTAGGATTAACGTGGTAATAGACAAGAAAGTAAAGGGATTCCTCAGCAATTGGTTCTGGGCACTGAAGTCCAAGAGCGAGCACACGGCCTCAGCTTCCAGGAGCTACCTCACTACTCCTGGGATATCTCCCTCAAACCTCGTCATAGAGCACAAGGACCTTCTAGAAAGCAGAGAGAACTACCTCGTAGTAGATCAAGTTCAGGGAGTCCACACGAGCAACTTCGACACGGGAGAGTTCAGCGTAACCGCCCCAGTAGCGTGGTTCTCCAAGGACATGAAAGGAGTAAGAGACGTCATAATCACCGGTAACCTTGTTGACTTACTGAGGGGTATAGAGGCAGAAGGAAAGAAAAGAAAGCTAGTAGACAATGTAATGTCTGGAGATCTTCTAATAAGGGGATTGCACGTCTCCTAATCAGTAATTAAATTTAATATTTCTTTTCTTCAATAAGGATTTATGTTCTCTCATATACTCGTAGCTTATGACGGTTCGGACAACTCAAAGAGAGCGCTAGACGTCGCCATAGAACTGGCTTCAAAGTACTCGGCTAAGCTGGACATTGTGGAGGTCGTTGACTCGACGATTTTTGCTGGTGCGGGTATTGCCCCAGTCCCTGCAGAAGTGATTGAGAGCGTCTACAACAAGGCTAAGGGCGACGTGGAGGAGGCAAAGAAGCAGGCAGCCTCCAAGGGGGTAAACGCCAATGGAGAAGTACTTGAAGGGGACCCCGCTGGGGCAATCCTCGACTATGCGACTAAAAACAAGGTTGACCTTATAGTCACAGGGAGCAGAGGTCTTTCTACATTTAAGAGGCTCCTATTAGGTAGCGTGTCCACTAGGATTGTCCAGGAGGCCAAGATACCGGTACTCGTTGTAAAGTAATTTTTTAGTTACCTCTTTTCATTTTACCATATGAGAGTAGTTGTAGTTGGGAGCGGGCCCGCGGGACTTTACGCAGCAATAACAGCCTGCTCACATGCTAAGGTGACGCTAATAGAAAAAGACGAAAAGCTTGGGGGGACTTGCGTCCTCTACGGCTGTATACCCTCCAAGGCGATGCTCCACCCTGGGGTAATTGCGTATCAGCTTGGAAGGCTTGGCAGAAAGGTCGAGTTCTCCTTTGAGGATGCTAAAATGTTAGCGAAGGACGCCATTAACAGGCTGTCAAAGGGAGTTGAGGCGACCTTGGAGAGCTACGGCGTAGAGGTTGTACACGGCTTAGCCTCCCTTAGCTCTGGTAAAATAAACGTGGGAGGGCAGAGCATGGAGGCAGACTCTGTAGTGCTAGCCCTTGGTACCGAGAAGCCCAGCGTTAAGGGAACAATAGCCTCAGACAACATTCCCTACTTAGATGGACAGTTTAACGTGGTAGGGCTAATAGGCGGAGGAGTTGGGGGAGTCGAGTACGGATGGCTTTTTAAGATGCTGGGAAAGGAAGTTCACATATTTGAAAAGGAGAACAGGCTATTGCCCTACTTAGACGAAGACTTAAGATCCGAGGTCACCAAGTATTTCCAGAGACTTGGGGTAAAGTTGCACCTAGGCGACTTAGCGAAGGTAGATGAGAAGAAGGTCTTGTTCGGGAATGAGACTGTTAACGTGGACCTAGTAGTATTCACGTTCGGGAGAAGGCCTTCCTTGAAGGGGTTCGAGGGAACGTTCTCTGGCTGGATAAAAACAGACGAGAGGATGTACACCGGAGTGGGCAACATATATGCGGCAGGTGACGTAACTGGGAGCTTTACGGCACACGAGGCAATACACAAGGGGATAATAGCAGGGAAGAACGCTATAGGCCTTAAGGAAAAGTACGTGGGCGAGATGGTACCCAAAGTCATCTATACTGAGCCCCAGATAGCGTATGTCGGTAAAATGGAGGGCCAATGCGTCAGGGTGAACATGGCTGAAAACCCTAGGGCCATAGCCGAGAAGGAGACGGAGGGCTTCGTAAAGGTCTGTCAAAAAGAAGGAAGGATCACTGGAGCAGTGGCCTTCAGTGAGAGAGCGGAGGAAATAGTGACGATAGCGTCGGTACTGTCCAAAATGCCTCTTTCAGAGGCAAAGGAGTTCTTCGCCCCCCACCCCTCTTACCTTGAGTCGCTCTGGGAGGCCCTAAGAAGACTCCAGCCTTAAGACGTCCTCCACTTCAAATATACCGCAGTCAGTTATTAACCTTCCGTAGTTGTCCACGAATAGGGCCTCGCACTCCTTTGCGAAGTCCCTGCCGTAGATTTTCACCTTCTCGTCCTTTATGGACAAATAGCGGTTGACCTCTTCTATCGCTTCCTTGTCCCCTATCTTTAGGTACTCGTCAATGGACTTAACGAGCTCGAGCAGGAGTTCGTCGTTGTTGAACTCCTTTCCCGTCTCGAGGAAGAGTGAAGTCGCGGAAATCCCTTGAGGAAAAGCGGTAACGTTAGTGTTAACTCCAGTGCCTATGAAAATCGTGGAGGTCTCACCTTGAGCTATCGCCTCCACGAGGACTCCTGAGATCTTCTTCTTGTTAACCACTATGTCGTTTGGCCACCTTATCCTTGCATCTACATACTTGCCTAAGACTTGCCTTATGGCAAGGGAGGACTTCAAGGTAGCCATTGGCACTTGACTCGGGAGGAAATTGTACTTGACGTAGGTAAACCAGAGGCCTCCCTTTGGCGAATACCACTCCCTTCCGTGCCTACCCCTAGCCTTGGTCTGCTCCTCTGCAACTACTATGTACTCGGAATAGAGCAGGGAGTACACTGCTTCCGCAAAATCCTGGGTCGAGGTGACCTTGTCCAGCTTAATTACCAACATATTTCTCTATATCCTCCATCTCCTTAATAATTGACATCCCAGACGCCTTCCTTGCCCTATTCATGATTGCCAATCCTATCCCAGCCTCGGGAAATGACTGTAGAACGCCAAGGTCCACGTCCAACGTATCTAATTTCCTAAACGACGCGAACAGGTTCTTCGCCACCTCGTACAAGTTCTTCTCGCTACCCAGGATTATCTTAGGGTCGTCGAACATGGGAGCCATCTCGGTTGAGCACAGCACGGCCACCTTGTACTTCTTCCTCAGCGCCTCCACCACTTCCCTGAAAATTGACATATTTTCTACTAAGAGCATCTTTTTCCTAGGAGCATAGTGCTTGTACTTCATGCCCGGGGCCAAGGCAACCTTAAACCCGCCAGTCCTTATCTCCTCGGGGACAACTATCTTGCCAAATAGCTTCTCCAGCTCCTCCACCGTGAACGGCCCTGGCCTAAGTAGGACTGGTGGGTCAACAGTGACGTTAATTATAGTGGACTCCACTCCAAAGAACGTCTCCCCGCCGTCAATTATAACGTCTACCTTGTCGTCTAAGTCATCTATTACGTCCTCAGCTCTTGTGGGGCTAGGTCTTGTAGCCAAGTTGGCGCTTGGGGCTGCTATAGGAACGCCACTTTCCCTTATCAGCTGGAGGGCTATGGGATGGGCAGGCATCCTTACTGCCACAGTGTCAAGGCCTCCAGTGGTCTCCTTTGGGACTTTATCGGTCTTAGGTAAGACAAAGGTTAGGGGTCCTGGCCATACCTTCTGAGCCACCTCAAGCACGTGGTCAGGTATGCCCCTTGCTACCTCGAAGAGCTGGTCTAGGTCGGAAATGTGGACTATTAGGGGGTTATCCATGGGCCTGTTCTTCGCCTTGAAAACCTTTACTGCAGCCTCTGGGTTGAAGGCGTTCCCACCGAGCCCGTAAACTGTTTCAGTGGGGAATGCTACTAAACCTCCCTTCTTTATGACCTCTGCAGCTATCCTTATCTTGTCGATTTCAGGATTCAAAGGGTCTACCTTAATTATCATAAACTAAAGGAGAATCCTATTAGACTTTATTTTTATCCACAAACCATAAAGCTCGCTGTTCCATGTTGATAAAAGCTGAGGGGTGATTGATGAGGTGATCTCTGATCGATGTGATGAACAAATGAAAAATTTCCATTTTTCCTAGATACAGAATTGACGATTACAGAGAGCGTATTTACCCGCGATAAAAGTTTTGTTAAAAAAGTATATAATTTGTCACTACGATTAACTAAATGATGCACTGTGACTGAAGAGCTATTGTTAGTTGGAAACGTGGAGGAGGCAGCCAAAAAGGCGGCCCAATGGTTAATCAACAGGAAACCCATCAAGAAACTCATAGACTGGGGAATTTCCTTCTCGCTGTGGCCACCTCACCTTACCACCAGTTGCTGTGGAACTGAATTCGGGGCCTTTGCCGCAGCGAGGTTCGACGGGGAAAGGTTTGGCCTACTTCCGTTCTCCTCAGCAAGGCAATCAAACTTGCTCGTGATTGAGGGGACTATGACGAGGAAGATGGCCAGAGCGGCGAGGATAGTGTGGGAGCAGATGCCGGAGCCCAAGTATGTAATATCCATGGGCGCGTGTAGTCTAGAGGGAGGGATATTCTGGAACTCTTACAACACGGTCTTGCCATCGGAAATAGGGATCCCGGTCGACATCTACTTACCAGGCTGTCCAACAAGACCTGAGGCAATAGCCAGAGGTCTCTTGATGCTACAGAAGAAGATAAGGAATCACGAGATAAGCAAGTAGACGTTGTTTACGTTAGTGTATGTCAGCCCAGTTTTTACTGTTACCCTGTACTTCTCCAGTAACTCATAACTGGAGTGATTTGCCAGGGCTTCGCTTATCTCTCTGTAGCCTAGGTCAAATCCTTCGTCTATAACGCAACCGGCGTATTCGCTGTTGCCGTCTATACCGTCAGTGGCTATGGCGTACAGCTTGAACTTGCCCCTTTTCCTTACCCACTTTAGGAAAGATAACGCGACTTCTCCGTTTCTCCCTCCCTTTCCTATCCTCTCCCCCTTCCTTATGGTGACCTCTGGCTCCCCTCCAACTATTAGTGAAAACTTACCGGAAAAGGGGATCGAGTACTCCATTGAGGAGTTGTAGATCGAGGCAAGGTTTTCCCCAAGGCTACTTGCCTCACCCCTTATTTCTGAAGTAAGTATGAAGGGGTTTAGGAGGATCTGAGAGAGGCGTTTTAGCACATGCATATTGTCTAGGATAACGAAGTTCCTGACGTTTTCTAGATTCTTTGGCGTCTCTCTCAAAAAGGATGAGTACTTTTCGAGGCCTATCCTGGAGAGGATGTCTCTTGCATCCTCCACTGTGGAGGGGTCTGGGGCTGTAGGTCCACTGCCGATGCTACTCACGTCATTCCCCGGGACGTCGCTAACTATAAAGGTGACCACGGGGGCCCTGGACAGTAGGCCCAAGTTGCCTCCCTTGACCGTGGAGAGGTGTTTCCTAACTACGTTGATCTCGTTTATGGAAAGTCCAGAGGAGACTAGGGCCCTGTTGAGCTCGTAAAACTCCTCCAAGGGTATAAGGGGATCTTCCATGAGGGCAGATGCACCGCCAGAGAGTAGGAAGAGGACTAGGTCGTAGTTCTCCTTTGCTAAAGCCTCCTTTACCTCCCTTGCCGACCTCACGCTGAGCTCGCTGACGTTGGGATGCGTGGACTCTATGACTTCGGCATCGAGCATCACATTTGAGCCCTTGGGAGTCACTACTATGCTTCTCACGGGCTTTACCCTCTCCAGGAAGAACTTGGCCATCTTATATGAGGCCTTTCCCACGGAGATAAGCAGGGGTCTCTCGAAGGTAACGCTGAAGTTCCCATAGGTGAGCTTGTTGCCCTCAATCTTCACCTTTTCCTTCAGCACTAGGTAAGGGTCTGAGAACTCCAAGATCTTTCTTACTATTTCGTCCAATTCCTATCAAGAGTATTCCGAACAAGATAATTAAAAACCCTAGGATATCTAGTGCTGTCCCTGGATATACAGAAAACGTGGAATATACTACGCTAAACGCGCCCCCCACTATTGAAGAGAGCGTCTTCACGCTACCCCAGACCCTTCCCATCACTTGGTTTGGAACGTTAAGCCTCATTATCGACCTCCAGCTCACGTTCTGGAACGACGTAAAAATTCCCCTAATGACAACTAACGTAAAGACGGCGTAGTCCTTGAATAGGGACATGGAGATCATGGACACCCCCAACCCTAGGGCACCCAGTATTGCGGTAGTGAGGAGAAACCTCTCGCTGAACCTCGAGGACAGGAAAGCTCCAACTCCGCTACCTACAGTGGTAAACGCCGAGACCAGCGCTAAGCTCTGCTCGTCCTTAAAGACGTCAAAGGCGTAGCTGTTCACAATGACGGGGGCTATGCCGACAAAGGCAAAGGCCACGGAGAACACGAGTATTGAGAGCTTCATGTCGCTCAAGGAAAGGCTTTCTTTTTCCACCATTCCTCTGCTGAGCGGGATTAGGGAAATGACCACGGCCGAGAGCACTCTGAACGCAGAGGTGAGGAACAAAAAGGTTAGGGTTCCCAGGAGAGGGAAGGCTAGGGCTAGGACTCCTCCGGTTAAGGAGAACAAGGATATTGTAAGGGAATTGAGGGATGTTGCCCCTATTACCTCTCCCCTCTTAAGTACGGACTGGATTATCCCTGCGGAAAAGGGAGAAGAAAAGGAGACCAAGAAGGTGACCGCCAAGTAAGACATCACTAAGGCGAGGACCCCAAAGGAAGAGGTTATTATGAAGACCCCTTGTAGAACCCTTAGCAGGACAAGTGTCCTCTTCCTGTTTACCCTGTCAGCGAGGAAACCAGAGGGGAACGGAGCTAGTGCGGATATCACCATGGATATACCCGACACTCCGACGTATAAGGGAGCGGAGAGCCGGAGTAGGAGGTAGGCCACTGCTATAGTGTACATTACCCCAGAGACGTGCATAAGGGAAGTGGCGAACCAGTAATACCTGTAGCCCTTATTTTCCCTTAACGCCTTTACTAGTTTCATTTTCCCTAAACTCCTTGTACAGCTGTGAGGCTACCTTCCTACCTTCCTTGGTTAGGTCAAAGTAAATACCCTTAGGTTTGTGCCCCATTTCTTTTGCCTTCACCTTTAGCCAGGGTTTGACTGAAGACGTCACGGACTTCTTTAACGCTCCCTGGAACCTAGTTAAGTAGCCCATCTTCTCGAGCTCCCTACAAGCCAGGTCTATTTCGTCCTCGTTGTACTTTGGAGCCCAACCGCTCTCGCCTAAGAGCCTCCTCGCCATATACCAAGGGTTGTCTGGGCCGTACTTGTATATGTGCACGAGAATCTTCTTCATTAGTTCGTTTAGCTCAGGCGTTTACCATCACCTGCTCCACGAGGGCCCTTGGCACCTCTACGAGTTTACCGTCCACCTCCAGGAAGACCTTGTCCCCTTCCCTCTTGACAGATATCACCCTCCCTGGGATTAGCCCCATCTTTTCAGCCTCCCTTAGTATCCACTCCTCTTCCTTTACTATCATGACTACCTTGTATGAGCCAGACTGCGTCTGCGAAAGTGGGGTTCCCTTTACTTCTCCCCTTCCCGGTATTGGGTGCCCGTGTGGACACGTTGACGGGAAGCCCAACACTGCGTCTATCTTGTCTAGGACGTCGTTTGGCCATATGTGCTCTAACTTGTGGGCTATCTCGTGGGCCCTAATCCAGTCGAGGCCCAACACGTCCGTCAACAGTCTCTCTGAGAGCCTATGAGACCTTATCAACCTCTCGGCCAGTCGCCTTCCCTCCGGCGTAAGCCTTATCCCCTTTCTATCCCTCACTATTAGCCCGAGGAATTCCAGCCTGCTTATTGCCTTGCTTATGGTCCCAGGTGACACGTTAAAGGCCACGATCAGCTCGGAGACCTTTGCGTGGCCCCTCTGGGCCTCAATCTCGTAAATCTCCTTCAAGTAGTTTTCCAGGGGCTCGGAGAGTTCAACCATTATATTAAGCTTTGACTTTGGCTTTAATAATCTCGATAAGCCTACAAACTGACTCCTCCTTGGCGAAGACCTCTATGTGGGTGTCGAACTTGCCGTTTATACCGTTGTTCTTTAGGTACTGCTTGAGGTTCTCTATTGCCTCGTCTACGGCTGAGGAAATGTGTGAATGAAAACTTGATTTAGTCACAACCTCAGGTAGATCCAAGTTATCTACCCTCACAACTGCGTAGAATTTTTTCCTATCTAAGTCCATGGTGGACTCTCCAAACAATTACTTGGCTTACTATGTAAAAAGATTGAGGCTAACAATTCGAACTTAAGAAAGTTATTAAAGGTGTTTTCTCAAACTAGAATGTATGTATAAGTTAGTTGTCAAGGTGAACAGTGGATCCCCTAGGAGCTCCTTGTTGACGTTCAAGAAGGCCGGGTTCATCCCACTCTATTACAGAAAAGATGGCAACAGAGAAGTTTACACGGCCCTATATAAGTCCAACGATCTCAACGAGCTGAAGGAGGCACTGGTTGACTTGGCCTACCTACTTTCCAGAGAGGGGAAGACGGGCGGACACGACTTCGCTGTAGTCTATCAAGTCCAGGACAAGTACTTAGGTAAAGGCATCGGTGGTGTACTTGGCGCTGGCATAGGATGGCAACTTGGCGGGATTGGCGGGATGATACTCGGCTTGCTAGGTGGGCTTATTTTGGGCGAGTTAATAGATATAGAGATGGGAGAAAGACTGGTAGGTGTGTGGGGATGGCCAATCTCGATAGTGTATTAGCCAACAGGCTGGGCAGTTCCCTAATAGGGCTACTGATGTTTGGCAGTGCCCTGTACCTGGTTCTGACGATTCACTTTAGCCTTAGCCAGCTTCTGGGCGTTGCGCTGAACTTCAATCCATACCCGTTCTACTTTGTAGGCATCGTAATAGGCTTTGAGAGGCTAGTCTTCGGGATCACTGGAGACAAGAGGCTTTACTACCTCATCATGGGGGAGAAGAGCGACCTAACCATTTACTTCATTCAAGGCATATTCATATTCGGGATAATAATAGGAGCTTACATAGGTGCATACGCCCTATTCTTGAGCGGTCTGCTCGACAGATTAGCTGAACTCGGAGAGGGAGTGAGTTTCGTCCTCTTCGCCATATCGCTCCTAAAAATGCCCTGATTTTTTACACTTAAGTAGGAGCCAAGGGCCCATCCTTTTGCTGTCCTCTAATTCAAGGCCCGCCTCCTTGATCGAGGAAAGGTAGAAGTCCCTGTGCTTTAGGCTGATTTTCCACCACTTGCCCAAAATGGATGCTATGAAGTTTCCGCTGGTTAATATCCCTATAGCGCAACGCGCCTCCCTCTTCATCACCCTCGAAATCTCGTGGACTGCTAAGGACGGATTATCCAACATGTGTAAAACAAACAGCGACGCTACTCCGTCAAACACCTCTGCTTTGAAGGGAAGCTTCCTTGCGTCCCCTTTCACAGCGATCACTTTGGACCTCTTAGAGAGCATAGCCCTCAGAAACTTGGTTGATATGTCTAGTCCTACGCATCTCTCGCAACCGGCGTAGTCGAAAAGCTTTCCAGTACCTGTGCCCACATCCAGAACGACCTTCCCGCTGACGTAATTCCCCGCCTCTTCCATAATCGAGGAGTAAGTCCTCCCTGCAGTGATTAAGAAGCCTAGGGGGGCCCACACGTTCTCGTATATGGGCGTAACCTTTTCCAAGACGTCGTGAGTCTTCACTTCTTTGCCCAAAAAGTCGTAAATGCCGTCTATGTACGAAAATCTATGTCCCTTCTCACAGGTTAGGTTAGCGTCAATCTTCGTACCGTCGATTGGGCAGGCGAACATGTCGAGAATTTCAGACATTAGCCAAATATTTGATGAAGTCCTTTAAAGTAATTATCTTTTTTCCGTTAACATAAAGGCTCCCAATGTTTTTGTTTTTCATTAAATTTACAGCTCTATTTAAAGTGGACCCCTCGTCAACGGCAACTAGTCCCGGGGACATTACTTGAGATACTGATACGTCGACCTCTAGCTTATCCACGTAAAAGTAAACTATGTCCCTAGCAGATATCATTCCCCTAGGCTCCTTCTCCACTACTGGCAAGTGCCTTATGGAGTGAGTAGTCATTATCTCGATAGCCGTGGAGACGCTAGTGAAGCTCTCCACGGTAATGGCAGACCTGGCCAATAATGATACCTTCTCACTTCCCCAAGACATCGAGAAGACCACGTCTTTTTCGGTGACTATTGTGTCCTTGTAGAGCACTGCGTCAACGTTGTTCTTAACCATCGCAGTCGCTATCTCCCTTGGCTCGTTGGCCTTAACGTAGACCAAGGGCTTTAGCTTGACGTCCCTTAGCCTAGTCTCCGTGGAGAAGAGTATTTGTCTAAGTGCCTCATCCACAGTAAATAAGCCAGCGGGCTTCCCATCACACGTTATAACTACTCTCCTTATGTTTCGACTCTTCATGAAAAACATGGCGTCAAGCGCTGAGGCGCTGCACTCTAGTGACACTACTTCCGAACCTTCAATCAACTAGTTTGACCTCCCTAATGTTGAGAGACCTCATCAAATTAAATATTATCAAGTTCTCGAAACTCCTCTCAGCTTTTCTCCCGTTTACCTCCATCTTAACTTCTTGCGCGCATTCCTCAGCCTCCTTCACTATCCGCCTCGCTATCTCCTCAGCCTCCTCTACCTTAGTTATCTCGAACTTCTTTCCCAAGTTCAAGTCCTTAAACCCCTCAATCATGACCACGTCAGCTGGGAGTAGCCTTAGGTAATCAAAGCAGGGAAAGAAGATAGCGCAGTCGTTGCTGTGGAAGAGCACCACCTTTGCTCCTGCCCTCATAAACCTGGATGTGTCCTTGTTCTCGGGGTTTATCACGTGATGTGAATGCTTCACTGTAGCAACGAAGAGGCCCTTCTGCGTCAACATCTTGGTGGCAAGCTCTATGGCCTTCGTCTTTCCAGTGTCCTTCTTACCTATCACTTGGAATATGCAGACCATATATATTTCTTTGAGGACTTATTAATGATGCTTATCCCATTAGAGGAAGCGAGGAAAAAGATCGAGGCCTTGTTCTTCACGCCTAAGGTAGCTGAGGTAGACCTACTTGAGGCCGTTGGAAGAGTGGTAGTTGAGGACGTCTACAGCGAGTTAGACATCCCAGCAACGAACATTTCGGCCATGGACGGCTTTGCGATAAACGTCAAAGACTCGGGAAAAAGGCTGAAGATAGCGGGCAAGGTATACCCCTCAACCAAGGAGGTTCCAAAGCTCAAGGAAGGAGAGGCGTACTACGTGACTACTGGTGCCCCAATCCCCGAGGGAGCGAACTGCGTTGTAAGGGTTGAGGGAGTAAAGGTGGTTGACGACTACTTGGAGGTAGGGGAAAAGACCTTCGAAGGAAAGGACATCATAAGGAAGGGGGACAACGTCAAGAAGGGAGAACTGATCATCAGGAGGGGAGAGGAAGTTAGGCCGTACCACCTAGGCATCTTGTCTTACCAGAGAAAGAAAAGGCTAAGGGTTCTTGACTTGTCCTTTGCTGTGTTCGCCAACGGGGACGAGATAGTTGAAATGGGAAAAGAGGGCGAAGGCACACCGGACTCTATCTCGCCCATACTCTTCCCCTTGCTTAGGCGTTTTGGGAGGCCAATCTACCTAGGGGTGGCTAGGGACAGGGAAGACAGCGTTGTCGAGATGATGAAGATGGCGATAGAACACGACTTTGTAATCTCCATCGGGGGATCGTCGATGGGAGAGAAGGACTACGTGAAGAGGGTTATAGAGAGGATGGGACAGCTGCTGTTTGAGGGCGTCTCAGTTAACGTAATAAAGAGAGGAGGAGTAGGGTTAATACAGGGAAAGCCAGTTTTGGTCCTGCCAGGCCAAGTGGTCTCGGCAGTGACTTCCTTCCACGAGTACGGGCTTGGGCTGATCTCCCGGTTCCTCGGCGTCGAGGTCAGGAGGTACGAACAGGTGGAGCTGGCAATCGACGTTGAGGTGAACCACAGGATGGACTCAGTCTACCTCTTCTACGTTGACGGCGGTAAGGCGTTTCCACTGAGGTGGGGAGTAGGGCTATACAACGAAATAAATAAGGCTAACGCTTTTGGGGTTCTCAAGAGAGGGGTTACGTATAGGAAAGGTGACAAGGTTATTGTACAGAGACTCCTATGACGCCGTTATCTTGTCCGGTGGTTTCTCGAAGAGGTTCGGCAGCGACAAGTGCGAGTTCTGCATTTCAGGGAAGAGGATGATAGAGAGGGTGGCCAAGGTCTTCGACCGCCCCATAGTGGTCTCCCACGTTGACAGGAGGCTCAGGGTAGACCACGTCTTCGTTGAGGACAGGGAGAGAAGGGGGCCAGGGTACGCGTTGAAGCTCGCAATACCGTTCCTGGAGAGGGAAAAGGTATTCGTAACGGGGTGCGATTTTCCTTTTATAAAGAAAGAGGTAGCCGACCTAATATGCGCTAAGGACTTCGACGTCTCCATGCCAATAACAGAGGAGCCCCAGCCCCTCCTCGGGTGCTACAAGGCGGAGCTAATAAAACGTTACAACGTGGGTAGGCTTATGGATCTGATAGAAATCGCTAGGAGCGTGTACCTAGTGGGCACAGAGGAAATAGCGTTTGTCGACCCAAACCTCCTCTCCCTTAGGAACATTAACACCGTGAGTGACCTAGGGAGGAGATGCAGGGTATTTACTAAGTCGAGAATAATATTTAGGTGAGAGGCAGGTTATGATAGTAGGTAAGTGACCTTGCTAGTACCATTTGTACCTTCACCGCCGGAAGTTGTGGAGGAAATGCTAAAGTGTGCTAACCTCAGCAAAGACGACGTGTTACTCGACCTAGGCTGTGGAGACGGCAGGATAATAAAGACGGCAAAAAAGCATTTCCACGTAAGGACGGCAATAGGGGTGGAAATAAACAACGACCTATGCTTAGAGGCAAGGGATCTAGACGTTGAAGTCGTCTGCGGGGACATGGTTCTACTCTTGGAAGTGCTAATCCCGAGGGTGACAGTCATAACCGCGTACCTCTCCACTAGGACCAACGAGATAATCCAGGAGAAAATACTCAAGCTGGGCAGGAAGGGACTTAGGGTAGTCAGCCACGACTTTGTCTTCGAAAAACTGAGGCTAAAGGAGACGAGGAGGGTAAAGGCAATGGGACTCCTTGGCTGGACTGAGCATACCATCTACTGTTACGAGCTATGAGGATCTGTGCCCTCTTTTCCGGAGGAAAGGACAGCACTTACGCCCTCCACTGGGCTGTAATGAAGGGGTTCAGGGTAGTATGCCTAATAACCATGTTGCCTGAGAGGGAGGACTCGTGGATGTTTCAGCACCCCAATGTCCAGTTCGCTAGATACCAGAGCGAAGTGATGGGCTTTTCCCACTTCTTTCAGAAGACTTCTGGGGAAAAGGACAAAGAGCTAGACGACTTAAGACACGCTTTCCTGAAGGCCAAGGGGATGGGCGCAGAGGGAATAGTAACTGGGGCACTCCTCTCAGACTACCAAAGGCTTAACGTAAACTTAATAGCCGAGGAGGTAGGGCTCAAGACTTACTCACCCCTCTGGAGGAAGAACCAGGAAGAGTACATGAGGGGAATAGTGAGGGAGGGCTTTTCTTTCATTATAACTTCGGCCTCAGCCTACGGCTTCCCCTTTGACCTAGTGGGCAAGGAAGTGGACGAGGATGACGTTGAGAGGATAATCTTCTCAGCGAAGAAGTACGGCTTCAACCCGGCCTTTGAGGGAGGGGAAGCTGAGACGTTCGTGGTTAATGCTCCCCTCTTCAAGAAAAAGCTAAAGGTGGAGGGAGAAAAGGTAAAAGTAGGAGAGTTCGAGTGGAAGTTCGTAATAAGACGTATACTCTTGTGAAGTGCAAGTTCGTCCTAGACTCCAGAGGCATCAAGGAAAACGTGAACGTGGTCGTGGAGGACGGAGTTATAAAGGACGTAGGGAACTCTAGAGAGGGGGATGAGGTAGACTGCAGCAACCTTGTAGTAACTCCGGGCTTTGTCAACTCCCATACGCATACTGCCATGATAGCCATGAGGGGCTACTACGACGACTCTGAATTACAGGAATGGTTGCAGAGGATGTGGGACTTCGAGAAGCGAATGCCGAGTAGACTAATGAGGCTGGGGAGCGAGATAGCGGTTCTGGAGATGTTGTCCTCTGGTACTACTGCTTTTGTGGACATGTACTTTAACCCGGAGGACATCAAGGAGTTGGCTGAGAAGTACAAGGTGAGGGCCTTTGCAGGGCATACCTTTCTGGACTCCATGTTAGATCCAGAGGAGGTCGCAAGGAGGCAAGGGAGACTCCGAGACTCTAAGCACTTCAAGGCAATCGTTAACGTCCACTCGATTTACGCTGTCGGGGAGAATACGTTAAAGCTGGCGAAAGAATTGGCTGAGAGCGAGGGCACTTGGATCCACATCCACGTATCTGAGACTAGGAAGGAGATCTATGACGTGAAGAGGAGGACAGGCAGGTTTCCTGTAGAATACTTGCGAGACCTTGGCTTAACGTCGCTAGTTAACGCAGTTCACTTGGGCTGGGTGGCCAGCTGGGAAATCGAGGAACTTAAGAAGGCTAGGGCGACAACGCACTGCCCGACCTCTAACATGAAGCTAGCCACTGCTGGTACATTCCCCTTTTTCGAGATGATGGAGGGAGGAATAAACGTGACACTTGGGACAGATGGAGCCTCAAGCAACAACAGCTTGGACATCCTGGCGGAGATGAAGACCGCCGTTCTCCTCCAAAGGCATAATTACTGGGATACAAGGATAAAGGCCATACATGCGTTTAAGGCCGCCACAGTGAACGGCTACAAGCTACTTGGGATAAGAGGAGGGTTACTGGAAAACGGATACGTGGCTGACATGGTTCTCTTTGACGCGTCTCTCCTCTACCCGCTTACTAGGGACAGACTGCTCTCAAACATAGTGTATTACGCGGGGCAGGATGCACTTGTGGCTACGATAGCTGATGGGGTAATATACAGTAGGAGTGAGCTCGTGCAGAAGAGAAGGAAATTAGGAGAGGAATTGAACAGGGAACTAGAGAAACTTTGAGACCTCGTCGTAGAGCCTCGACCTGAACTTGGCCGAGGAAAAGTCTTCCGCCCTTTTCGACATCTCCCTCCTCAGCTCGGCGTCTACGTTCAGAACCTGCTTCAGCAGGCTTGAGGCCTCCTCCAAGGTCGTATAGGAGAACTCCGGTACTACCTCTTGTCCACCGCTTTCCTTTGGCACTATTGGGATAAGTCCAGCAGACATGGCCTCAACTATGGGAATGCCGAAGTGCTCCCCCACGGTGGGGTGGAAGTAGACTGAGGCCCTCTTCATTACCTCGAGCAACTCCTCCCTTGATAGGTTCGGTAGGAACTCCACCGGGGCCCTTAGCTTCCCTGAGAGCTCCCTCAAGTGGTTGAGGTATCCCTTGTCGCCAAGGGAGCCAACGATAACCCCCTTTATCCCGGAGATCGCAGAGAGCCTCACTGCGTTCTCCAGGCTCTTCCCCCTCTCTATTCTACCTATGGAGAGGAAGAACGGCTCTTTGCTCTCGGAAAAGGCATTCCTGTAGAACTCCACGTCCACTGGAGGGTAAATGACCTTCTTGGCTTCCGCCCCGTAGGCCTCCTTTATCAGCTTGACTGAGTACCAGGAGTTGGCTATGATGTAAGCCCTTCTAGCTTCCTCAGTCAGCCTCTTAGCTATGGACTTAAAGGGGAGAAGGTAAAGCTTCCAAAAGAGCGACTTGGAGTACTTTGTCGGCGCTGAAGCTATTGCCGGACCTCCAGCGTAGATTACGTGGGGGGCTACCTTAGACAACGGAACGGGAACACCGGACAAGTTGAGGTAAAGGGACGGCCTCAGCTTCCTCGCGGGAAACCAGACAAGGAGCCTCTGGTACTTGTCAAACCTCCTCACCCTAAACGGGAGGAAATAGGCGCTGTTGCCTTCCTTAGGCTTTGAGAAGGATACTATCACGTACTCTACCCCCCTTTCCTTTAGGGCGGAGATCCCCTCTAGGTAAACTTTGCCCTCTCCGCTGTACCCCCTCATAGCCCCGTATCCGTGGGCAACGACTGCTACTTTTTTACCTTGACTCACGAGTATAGAGTTGTGGTGGAGATATTAATTCCAGTGGGGCCAAAGGACAGGGCTGACTGGGTAGAGAAGGCCATATCGTCAGCGGTGAAGCAGGGGAGAGTAGTGGTCTACGACAACTCGGAGAGGGAGGACTTGTCAGCGTTAATAAACAAGTACAACGTGAAGCACGTAAAGGCACCCAGGCTAAAGAGGGTGAACATGGCAAAGCTGAGGAACGAGATGCTCAAGTACGCCTCTGACAGGTTTGTGATCTTCCTGGACAGCGACGTAGTCCTCCCGGAAAAAGGGGCGGAGAAAATGGAAAGCTCCCTTAAGAGGGGCTTCGCCTTTACTTGGATGCACTACGCCTATTCAGAAGAGGAAATTGACGTTCCGCTTTCCCCTGGGGAGGAAAACCCGAACTTAGGTTGCGCAGCGTTGGACTTAGAAGCCCTAAGGAAGGTGGGGATGTTCGACGAAAGGTACGAGAGGGACGAGGATGTGTGGGTTTACTCCAAGTTAAAGAAAGTGGGCTTCAGGGTTGGGCCCACTGAGGGGAGGTGCCTCCACCTAAACAAGGTCCACTCTAGGGAAGACCTCACCTCTTCCTTGGAGGAGGCCAAGAGGAACCTCTGGAGGTCAAAGTACGACATGATGCTGGTGTTAGATGGGATGACAGACGTCACCTTCCTCACGGGTTACGGTTATTACGGCATGTACTACTTGCTGGGCATAGCGGGGGTTTTCTTTTACCCAGTCCTGCTGGGTTACGTGCCTCTTGTCGTACTTGGTATAAGGTACTACCGGGACGTGAGGAAGTTCTTTTACAACTTGATCCCTGGGTTGGCGTTGGCGGTATCCCTTCCTTACGGGCTCGTCTACGCTTACCTCAAGGGAAGGAGAAGGGAAGAGAGTGGCTGAGAAGTAGTAACGGAGCGTTGGTTCACCGTGAAACTCGGAATAGTTTACGACAACTTCTTGTCTTCGAGGTTCGGGGGAGGTGGGGCTGTCCACGCATACGAGGTAACGACTAGGCTAGCCAAGGAGTTTAAGGTTGTTTTGTACCCCCCTAGGACGGCGTTTAGGTTCGACAAAGATGACATCTTGAAGAGGGCCAAGGAACTAGAAACTAGGGGGATTAAGGTAGCTGACGACTTCTACCGCCTCCTTGACCAGGCTGAAAAGTACAAGGTAACACGAATCCAGAGGTTATTATTTCAAGAGAAAACTTCAGCAGAATACGTAAAGAACTTTAACGTTGACGTGGACTTCCTCTATGAGCCAGACCACACCTCTCTGGACGTATTTTTCTTTGGCGAAAAACAGAGATTTGGCCTAACCATCCACGAGCCACTCTTTTACGCCAATTCCCTGGAGTACTTAAGGAGGCTTTGGAAGTTCTATAGGTTCAACCCCTCCACTAAAAAGGGGTTCTACACTAGGTTCCTCTTTAACGAGCTAGTGGCAAAGCCAAAGTACTCCAAGTTGTTAAGGTCGCACAAGCCGACGTTTATAGCGTCAGTAAGCGAAGGTAGTCTAGCTTGGACGGGGATAGAGGGGGAAGTGTTAAGGCCGGGAAACGCGTTTGAGCCGGAGCTCCTAGCCTATAGAAATAAAGGAAAGGAGGACTACATCGTCTTTTGGAGCAGGCTTAACCAGGATAAGGGAATACAAGAAATCCCCGAGGTTATGAAGGTTATAAACTCCAGTAGGCCGACTAAGTTGATACTAATGGGGAAATTCTTCGATAAATACAATGAGAGGGCCTTCTGGAAAAAGATAAACAAGTATAACTTGCACGTAGAGTACTTGGGGTTTGTGGAGAGGAAGAAGTTAATCGACGTCGTCAGTAGAGCTAAGGTCCTAGTTTACCCATCCCACGTTGACGGCTTTTCCCTTGTGGTCTTGGAGTCCTTGGCTCTGGGAACTCCAGTAGTGGCCTACGATATACCTACTGTCAAGAGTGTCTACAGTGACCTTCCTGGAGTGACGTTTGTTAGGGAGTTTGACGTAAGGGGGATGGCAGAGAAAGCCCTTGACTTCCTGAGAAAACCTGAAAAGGAAATAGAGGACTTAATGAACGACGAGAGGCTTGTAAAATTCCTCCAACTCCACTCCAGCTGGGACAACGTCGTCAGGGCAATAAAAGAGCTTCTCCTCAAGTACGTCAAGGCTTAAACTCCTGGTTTACTAGGTCTGCCATCTTCGTAGCGCAGTCCTTTATGTCCTCTAGGATCTTGTTCTTGAGCTCTGCGTAGTCCTTTGACTTGTACAGGTACCTCGGCCTGCCCGCCTTGTTCCCGGGCTCCTTTATCCTCATTGCTAGGGCCATCTCGAGCAACTTGTTTAAGCTCCTGTTGATGGACGCCTTCGACAGCTTCAGTTCGCTCTCGAGCTCCTCGGTCCCCCTAGCGTCTCCCCTCATTAACGCCATTAGCACTTGCACGTCGGTCTCAGACAGGCCGTAGCAAAAGGACAGTATGTCCACTAGACCCGCGTCCTTACCAGAGGGAAGCTTTATCCTCGCACCAGAAATCTGAGTTTGTTCCATTTTGACCACATATAAAGAATGTAAACTCTCACTTATATATTTTTTTCTTGTAGTCAAAGGATTAGATTTCAACTTTTCCTTTCAAATGAGCTTTTATACAAAATACTTTACGCTCGTACTTTATATATAAGTGAGAATTCTTTCCATGTAGAAGAATTTCTCACTTATAAGCTTCAAGTTATAATTTTCATAGAAAAAAAAGATTTAAATAGTGGTACAGTAAATAGGTAACATAGTGAACTAATATGGCTAACGTGGAAGAAGTAGTAAAAGTGAGCAGGAACTACCAAGTTACTATACCGGCTAAGATAAGGCAAAAATTCCAGATAAAGGAAGGAGACCTAGTTAAAGTAGTTTACGACGAAAACGAGAACGCAGTAAAGATAGTGCTCATGAAGGAACCCTGGAAATAAATTTTATCTGTCCTCCTCTTTTTCTTTTTATGCTAATCGATATCCACGCGCATCTTCACACGAAGGACTTTGATCAGGATAGAGATAAGGTATTGGCGAAGTGCAACGTGAAGATTGTAGAAGCTGGAGTGGACTTAGAGAGTGACTTAAGGGTAATTGAGCTCTCCAGCAGGTACGGGTTAGTACCAGCGCTGGGTTTCCACCCGGAGTTCGTAGAGAGGAGCAATGAAGTAGAAGAGGTTCTGAAGCTCCTTGACAAGGCCAAAGCCATAAGCGAGGTTGGGCTCGACTACTACTGGGTAAAGGAAGAGGAGTTGAAGAGAGAGGAAGTCCAAGTGTTGGAGAGGTTCCTCGAGGAAGGCGAGAGGAGGAATCTCCCAGTAATAATTCACAGCAGAGGAGGTAACAGGGACCTCCTGTCTATCCTCCCCTCTTACAAGGTAAAGTTCGTCATTCACGCCTATGAGGGGAGCGTCAATGACGCACTAAAGTTCGTGGACCTGGGAGGGTTCATCTCCTTTCCCCCTGTCATAGTGAGGGACAAGTTTAGACAAGTTGTAGCGAAGGAAGTCCCCCTTGAGAACGCGTTAACTGAGACCGACTCCCCTTTCCTTGGAGTTGAGAAGGAAACAAGGAACGAACCGTGTAACGTCGTATACGCAGTAAAGAAGATAGCGGAGATGAAGGGAATAGACCAGGAAGAAGTAGAGAGAAAAATAGAGGAAAACTTCAAAAAAATATTCCCTTAGTGGTGGGACTCCTCCTGTGGCGCGAAGTAGACGAACAGGAAGAAGGCTACAAACCCTATGAAAGCCATTGCAGTAAATAGCCCTGTGTACTGCACAGCCACTCCGTGGAGGGTCTCCTCTACAAGTTCCCAAACTAGCAGGAGTATAGCCATCACGTAGCCTATTCCGAGTAGTTTGAAGAAGCTCACCATTTCAGCTCACCACCAGGATTGCTCCCCAGTATCCCATTACGTATCCCTTCTGGACGCCAATTAGCGGGCCTATCTTAGATGAGAGGTCTAGCGGGTTGTAGTTGTAGTACACTGGGGTCACTATTCCGTACAAGTAAGCTGGGGCGTTTGCAGTGAAGTGGAAGGTCATCGTAGTGTTGTACGAGATGGGCGCCGCGGCTACTGGAGTGATAGTTCCGTTCCACCATACAGCGTAAATGCCCACCATTACGTTCTTTACGAAGTAGCCAGTGCCGGTAGGGGTGTAGTTGTACAGGTAGTCTAGCTCGCTGGCTATTGCTGGGATGTACATGCTAATGGTCACGTTGTCCCCGTTCTCAACAACTAGCGTTGGCCCTGGAACTGAGTCGTTAAACACAGCCTCCTTGGATCCCTGCAAGTAGAAGCTTGGAGTTAGGGTGTTGTCCTGGACAACTATGGGCGGGTTGTAGGGGTCACCTCTGAGGGCGCTGGTTTGGGAGGTATGAGTCTGAGATATGTACTGGCTGAGGTCAGACACAGGGATGTAGCCCGAGGAAGGTATGTCTATTAGCAACCCTGCCTGGTAGCTGAACCAAGGCCCGTTGTATTCCCCTCCGAGGAAAGTGTATACGCCGGTAATGTTTGGCACAGGTAACACGTCGTACGCTACCAACCCTGGAACAATTTGGTCCGTTACTACTCTGTCGCTGTAGTCGGCGAAGTAGAAGTTTGAGGTCACGTCAGCAGAACTCATGCTGATGTTCAAGTACTCCCCTGGGTGACCTACTATGACGTTGTAGTAGAAGGGACTCCCCATCATGTTGGAGTTTACTGGACCTGTCTCTTGTACTTTGAACAAGTACTGGTATGACGTTATGTGAACGTTTACGATGTCTGAGCTAGGCTTGTTGTTTAGAGCGCTCAACACGCTTGGCACGCCACCTACTTGGAAGTCCAACGGGAGCGTTCCCGCAATTACTATGGCAAAAAGCACTATTACGAACGCGACCCACATCAATTCCCATCTTTCCTTTTTGTCCATCTAAACCACCTACCATCCGAGAGTAGAGTTCACAAGGTTTTATAACTTTTTATTAAAAAAATTAAATGCTTTTAGCCGCCTTCAGAACTGATACGGAGGTCATAATAATCCCTATCGTCAGTATCAGCAGCCACACGTCAATTAAGGCGTTGTACATGTCGCCCCCTAGGGTTAAGGGTATTACGCTTATTACTATTAGAAGGGCACCGACGATGCCTATTGCCCACCCCGCACCTAGGGCTTTCCTGTGGGACTTCACTAGTCTACTACTGAGGCTTACATTAGAGAGGCTGGGCATTCCAGTGCTCTCCCAACTTAATGACATTGCAACAGTATTTATTAGTTCTCCTAGTCCTAGCCCTTCAAGCCTAGCAGTCCTTCCCTTGACTAAAGTCAACACTAGATTGAGGAACCAGCCTAGAGTTGCGAGCTCGGCTATAAGTGCACCCACTGTCGCTAAGTTCTCTGCAAACACTAGACCCGATACCCTGGGGAAAATTTCAGCCCTCCTGACTATGCCGTAGAAGCCCTCCAGTTCAAACCCAATAATTAACAGTACGGAGCCCAGCGTATAGCCTATGAAGTGTAGCCACGCCAACTTACCGGAGTACCACTGTCTTCCCGACATCATGGGTATCATGAAGTATATGACGGCCATTGCGGCTGGGACTATGGAGAGTAAGATCATTGCGTGGAAGTGACCAACTACCCACATGGCATTGTGAACTATTGAGTCAAAAGCTATAGTCGCATTAGCGATGCCGGTCACTCCGGCAGCTATTGCGCCAGTGAAGGAAAGGGCAGTGAACGCCGTTATCACATTCCAGTTAACGTTAGCCCCCTTGGCGGTGGCCCACAAGTTGAGGAAAGTCATCATTGAGGGTATGACTACTGCATACGTTAAGACCTCTTGTATGACCTTGATCACTACGGGCAAGTTAACCATGTACAAGTGATGTATGGGCACGTTGTTGGAGAATATCAAGTAGAGGAGGGCGGAAATTCTTCCCATCCTGTCGCTGTAGAGTGGCTTGCTGGCTAACGTGGGGATTAGCAGGTATAACGCTCCTACTGCCGGAACCCATGCCATGTAAACTACGGAGTGACCGAATATCCAGAACGCTATTTGGTTCGCTATTGGGTTTAGCCCAACAACTCCAGCGTAAGCAAGCAGATCCCATACGTCAGCAGCGGTCACTCCGGAATAACCTATCATGAACATTAGGGTTACCATGAGGAAAAAGACTAGCGGGACTGGAAGCTTCTCCTTCAAGCTCTTGCTAGCTATGTAGTAGTGGTATACTATCCATATCCCTCCCGTGTAAGTGAATATGTCGAGGAGTAACCAGCCTATGAAGAACAGTGGAGAGACCACGTACTGGGAGTACCCGGGAATCCCCATAGGAGATATGTAGTACCAAATAGTAGCGGAGAAGTAGTTATCGTTGAACACTGGGTAGGCGACTATTGGACCCTCCATAAACATCATGGAGATATTTAGAATGATGAAAGAGATGTTGAGCAACCACTTGGCCCTCGGCTGTAAGTTGAGTAACTTTATGGTAAAGTAGATAAAGAGGGCGTAGATGACCTGCTGGGCGAAGCCGAAGAGGTCCCTTTCCGCGTGGAGCGTTATTCCTCCGTAGTACTCCTGAGAGGTCATGACTAGAGTTCCCAGTGTCCCCCACGCCGTCTCCTGTATCCTCACCATAAGGGAATCTATGACGCCTAGGAGCCCCCAGATGACCCCCATTACTAGCATGGCCATTACTATCCTAGTTGTCCAGTCCTTGTCAAGTTGGAATAAGGCTACAACTAGATCCTTCAGTCCCATATTAGGTCATAATAGATATTTGAGGGATTTTTTTATCCTTTTCCACATAAAGGATTACTATAATTTCTTTAACGCGGTTAGATAGTATAAAATAAATTAAAATAATTTAGTATTAAAAGAAAATAGACTAATAAGTCGAAATAGATGAACTTTACTCATAAGGGATTTTCAAGGACATGCTGCTTATGGGCATCACAAGCTTTACAGATAGGATTTTCACGAATACGCCGGTAGAAATGCGTAGCGCCGGGGGCGGGATTTGAACCCGCGTGGGGTGATCCCCAACGGCTACCTGCTTGATTAAAATAGCAGGCCGCCGCCCTAACCAGGCTAGGCGACCCCGGCAGTTCTTATTTTTCCCTCATCGCTTATAAATGTTATTGGGTCCAAAAGGGCCAGGAAACACGGAGAAAAGCAGAGCTGATTACGCGGAGCCGGATAGTCATGTGGAAACATCTTCGAAGCTAAGCGTCCAACGGGTACCTCTTATTCCGTCAACTTCAGCATTCCTTAGTAGATGAAAGCTCATGTTAAACGTTCTAATAATATCCTAAGCTTCCAGTAGTCGTAAAGCCATTAATATGTTGATTTCTTTTCCGCCACTTTCATCTTCATACCTCCGAACTGGAAACTAATCCAGCGTGATGTCTAATTAAGGACAAAACGTTAGACTTGTGGGAGCTATAGGGAGATGGAAACCATCTTCTCTATTTTCCCTCTAGATAGCAACAGGCATACGGACATCGTCCTGTTTACATTAACTTGTCAATCATTTAGCAAACGCGATTAAATTCAAAAGCTAGTACGAGTACTATATCATGGGTCGGGTAGGGTGGGGAGGCTCGCCACCTCCTGTACCCGCGTGGCGTAAGGCGGGCACCAGTAACCTCTTCCCCACGGCAAGGAATAACCTAGGTCCAGACCGTACGATGAGGATCGCCCAGTAGGGCTAACGGCTATGGACTTTCCCTTCGGAGGAAGGGAAAGTGCCATACTTGCCGGGTGAATCGGCCAGGCCCGGAAGGGAGCAACCGTAGCCGGACGTTAGCGCTTACTGGTCACCGGTCCGAGGAAGGTCTGGGTTAAGCCTAGGTTATTCACTACCGTGGGGGAGGGGGGCCGACCCGCAAAAGCTTTAAAGTCACGTAACTAAATGAAAATACGCGGGGCTGTAGTCTAGCCTGGACTAGGATGCCAGGCTTGGGCCCTGGTGATCGAGGGTTCAAATCCCTCCAGCCCCACCATTAGTTCGGCAATTTCCACTTAGATCTGATCTAACGAAAGGGGGCCTCAACTTTCTGCGTAAAACCGCCGTGGAAACGGAAAGGTCCTTCAATACTTACGTCTGACGCTGTTTTAACTACGCGAGAAGGGCGCTAAATTTCCTACTTGAGTTCCTTAGCGTTTCTTCAGCCCGCTTAATGGTTATTTTACTTAGCGTTCAAGCGCAGGGATCCAGATTGCCCGCCCCCTTTACAGCCTTATCGTCGTGGTTTGAAGGTATACCGCAAGGACCGCAAATGCCACCTCGAGTCCCCAAAGTATTAGCACTACTTGATACTCCTTAAAGTGGCCCATCTTCATCACTACGTGCGTCAAGGAGTTGGGTTTCCCGTCCCAGTAAAGGTAGCCCTCTGCGGACACCTTGCCAAAGGAGACGCCCTTAAACTTCGTCCTAGCCTTGAGGACGAACTCTACAACGTAGGGCAAGTAGAGGATCGCCAGCGCTGTGAGCATGAACCCAGATATACCAATAGCGCCTATTGCGGACCCAATAAAATACGTGCCTATGTTCCCTGGAAACACCTTCGCTGGATATTTATTGTAAAAGAGGAAAGCGACAAGGGACGCCACCAGCGCTAAGGCCAGCTCTCCCGCTATGTACGTCTGCTCCGCACCCCTGAGCCCAATAAACGCGAGGGTTCCCGCCATTATGATCCCCATGCCAGTCCCAAGCCCGTTAAGCCCCTCCAGCATGTTGAAGGCGTTCGCTGTAATTGTCAAAGCTGCAGGGATTACGACCACGTAATATAGGAGGCCGAAGTTTACGAAGCCTAGGAAAGGTATTGAAATCACGGAATGCCCCACGCTGAAGATGGCCAGAGGAACGGAGGCGAAGGTGGGTGTCAAGGCCCTCACTGATTGCCTTATGTTTAAGACGTCGTCTAGCAGTCCAAGGAAGGCTACTATGAGGGACGATATGAGGGAAGCCAGGACGACGGTCTCGCTAACCTCGCTCTGGTCGTCGACCAAAAGCGCGAAAGACCCTCCTACGAATCCTGCAACTATTCCCACTCCTCCCAGTACTGGCACTTCCGGTTTGTTGGGCTTATTTACGTCCTTTCCTACGAATCCTCTAGCTTTAGATACCTTGATTATCCAGCTTGTGACTAGGAAAGTGACTACGAACGAAATTAAGGGGGCTACATAGTCCAAGTCATTTCCGCCTTTTAACTGTAAACTCGGCTAGGTATTTTAAAGCCATTCCAGCTATTTCGCTCTTTCCTTCTACTGCCTCGAGGAACTTCAACGCCCTGTCCAAATAGCGCTCCGCCATGTCGTAGGCGTAGTCCAAGGAGAGGGACTTTATGGTCTCCGCAGCTGCCCTCACTTTCTCCGCGTCTTTAGACCCTAGACCTTCTAGGATGACTTTTCTCTCCTTATCGCTTGCCCTTTCAAGGGCCTTAATCGCTAGGATGGTCTTTTTGCCCTCTCTTACGTCGCTGTACACTGGCTTACCCAGCTCCCTTTCGTCAGCCGTGAGGCCAAGTATGTCGTCAACTATCTGGAAGGAAACGCCTAAGTCCATGCCGAAGGAGTAAAGCTTCTCGACAGTACCGCGGTCTGCCCCTCCAACTATCCCTCCTAGAGCAGAGGAACAGGCGAAAAGCTGGGCGGTCTTCCTCTTTATCATCTCCACGTACTCCGACTCAGTGACGTCAGCCCTCTTCTCGAACTCCATGTCCATGGCCTGCCCCTCGGATATTACAATCACTGACCTCGAGAAAGTGGAAAGGGCCCAGAAGTACCTCTCACCGTCAAGCCCCCTTAGGGCATCGTTGAGTATCTCGAAGGCCTTAGCGTGGAGCAGGTCTCCAGCTAAGATGGCAGTGGGGACTCCCCACACCACGTGAACTGTGGGCTTACCCCTCCTCAACGTGTCCTGATCCATTATGTCGTCGTGGATCAAGGTAAAGTTGTGTAAGACCTCGACTGCCGCACCTGCCTTGTATGCCCTCGTCCTCTCCCCTCCCACCAGGTCGGAGGAAGCAACTAAGATGAGGGGCCTTAGCCTCTTGCCTCCAGCCTTAAGAAGGTAAAGGGACGCCTCGTAGAGGTCTTTTGCGTCCCCCTTTAGGTAAGAGAAAATCTCCTTATCTACGTTGCTAACTATCTCGTTGAAGTACTGGTCTATGTTCATCTTTCTCTTTTTCTAAGTTTTTCGTATGTAGATAAACTTATCCCCCTAGATTCCATCCACTCTTTCAATCCCTTCCATATCACTACGCTAGTCCTCTTGAGGCTCTCCACGTCCTTGGAGCCTGTGAGCATCATGGCTGACTTGAGCTCAAAAAGTGTCCTCCTGAAGAACTCCCTTAGGGAGTCCTTTCCCTCCATTGCCCTCTTCAGTACTGGGTTCGCCATACCGGCCACGTCAGCTCCCAGCGCAATGGCCTTTGCCACGTCCAAACCGTTCCTTATTCCACCGCTACCTACTATGAAGGCGTCTGGTACTGAGTACCTCGTCTCCACTATTGAGGCTCCAGTTGGCACCCCCCAGTCGGCAAAAAGCGACGCGCTCTTTGCCTTCCAGTTCCCCATCGCCTTATCCCTCACCATTTCCACAGCCACCCAGCTAGTCCCTCCCTGCCCAGAGACGTCGAAGTTCTTGAAGCCGTAGGAGGACATGAGGGACGCCACCTCCATAGATATCCCGGTGCCCGTCTCCTTGATTATTATTGGGACTGACAGGGACTTGGAGATGTCCCTCAACTTCTCCAGGATTGCCATCGGGTACTCCGGTTCCCCCTCTGGCTGGAAAAGCTCCTGGGCTGGGTTAAAGTGTATGGCAATGGCGTCTGCCTCTATCATTGATACAGATTTCTCAACCTCCTTTAATCCATAGCCCCTGGCAAGCTGAGGTGCCCCTAGGTTGGCGACTACAGGGATTGTAGGGGCGTACTTCCTCACCACCTTGAAGCTCTCGGCTGCCGACTCCTTCTCTATGGCGATCCTCTGGCTTCCCACGCCCATGGGTATTCCCACTTCCTCCGCTACCTCTGCTATCGTCTGGTTTATCTTCCCCAAGAACTGGGTCCCCCCAGTCATTCCAGTTACCATTAGGGGCGCGGAGATCTTCTTTCTGAAGAAATAGGTAGAGGTGTCAACTTCATTGAACGAGAGCCCAGGCATGGCCTTGTGTACAAGGACTACGTCCCCCAGCAGGGTAGAAGTAAAGCCCTCTACGTCCTCGTAAAGGCATATCTCAACGTGTTGAACCTTCCTGTTGCTTATCATCCTTCCGCCTCCACAAGTGTGCCTACTCTTTCTCCTCTCAATGCCTTATATACATTAGCTGGGTCTTTCCCGTTGAAAATCAACGAGTTGACCTTGTATTGGAGTATCTTCCTAATTTTCCCCACTATCCCCCCAGTGACGTCGTACCTCCCAGTCTCTAGGTCTACAATTCCCTCGAGTGAGTTGACCCTGTCCTTCACTTTCCCTCCTACTATTACGCCATCAATGTTAACTGCAAAGAGGGCAGTTACCTTAAAGTGCTTTGCTAAGGTTAAGGTCAGGTCGTCCCCTGAGATGATCTCCCCATTTGGAAGGATGTCCCCATAGGTGACGGGGACGAGGCCGTTCCCTAGGATCTCGTGGACCCTGTCAAGGGAGAAACACCTCCCTGGCAAGGGAAAGGCCTTAACCCCCTCGCTCAGCAGTACCCTAGTTATCCTCAAGTTCAAGTCCTGCATGGCCAGTGCTGTCCTAGTTGTCCTAAAAGGGTCGTTAATGCTGGCCTCGTAGTGGCCAAAGCTCCCGCCACCGTGCACTAGGATTACTTTAAACCCCTTGATCTCCTTTGCTATATACCTTACAACCTCCTCCCTAAAGGAGTAAGGTACTCGCTTGTCCGTTATAAGTGCTCCACCTAGCTTGAGAACTCTATAATTGTCGCCCAATTCAAGTCCCATATTACCTTCCAGTTATTTATGTATGGCACGCGGATAGAGTAAAGGGAGTGCCAAATCCCGTTCTCCTGCTCCACGAGCTCCTTCTTTATCCCCTGGGAGAAGAGGACTGGGATGACGCCTATCGTGTGTACCACGGAGTTCTCGACTTCGCCCTTAACCTCTATTGGGTAACTGGCTATTTTCCTTACGTGTATTTCCGCGAAGTCGACCGGGACTGGGTCTTCGTCGTCCCTGTAAAGCAGGTTCACGTTAAGGCGTTGGGCTGTCCTAAGGGCCCTTATGAGCCTCGAGTCAAAAAGGGCGTCGTCTATGAGCCTCAAGGTTTCGAACTTCTCGTCCTCGTTAATCGGTATGGCGCACTTCTCTATGGCCCTCTCAACCAAGAGCTTACTCACAATGACGTAATAGGAGGAGAAGGGAATGTCCCCCTCAACGTCGAGGTTGAACTTACACTCAAACCCCGTAGCCTCCCTAAACAAGGAGGATATGTCGACCTTAGGTCTACCGCTTTTTACTACTACTTTCGCCTTAGCCAAGACCACTAGGATTGGGCTGTTAACGTCCACAGCTACCCCGGAAAAAGGGATGGGCAACTTAACTTCCAAATCTCGCTGCAAGATAACCCACTACTGAGCTCTTGTCCCCTGAGGTGTCGCCGGAGGTTGCGTGCTTTAAGATGTAAGCCCTCTTCCCCAGCTTCCTCGCCAATATCATCGAGACCATTATCGGCCCAAAACCGCACAAGGTGACGTCCTTGTCCTCTACTACCTCGTAAATCCCCTTGTAGTCAAGGCTTTCTATCCTCTCTATGGCCATCTGGTCCTTCTTGTAGGTTACGTCATATGGGTCATAGTGGTTCATGTCGCTACTCGAGAGGACTACTATGTCCAGGTCGGGATGCTTCTGCATCACCTTGATGATTCCCTCAGCGATGAACTCAGAGATCTCAGGGGTCTGAAGCCCTATGACAATTGGGACTATCTGGAAGTCCCTGAAAAAGTACTGCAAGAAGGGGATCTGAACCTCGATTGAGTGCTCGTACAAGTGGGCGCGTTCGTCTATGTCTATCACTTGTCCGTATTGCACGAGTTCCATGGAGATTTCCTTGTTAACCTTGACGTTGCCAAAAGGGGTCTCCCATTCTCCCTCTGGCCATATTGAGACGTAGGAGCCGAGACCCGTGTGGTTTGGCCCGAGAATTATCACGACGTCTGGTTGACCCTCCGACGCCAAGTAGTAATAGGAGTGGGCGGCCACTGGACCGCTGTAAATGTAACCGGCGTGAGGAACCACGAAAAACAAGTTGTCCCTTTTTCCCTTAACCTTGGGGAGTTCGGGTAGCTTACCGGGACCCACAGGGTGCTTAAAGCTCCACTCTATCCTCTTCCTCAGCTCATCAGGGTCGGACTCGTAAAAAGAGCCTGCCACTGCAGGCATTCTTTTCATTAAGATAATTTCACCTCAAACTCCTCTACCTTCACTGGTATGTCTCCGTCAGGGGGTATCTCCTTCCTCTCCCTAAGCACCTGCCTAGCGAGGATCCAGTAGAGCAGGGCCAACGACTTCCTTCCCTTGTTGTTGGCGGGGATTATCAAGTCCACGTAGTCGATTTTGGCGTCTGTATCGGCGAAGGCCACTATCGGTATTCCCACTTCCGCAGCTTCCTTAATTGCCTGGACGTCTGTTCTGGGGTCGGAGACCACCAGCACTTCTGGCTCCATGTAGTGCGAAAGGTAGGGGTTCGTTAAAGTGCCTGGGACAAACCTCCCAGTTATGGATCTGCCACCCACTACCTCGGCGAACTTCTGAACTGGAGTGAACGCGTAAGGCCTAGCGGCCGTGGCCAAGATAGCGTTACCCGGGAACCTCGAAAGAAACTTCGCGGCAATTCTAAGCCTCTCGTCTATTTTCCTGACGTCTAAGACGTAAAGGCCCTCAGGCCTTATCCTATAGATGAACTTCTCCATGTACCTTGTGCAGCTGTGGGTACCTATGTGTATACCCGAGGAGAGGTAGGTCTCTAGGGGCACTAACAGCTCGATCTCAGTGCCCTTCTCGGACCTCTTAAGCTCGGACTTCTCCTCCTCGGATAACTCCGTGCTCTTGTTCTCCTCTTCCGACGACATGAGCTAACCACCTAAATAGGTCTCGTGTAGTTTATAACTTCTTTTATTATGTCCACGTGGCTAATTAGCATTCTCCTGCAACAGTACCTCCTTACCCCCAGATCGTCCAGTACTTTCCCTGGGTCTTCTCCAGCAGTGACCCTGGTTATAAATGGATCCCACTTGTCCGCAATCAGGGAGCCACAAGTAAAGCACCTTACCGGGATGATCAAGTTACATCACCTATAGGACTTCTGCCTCCACCTTCTTGCGCTGTACCTCATCCACTTCTCTGACTCTGTCTGCCTTGGGTCTCCTGCCAACATGGTTCTGTCGTATGCCTTGTATATGTTCTCTATTTCCTTACTGCCAGTGAACTTAACAATAGCCCTAGCTATTGCCATCCTCGCCGCGTCTGCTTGTCCCATTATACCTCCGCCCTTAGTGAAGACATAAGCGTCTATTCTTGAGGCAATGCTCTCCCCAGCTAACAACAACGGCTCCATAATCTTAAGCCTCGCTACTTCCACTGGGATGAGCTCAACTGGTATGTTATTCACGAAAACCCTGCCCTTACCTGGGTAAAGGTAACACGTAGCCCTTGCCATCTTTCTCCTTGCACTGGTGATTATTGTGTTACTTTGCTGGTTTGACATGCGCGTTCCACCCCATCTCTTTAGCTAACTCCTCTACAGTTATGTGCTTACCTTTAAGTCTTTTCACGTCGACGTCCTCAAACCTTATGAACTGTTTCCCTTCTAGCTCCCTCGGCACTCCAATGTATACTTTAACGTTTTTGAGCATCCTCAAACCCTTGGGTGTCTTGGGCAACATACCCCTAATAGTCCTCTTAACTATGTTAATTGGACTTCTGGGCCTCCTTATCCCCTGTTTATAGGGATTAAACAGAGTTCCGACGGTAAACAGCAACTTATAGCCCTCAACTACCCTGGCCTTGGGGCCGCTTATGACCGCCTTCTCGGCGTTGACTATGTATACCTTCTTTCCCTCCTTAAGCAAGCCAACTACCTTACTGCACATCCTCCCCAAGATCTGATTAGTCGCGTCTATTATTATTACGTCAGCTTGGCTCATCCCTTCATCAACCTCACGTTCTTAAACTCCTTTATCTCCTGGAGCGCCTTATATAAGCTCATAACCTTCCCTCCAGCTTTCTCTATCTTAGCCATTGCCTGCTTGGAAAAATCGAGGGCGGCCACGGTGACCGGGTGGTCTAAGCTCCCAACACCAAGCACCTTACCTGGAACTATTACTACGTCACCACTCCTTGTGTACTTGTTTATCTTATATAGATTGACATAGGCCCTCTTCCTAGAGGGCACGTCCAATTCTTCAGCAACAGCCCTCCACATGTTCTTCTTCTGCGACTTGAGCTCGTCTATGAGTTTCCTCAACATCACGTTTGTACTCCCAGTCCTCTTCATAACGCCTTCACCTTCTCCTCAAGCTCTTCAAGCTTACGGGCTATACTTTTATTGGCCTCTATTAAAATTCTTTCCACCTTCAAGTTGCCCACTCCCTCTATTTCCAGGATGTACTTATTTTCTACGCTACTTATCTTAATGTTCTTACAGTACTTTATGCACTCCTCGCATAACGTACACGCCAGCTCGTTTGCAACCACGACTTTACCGTCCCTTAGCTCAAAGACCTTCTCTGGACACACCTTTACTGCTTCCTCGCAGTTCCCTTCAACCACTACCTCTGGGTAGTATCTCACAACGGCTATCGATACCGGGCTGTACTTGATGTGCTCCTTACCGTAACCTAACCTCAGCTTTGCCTCCAGCGTCAACTTTTGGTTCTTGCCCAAAAGCACTATTGGGATGTTCTTGCTTATTGGCACTACGTTGGGGTCGTCGCCCTTGATGTCCCCAGTATAGATCATCTTAGGTGAGTCTCCGGCCTCGACGTCTATGTAGACCTTCGTGAAACACCGCTCACAGTTCTCCTTGCAGTTCTCGCACTCCTCAGGGCGCCTGTAGAACTCAAGGGCGTCGTCTGAGGAAAACGGTATAAGCCCCAGCCTATGGGCTATCACTTCGTCGTACAATGGGCTGTTGTTCTCTATTATGTAGACCTCGTCTATGGCCATCACTGGAACGAAGAGAATACTCGACCTCCTCAACGAGTTGACAAACTCCAGCGGGTAGTCCTCTAAAACTAAAGAAATGAAGTTGCCTTCTTTTTTCAGGAGCCTTATTGGCATTTAGACTCTCCTTCCTCTCCTTCCACCTGGCCTCCTAACGCTATCATGAGGTATGGGGGTTACGTCTTCTATTCTTCCTATGATGAACCCAGACCTAGCCAAAGACCTTATTGCTGGTTGAGCTCCGGGACCAGGCGTCTTGGGGCCAGAACCTCCGGGAGCCCTCACCTTTATGTGGATGGCCATTATTCCCTTGTCTAGGGCCTCTGAAGCAGCCTTATTAGCGGCCAACATGGCAGCGTAGGGAGACGGCTTCTCCCTATCAGCCTTGACCACCATACCTCCACTTGCCCTAGCTACCATTTCCGCACCAGTTATATCGGTAATTGAAATTATCGTGTTGTTCTGGGAAGCATATATGTGGGCAATACCCCACCTAATTTCACGCCTGCTCGACATTTGCCTCACCACCACCCTCCTGTGAAGGAGATTGAGCGTTCTGGTTAACTACCGTAGGAGGATGACCCTTGAACGGTGAAGTCGGATAGTAGTCTATCGTGTCCTCCTCTTCCCTCTGGACTATGTACCCAGGGGAGGTAACCCTAATCCCGTTCACTACTATGTGTCCGTGCACTATGAGCTGCCTAGCTTGGTAAATAGTCCTTGCTAAACCCTTCTTAAACACTATGGTCTGTAGCCTCCTTTCCAGTAAGTCCTCCTCCTTCAACCCTAGAATGTCGTCAACTGTGGACTGCTGGGACTTTAGCAATCCCATCTTGTACAACTTATTGATCAACTGCTTCTCCCTGACTACCCTCTCAGCAGGAGGCAAAGCTAGGAGACCCCTGGCCATGTGCCTGAATTCCCTTATAACTGTTCTCGCTAGCCAGAGCTCCCTCTTGTTCCTCAGACCGTACCTTCCCACGAGTTCCTGCTCTTGCCTTAATACTTCCTTAATCCAAGGTAGACCTGGTCCTTCCCACTTTTTCCTGGACTTCCTGGGATCACCCATTTAACCCACCTTATTTCTTTGCCTGTCCGCCCGAGGAAGAGGAAGCGGATGATTGCTGCTGTGGTTGTGCCCCCTTGGCTCTCTTTACACCTACGGTGGCACCAGTCCTCCCGGTAGTCCTAGTTCTCTGCCCCCTCACCTTCAGGCCGTACATGTGCCTAATACCCCTCCAGCTCCTGGTCCTCTTCTCCCTCTCAATGTCGTTCCTCACGTAAAATATGAGGTCAGAAGTCACCAAGTGCATGTCCCTTCCGTTCTCGTAGTCCTTCCTCCTGTTGTACATCCAGCTGGGCAAGTACTTTATCGCGTGGTCCGACAAAGCCTCCTCGATCTTCTTCAGTTCCGCGTCTGAGAGCTCCCCCAGCCTCTTATCCTTGTCAATTCCGATCTTCATCAGTATTCCCCTTGCAGTGTTGTAGCCTATGCCCTTCACCATGGCAAGAGCGTAAGGGGTCTTCATAGTCCCGTCTACGTCTTGTCCAAACAGCCTGACTATGTACCTAAACTGTTGTTCAGACATAGTCAACTCAACTGTAAGTGCTATACATTACCCCCTTTTAAGTTTTTCAATGTCTCCCTCTTCCTCTCGATTGCAACACGGCTAGCCTCGTCTAGCGCATTCTTGAGTTCCTCCATGGAGTAGGGAGAGTAGTTGCCTATTACCTTCTTCACAGGAGTGTATGGACTCTCCCTGAACCTCGGCTCCAGCCTCTTCCCGGAAATGGTGAGTATTGGATAGTCCTTGAAGCGGTCCACGTACCCTATTTCCTTCACCTCCACCCCCGCCTTCCTAAGCTCCTCCTCCAAGTTATCTGCTGGGGAGAAGATGAGCAGGGAGTCTATTGACACACCAAAGGGGTCTACATCTAGGGCCCTAAACATGTTGAGTACTTTCCTGTTTATCATGGAGAGGAATTCGTCCTCGTCTATGACGAAGCTGACCTTTGATACTTCGGAGACCTCCAGGGCGTCACCTCTAATCCCACCGTTCGTCACGTCCGTCATTGCCTCCACCTTGTCCATAAATCTCTCGTTCACTACCTTGGCTACAAGTAGCTCTTCCACCCTCAAGGTCTCCTCCACTACCTCTGGAAAGCCTCCGTAGATTGCTGTGGCGCTTACCGTGCCTCCCCCGTTTCCCCTGGTCATGTATATCCTCATCCCCTCCTTAATCCTAGCCCTAGAGAGGAACTTTTTCCCCAACTTACCGACTGCCCCTACGCCTCCGCTTATCCTCTCCCCAATTACCACGTCCCCGCCTATCCTCAAAGTACTACCAGCCAGGACGCCTACGCCCAACGCCTCCGCTACCGTGGAAACTCCTGCCTCAAAGTCGAACAAGTACGACAAGTCGGCGTCGTCGGCTAAGTGAACGTCGATGAGGACGCCAAGGGGCGTAGCTCCCTTGACCATGACGTCCCTGAGGCACGCCTTTGTAGCGTGGAACCCCGCAAGGAATGGAAAGTACGATAGCCTAGAGTGAATGCCGTCAACTGCTACAACGACGTCGTCCATGACCCCGGCGTCGTCGAAGGTTGAGGGCTTCCTACCGCTTATCTCAAAGAGCTTGAGGTGGATCAAGTGGTCCCCCACACCCCTTGAGCCAAGGCCGGCGTCCCCAGCCCTTATACCAGAGGGCACCGGCTCGTACTTGGAGGCCATCCTCGAGTTCTCCACCTCCTTGATCACCGCATCTGCCAGCTTCTCGTTTAGGTCCCCCCTCCTACCCTTGTAAAAGTCCAACCACTGCACAATTATCTCCTTTGCCCTCTCCCCTTGAACTCTCCTGGCTATTCCCTCCAAGTCCATGAGGTGATTAGGTTTTTTAACAAAAAGAGTTTAGTGTAAGCCATGAAAATTCTCTCCAAGGAGTTCAAGGTAGAGACTAGGAGCAGGTTCGAGAGCATCGACATCACTGACGCTGTACAAGAGGTAGCAAAGGGAGTAAAGGACGGGGTCGCCTACGTTTTCTCCAAACACACCACTTGTGCCGTAATAGTCAACGAGGGGGAAAGCGGGCTCATGCAAGACTACTTGGACTGGGCTAAGAAGCTAGTCCCTCCTAACGGGGAGTTCAAGCACAATGTCATAGACAACAACGGCCACGCCCACATTATCTCTTCTATAATAGGAAATTCCAGAGTTGTCCCAGTCAAAGATGAAAAATTGGATTTAGGTACTTGGCAGAGGATAATTTTGTTGGAATTTGACGGGCCTAGAGTTAGGACGGTTTATGTAAAAGTTATGGGAGAATAATAACTTTTTTACTAGTTCTGTAGATAATTTATCGGTAAAATTGCCACCAGGAACCTTCTCAATTCTCGATAAGATAAATTCCTGCGAAGACAGGAGGTGCATAGAGAGAGTAGTTGACGAGTACATCACCTCGCTAGTAAGGGGGAAGAGAGAGTTCACCCCCAAGTTCAAGCTCTTCGAGGAGGAGAGGGACGTCGACGAGAAGGCTGTAGCGAACTCTTACGTGTTCACAGAGTTCCTCATAAGCAGGTTAGTTACAGCAGACGTGGACGTAGAGGCGGTAGTTAAGGATTTAGAGGAGAAACTGGGAAGAGACCACCCCGTTATTCTCTTCCTCAAACACATCAAGGACGAATAGGAGTTTTTTAACTTCCTCTTGCCTTTTTATTCTGGGGAAGATTACTTGCAAGATAGGCTCTCTCTCATCGCGAGAAACACACAAGAAATTGTAACGCTAGAAGAGCTCCAGAAAAAGCTTGAGTCAAGGGAAAAGCTGAAAGGCTACATAGGGTTTGAACCCAGCGGTCTATTCCACATTGGGTGGCTGATCTGGGCCCAGAAGCTAAAGGACCTCGTTGAAGCAGGAGTGGAGATGTCAGTTTTAGTGGCGACGTGGCACGCGATGATCAACGACAAGCTTGGAGGGGACATGGAATTGATAAGGCTAGCCGGCAAGTACGCCATAGACGTGCTCTCAGCTTACGGCGTAGACATGGGCAGGGTCAAGGTAGTAGACGCCGAAGAGCTCGTGAAGGACAAGGACTACTGGGCATTGGTAATCAAAGTGGCCAAGAACACTAGCCTTGCTAGGATGAAGAGGGCCCTAACTATTATGGGCAGGAAGTCGGAGGAAGCGGAACTCGACACGTCTAAGCTCATTTACCCTGCAATGCAGGTAAGCGACATATTCTACATGGACCTGGACATAGCGCTGGGGGGGACTGACCAAAGGAAGGCACACATGCTAGCCAGGGACGTGGCGGAGAAGCTGGGCAGGAAGAAGGTAATAGCCATCCACACCCCCCTTCTAGTAGGACTGCAGGGCGGGCAGAGGATGGAGGGCCCAGTAGAGGAGGACGACTTCCTCTCCGAGATAAAGATGAGCAAATCAAAGCCCGAGACCGCCATATTCGTTAACGACTCTCCAGAGGAAGTGGAGGAGAAGATAAGGAGAGCTTACTGTCCAAGGGGGGTCGTGGAGAACAACCCAATACTGCAGATCAACAAGTACATAATCTTCGCCTCTCCCTCTGCTACGCTAAAGGTGGAGAGGGACATCAAGTACGGAGGAGACGTGGAGTTTAAGTCATACGAAGAGCTAGAGAGGGCTTTCGCTGAAGGTAAGCTACACCCGATGGACTTAAAATCTGCCACAGCTAGAATGTTAAACAAAATCCTAGATCCACTTAGGAAAAAAGTTCAAAACGAGGAATACGAAAAAATGGTATTAAGTATATCCAAAAAGGTGACAAGGTGAAAAGTCTTGAAATACGTGATTAAGTTAACCTTTGAGGTTTCCGGAATAGTAGACAAGCCAGACGTCATAGGTGCAATCTTTGGCCAAACGGAAAACTTGTTTGGCGAGGAGTTTGACCTCAGGGAGCTCCAAGATAAAGGAAGACTGGGCAGGATAGTAGTAGAGATGAAGACCAAGGGAGGGAAAAGCGAGGGAACCATAGAAATACCTTCAAACCTCGACAGAGTGGAGACTGCCCTTATTGCGGCGATGGTCGAAAGCGTGGAGAAGGTCGGCCCTTACGAGGCCAAGTTTGAGCTCAAGGAGATACAAGACGTAAGGGAGGAAAAGCTAAAGAAGATCATAGAGAGGGCAAAAAACGTATTGTCGACGTGGAGCAAGGGCAAGACCTTGGACATAAAGGAGGTACTCAACGAGATAAGTAGCGCGGTTAGGACTGGGGAGATAACTGAGTACGGAGTAGATAGGTTGCCTGCAGGCCCAGACGTGCTGACAGATCCCAACCTCATTATAGTCGAAGGAAGGGCGGACGTAATCAACTTGTTAAGGTACGGCTACAGGAACACCGTCGCCGTGGAAGGGGCAAGCGGTAAGATACCGCAAGACCTCATCACGCTGTCTAAGGAAAAGAAGACCGTAATAGCTTTCCTGGATGGAGACCACGGTGGAGACCTAATACTAAAGGAACTCTTGAGCGCCGGCGTTAAGATAGACTTCGTAGCTAGGGCACCCGTTGGAAGGGAAGTGGAGGAGCTGACTGGAAAGGAAATCGCCAAGGCCCTCTCCAACATGCAATCCCTTTCCCAATACTTGAAGAAGCAACAGGAGGTACAGACGACGATCAAGGAAGCCCAACAAGCAGTAGTAGTGGTCGAGCCCACTGTAGCGCAGAAAGAGGCTAAGCCCCAGTTGGAGATAAACGTCCCCCAGAACGCACTGGAGGAGATCAAGAAGCTACCGGGAACCTTAGAGGGGATAATGTTTGACGACAAGTGGAACGTAGTAGAAAGGGTGCAAGTTAGGGACATTATACCCAAACTTGAGGCGCTACAAGACAACAAAGTGTCTTACATAGTGTTTGACGGAGTAATCACACAGAGGCTATTGGAGCTAGCTGCGTCAAAGGGAATAAAGATGCTGATCGGAGTGAGGATAGGCGGTATATCCAAGAGCCTAGACAACGTAAAGATATTGACGTTCCAGGACGTTCTAGTTTAAGGATTCCTTCTCTTTTCTTTCTTTTTTTAAAAAGCGTTATTTCTTATTAAAGAAGCTCATTATATCAAATCCACCGCTCTTTAGCGCGCTTTCCTTTACGCCAAAGGACTCCAGGATCCTCATAGCCGCCGGCACTATCTGCTTGTCTGTGTAGTAGTCGACGTCAATCCTTGAGGGATCCTTAACCGTGAAGTACGGCTCGGCTCTATCTGAGACCTTCCCGGCCCCCTTTACGATAACGTAGCCTATCTTTCCACCTTTGAAGATGGCGTAGCCTGCCTTTATTGCCTTCTTCGCCGCGACAACGTGAGGGGCGTCAACTTCGTACTCATCAAGGCCCTTGTCCAGGGACTTCCAAATTATTAGCTCCTCTATCTTGAACTCCTTCCTTCTCAGCCTCATCACCGCTTCTCTGACGAGCCTAACCGCGTCGTCAACGCTATACAAAAGTATCTTCTCTATGACCTCCCTCTGTATGTCCTTCGCTAGCTCGCACCAGTCTCCCCTAACCGCCTCAAATCCTACTATGTCTATCTTACCGTCGAAGGTGAGCCCCGCGTACCTCTTCTTATTCTCGGTAAAGAAGACCTTCTTGTACTTCTTGTCTACCTTGATCTCCAGCTCAAACCTGGAACTTATCTCTTTCACAAGCTTGTCCACCTTCTCCTCGTTCCCCTTAACGAAGATGGAGTCGGTGTCCCCGTAGATCACCTCAAACCCCTCCTGCTCGGCCAACTTCGCCGACGCCGAAATTATCTCCCTGCCCCACGCAGTAACTGCCTCCGCTCCCTCCTTGCTGTACCACCTCGCCCCTAACCAGCCCATGTAACCGTAGAAGGCGTTTGTCATTACTTTAATTGCCCTCTGTCTCTCGTCTAGCCTCCTCTTTGTGAACTCGTCCTTTGCCTCCTCCATTGCCTTCTTAACTTCCCTCCTCTCTTGAATGAGCCTCTGCAGGATCCTCTTGTAGAACCCCTCTGGGCTCTTGCGGAACTTGTGCCCCACCTCAGGCGCGACCCAGCAGTCCTCGCACTCTCCCTTAACTAGGGTATCTGGGCCAATGTTGTACTTTATCATGATAGAGGGGTACATGGACGAGAAGTCGAGCACGTAGACGTTCTCGTGGACGCCCTGCTTGGGAGATATAACTAGGCCACCCTTGTAGCCCTCGTACTCCCTCTCGACCCTGTTGGGGATGAGCTCGTTGAACTTGAACGCCTCCCTCATTAGCAACCACTCTACCCTGTAACCGACGCTAGCCATGGCCAACTGGTCAAGGGGTAAGCCAGTGAGCATGGTCAACTGTTCCCCAAAGGGTAGGAAGACGTCCCCCAGCAAGTAGGTCGACTTGGCGTCGTCCATATTGTATTGCATTACCAGTTTCCTCTTTTCCCTGTCGTTCCAGTACTCCGGTATCTGGTACCACTCCAAGTTGACCCTCTTGCTCTTCGGCATGACGCCCAAGTAGTCGGCGACGTTGTCCAGGCTCTTGACTTTAACTTCCTCTACGCTGTACGCAAACCCCATGAGGTCCACGTTAAGTCTACCAACTACGGAGAAGTGGCCGTAAGTCCCCTGGCTTGGCTCAGAGCTTACCTTTCTCCCTATGTCGAGCTTTACGTTCCTGGCCTTCACCCTCTCCAGGAGGTAGGGCCAGTCGAAGCCACTGGTGTTGTAACCCAGGATTACGTCTGGGTCGTACTCCTGGACGAACTTGACGAAGTCCCTTATTACCTTCAAGTCGTCCCCGTCCTCGTTGACGAACTGCCTTCCCCCCTCTTCCGTCCAGACCCCTATAAGTATCACTGGGTCCCTCCTTGGGTCGGGGAAGCCGTATTTGTTGTAGACCTCTATGTCGAACGCCATTACCTTAAGCTTAGGCGGGTCGTCCTCAAAGACCTTAAGCAACTTCACTAGGTTGTAGACGTGCTTTAACCTAAACTTGTTCTCCTTTACCTCCTCCACCTCAGCTTGGAACCAGTAAAAGGGCCTAATTCCCGAGTCTATGGAGTACCTCATGTAAAACCTTACGTCAGCCTCTAGCACTTCCCTCACTCCCTTTACCTTCGCGACGCTGTCCCTGTAGGTTCTCACGTAGGCCGGGATTACCGTCTCTATCCTCAAGGCCTTGACTGGCTCGCCGTAGTACTTCTTCTCGACTGGTTCAACCTTCGTTATGGGGGACTCTGGCTTGCTGAGCCTCCTCACCTCCTCCGCGATTGCCTCCGAGTCCCCGTCCACGACTGCGTAAAAGTACGGCCTGAAGTTGCGCTCCAGGACGACTACCCTGTTACCCTCCCTATCAACGCTCCAGATGTATATTACGGGCTTTCCCTCCTCTACGTCATAGGAGAAGTCCAATACGTAAAAGTCCTTGATCATAACTAGAATATCATCTGGAAAATTAAAATGTTTCACTTACTCTAGGTTTTTGTCAATAAAGGGCTTTACCATTACGAAGGCGTGCTTTCCCCTCCCGTAGTAGTTCTTCCGAGTGAAGGTAACGAAGTACCCGTTCTTGCTGTAAAACCTTACTGCATCCTCGTTGTCGACCTTTACTTCTAAATAGGAGTAAGTGCAACCCCTCTGCTTAAAGGCCTCTTCTAGGGATCTCAGTAGGGCAGACCCGACACCCTTCTTTCTGTAGCCTTGTGCCGTTGCAATTGACACCACGTGTCCCCTCACCCTATGCTGTATGATCCCTATGGCATACCCCACGACTTGGCCGTCCTCCTTTGCAACAACGTAAACGCTTGCTAGGTAGAGGTAGGCCTTAAGTAAGGACAAGGGATAAGGGTTATCGAAACTCTCCAGCTCTATCCTGTAGATCTCTCCGAGGTCTTCTTCCGTCGCATCAGATATAATTACCACAGGTTGGTTAGAGTGTACATAATAATGAAAGTTTTGGAATTCGACGAGAAGAAGGGATCGCTTAAGCTCCACATAGAAGACGAAGATGACCTCTGGCTCCTTCACTTGATCCTCCACAAGGGGGACGTGATCATAGCCAGGACAACCAGGGACGTGAGCTTGGGAAACGAGGGCAGGAGGATACCTATGGTAATAGCGCTGAGGGTTGAGCACACTGAGTTCCAACCCTTCACCTCCCGTCTGAGGATACATGGCATAATAGAGGACGCCCCTGAGAGGTTCGGGATAAAGGGGGCGCACCACACGGTCAACTTGGACATAGGAGACGACATAGTGATAGTTAAGGAGCAGTGGCCTAAGCACGAACTCGAAAAGATATATGCCCAAGCAGAAAAGAGGAGCAAAGTGCTCATAGCCTTGGTGGACTTCGACGAGTACCTAATAGCCATCCCAATGGCGCAGGGCATAAGAGTGCTCGCTGAGAGGAGTCTCCAAACCCCCAACAAGGAGGACGAGGGGATAATAGAGGAGAACGCAGAGGAGGTAGCCAAGGAGGTAGAGGAGTACGCGAGACAGTTCTCCCCTGACGCCGTGGTCCTAGCGGGTCCAGGGCCGTTCAAGGAGATTGTAAGGGCAAAGCTCAAGTTCAAGAACGTCTACGTGGACAGCGTGTCCTCTGCGACTAGGGCAGGGCTGTCGGAGATCTTGAGGAGGGACATCATAGACAAGGTGATGAGGGACTACGAGATCTCGCAGTCCATAAGGGAGATGGACAGAGTAATGGAGCTCCTCTCAAAGAACACGGGACTCGTGGCCTACGGCCTCGAGGAGGTAAAAAGGGCAACGCAGTACAGAGCTGTGGAGACCCTCTTGGTGACCTCAGACTTAGTCTCCGCCTACGACGAGGAGGAGAAGAAGGAGATCGAGGAAGTTATGGAGGAAGTGGGAAAGAAGGGAGGAAAGGTTATGATTGTACCGGAGGATTCCCCTGTGTATTTCCAAGTGAAGAACTTGACCGGGCTAGTGGCTGTCCTTAGGTTTAGGATAGAGTGACCTCTCGGAGATCCTAAGGCCGTATGGCAATTCCTCCACTATCCTAACCTCGTCTACGGGGAAGCTCTTTATTATCTCCTCTACTACCTCGTCTGATACGGCGTAGCCTTCCTCCACTTTTTCGCCGAACTCCTCCAAGTTAGCGTTGGTTTTGACTATTGCTCTAACAACTGTTCCCTCTCCAGTGTACCTCTCAAAGGGCTTGGCCGTGTATCTGAGAGTCCTCAAGAACCTGGTCCTCGTCTCTACCACGTCCTTGTACACTGAACTGCAGTAGTGCACTAGGACTTTGCTCTCCTGGAACTTCTCGACTACTTTTATTGCAGTCTCAGCGCTCCCTCTAGCTCCCGCCAACCCATGGGAGACCCTAAGCCCCTTGGCGTTAAGTGCTAGGGCGTTCCTCTCGGTTATCTCTAGTTCGTTGATGTTGACGAACTTTACCCCGTGCAACTCAGCCCACTTGATTATCTCCTCGAGCTCTTGTTCGTTGCCGGGTATTGAAGGTACTTCTATTCCAACTTCGAACGAGTAGCCCAAAGCCTTTTCCACTGCCCTCAAGTACTCCCTGTTCACCGGGTGGAACCTTATCTCGTCGACCCCTGACCTCTCTAGCTCCCTTAGCACGTCGTGCGTAACGTATCTCCCAGAGGTGTATAAGTGCACGTGGAACTCCTTCCCAAACTCGTCCTTGAGCACTCTCGTGACCTCAACGACCCTGTCAATCCTCAGTATAGGATCTCCTCCAGTAATCCCCGCGCCCAGCGCGTTCATCTTGTACGCCTCGTACACGAAGTCCATTACGGAGGTCACTTTCCTCTCGTTAGCGTAAGCCACGTCCTTGGAGAACCTGCCCTCGCTTACAGGACAGTAGTAGCAGGAGTCGCCGCACTCCCCTGTAATAAATACCACTAACTTACCGCCAAGCCTGCAGAGCTCGCAACCCTTGGGAAGGCCGTTGTAAAGTGCAATGTCCCTATTTCCCTTTAACATGTTCCGATATCCACCTTCTGACTTCCTCCCTTTTAACTTCTTCTAGCGCCTCCTCTAGTTCACTCTTGGCCACTTCCTCGTTCAAGGGCTTATTCCCCTGCAACTTCGGCGCCCCCTCGTTACCTCCCTCAGGGTAGTACCAGACCTTGAACCACGTGAAGCCGGCCCTCAACATGGAGAAGCCTAGAGGAGTGTCCATGGCGTGGTAGCCCTTGAATATCATTTCCTCCGTCTCCTTGTCTTTTTCGTACGTGACGAAAAGCCTGCCCATAGGAGGGAGGAGGTTGTAGAAGAACTTGAAGAGCTCTACCTCTATCCCCTCATCTCTAGGCCAGGGGTCGTAGTCTATCTCTATCCAGGGAACGTACTCCCCCCTCCCAGTGAAGTAGTTACAGCGCCCCACGAATTTATCGCTCAAGTACAGCTCGAAGTAGTAGAGCTCCCTTATGTGCGACTTCCTCAAGTTCTTGTAGCTAAGCCTGTACCCCGAGACTTCCCCCTCAATCATTTACCATCTTCCTGAAGAACTTGTTGTTCTTGGATAATAAAACGATGGAGGACTCAAAGCTCTCCTCTTCGCCCAGGTCGTACCTCAGGAAGACCCCAGTCCTCCCCTTCTCCATCCTCTTAGTCAATAGCCTCTCCCTCTCCACGATTGTGGAGATAGAGACCTTAAGTAGCTTCGACGCCAGGCCCTCGTTGCCCTTTAGGGGTATCTCCTCGTGACCCTTTTCCGTCGGGATTATGAGCTGTAGCCTCTTGTTGACCCCACTTACCCTCTCCTTCCTCAGGATTCCCTCCTCGTCTATTAGTCCACCAAAGCGGAAGAACTCCTCCTCGTCCCTCTTCAGCTTACCTAGGGGGAAGGTTATAACTTCCTTTTCCTCTGGGTCCAGGGAGATGTACGCCTTGGGCGTAGAGAAGGGAGTGGCTTGTATTACAAAGCGGTGGTCCGCCTCTATTAAGTCCAAGTTGAGGATGTTTGGATTGAAGACCACGACGTCGACGTCGCTCTCCTCTCTGACGTCTCCTCTGGCAACTGAACCGTAGACGTACCCCACCATCCCCAGCGATCTCAGCTTCCTGAGGACGGAAAGGGCAATCTCCCTCTTCCTCTCCAGTAGCTTCCAGTGTGCCTCCGTGTACTCTACTTCCACAACTGTTTTATTTTTACAGCGCACTTTAATCTTAATGGTATCGTCAGTAGAGTGGTTTGGGATAGGAGTGCTTGCTTTCTGGGCTGTGATCTACGCCTTTAAGGGAAAACTGGAGAAGAGGGGGTTCAAGGTATACCCCTTCTTCCTCATGTGGAGAAAGGGAACTAGGAGCGAGTGGTTCCCAGGGGTAGCCAACAGCAACGCCTACAAAGGTTTCGAGAAGGTAGCGATAGCCTTAGGGATCACGTCTATGGTGGGAGGTATATTCCTCATATACTATGTTATCTCGGGACTGCTAGTTAGACCAACCAAGACCGGCATAAGGCTTGAGCCCATAATCCCTGGGGTGACAATTGGGCTAAACGAGGCAATTTACGTGCTGCTTGCGATTGGGATCTCTGTAGTTGTACACGAGCTAATGCACGCCATCTCAGCTACCTCAAACAAGGTAAAAGTGAGAGGAGGTGGTTTCATACTCATAGTCATATTCCCAGGGGCATTCGTGGAGCCTGACGAGGAGGAGTTCCAGAGGAGCCCAACTAGCGCGAAGCTAAAGATAATTGCCTCGGGAATAGCTATGAACCTGATCCTCGCTGCCGTCTTTTTCCCTATAGCCACTTACCTCCCCAGTGCTCTGTCTCAAGGTATAGAGATAGTGGGAGTGTTGCCCCACTCCGAAGCCTACAACATATCCCTACACCCTGGGCAGGTGATAGAGGAGATCAACGAACATGTGGTAAGGACCTATACCCAGCTAAGCCAAGCCTTAGACAGTTCCACGCACTACCTCATCGTGGTAAAGAACCCTAACGGCACAGTCTCTTACTATAACGCCACCGCTGAAAACCACTTCTTGGGCGTTGAGGTCACCTACAGCATACCGCCGTCAGCTTACCCCTTCCTCGACTTCTCCATATGGATGTTCGTGGTAAACTTCAGCCTAGCCCTCTTTAACGGGGCTCCGCTGTTCATAACCGACGGGGGGAAAATATTCACTGAACTCGTGAAGAAAATAAGCTCTAGGTACGGGGAAAAAATATCGTACTATATCCAGACGTTACTCCTGGTGTCCTTCGTGTTCGCCATACTATTGTCCATTAGTCTTCCTCAATGACCTTAGAGCTCAGTATTGGGAACGGGATTACCTCCTTTATGCTCTGGTTGTTGGTGAAGAGCATCACCAGCCTGTCTATGCCTATGCCAAGCCCTCCAGTGGGGGGCATACCGTAGGATAAGGCCCTCACGAAGTCCTTGTCATATGGGTGAGCCTCTTGGTCTCCCCTGCGCATCATCTCCTGCTCCTTCCTGAAGAGCTCGTCCTGAAGGACTGGGTCGTTTAGCTCGGTGTACGCGTTCGCGAACTCCATCCCTGCTATGAATAGCTCAAACCTCTCCACAAATCCCGGCTTGCTCCTGTGAGGTTTACACAGTGGCGTCGTCTCTATTGGGTAGTCCGTGATAAAGGTGGGCTGTATTAAGTCGGGAGAGACTAACTTGTCGAATAGCTTCTCTATCATGAGCCCCCTAACGTAGGAGTTGCCCCTTGGAGTTAGCTGGTACTCCTTGAGCAACTCCTTGAGCTCGTCGTCAGTCATCGCCTCGACGTTCTTGCCAAGGGCCTCGCTCAAGGAGTCCAACATGGAGATCCTCCTGAACTGGGAGAGCTCTATTTCGTACTCCTTGTCTCCCGTCCTGTACTTCACCTTGGTGTCTCCAAGCACGACCTTCGCAACTGTCGATATCATCTCCTCGGTTAGCTTCATGATATCGTTGTAGTCGGCGTAGGCCCAGTAAAGCTCAAGGAGCGTGAATTCGGGGTTGTGGGTAACGTCTATGTCCTCGTTCCTGAAGACCTTGCCTATCTCGAACACCTTGTCAAAGCCTCCTACTATGTACCTCTTCAAGTAAAGCTCCAAGGAGATCCTGAGGTACCACTCTTCGTCAAGGTAGTTTATCTTGGTCTTGAAGGGCTTTGCCAGGGCTCCCCCGTAGACTGGCTGTAGGATCGGTGTCTCCACCTCCATGAACCCCTTGGAGGAGAGGAACTTCCTGATCTCGGCTATAGTCTTGAATCGAACCTCCATGGCCCTCCTAGCGCTGTCGTTGTAGAGGAAGTCTACGTAGCGGTGTGCGTATCTGAACTCGGGCGAGAGCTTAGTCCAGTCTGGGGGCTCGATTAGGGCCTTTGCCAGCATGACGTAGTCCTTGACTAGGAGGGAGAGCTCTCCCTTTGCTGTGTAGAATAGATCTCCTTTCACGCCCATTATGTCACCCCTCCCAAATATGTCGAAGAACTTGTTGTACTTGTCCCCTAGCTCGTTTACCCTCAAGTAGAGCTGGAGCCTCTCGCCCTCGTCGAATATATCCACGAAGGAGGCCTTGCCGTGCCTCCTTATGTTGGCTATCCTGCCTGCAGTTGAAATATTGAACATGAAGGGGTCGTGAGGCTTGTCCTTCATATCCTTTACCGAGTTCTTTATGTCAACGATGGTGTGGGTGATGTCGTACTTCTGCGGGTAGGGGTTTACGCCGTTAGCCTTCAGCTCCTCGACTATTTTCAGCCTCCTTTCGTCCCATTTCACACCATGAAAACGCAATTCTTAAGTTATATTTCTTTTTGCCAAGCCACGACTCATAAGAAGGCTTTCTTGAGGCAGTCGTCGTAAAGGGTAAAGTCTGAATTCTCAAAAGATAAAGGGAGTTAATCCAGTTCTCTATACTTAACTCCAAGGTCGTTGAGCGAATCCTTTCTTCTTGAAAAAACATAAAGTAGAAATAATTTATTCTTTGAAATATAATGGGCCCACGGGGACTTGAACCCCGGACCACTGGGTCTCTCCGATTTCCAGATGTCGCTCATCCCCTTTCGGGTCTCTAGACCCAATGTTTTTCATCTGGAGCCCAGCACTCTACCTAGCTGAGCTATGGGCCCATTAGACGTCATCTAAATTACAATATCTGAGGAAGAGTAATAAAGTTTTTTCGCTCATCGTAGCATGTCAAGAACGTTTTGGTTTGAGTCCTTCAAACAATGTTACAATTGCTAGTCCATCTAATAAAAGGAGTTAGTAAGTTATGTACATGGCTAAAAAGGAGAAAACTTAAGTAGGGGTGTGGGCGCATCCCTCTATCTCGCGCTTTAGCTCATCTTAGGTGATTTCTGGGTTATCTAGTATTATTTGTTGAGCACAGCGCTCTACATTGCTCTTGTACACCCACCACTGGTCATACGCGTAACGATTAGTATAAGGTGGGGAACTCCCAGTAAGTTCCTTGACTGCTCTATCGTACATTTCCTTCAGCTCCTTTGCCCTTTGCTCAGCTTGAGAAATGCCTTCTTCAAGGGTAACTGCAGTCCACTCCACTACTAGCGCCGACGCTATTGCTATAAACGTAGGGAACGACATAGAGAGCTGGCTTACAGCCCATTTAAATTTACGTCACAAATAGGGAGACTTAGGTTAAAGAGATGCAGGATTTTCTCTGTCAAGGTGCTCAAGGTACGACAAAGACGGCTCCAGTATGACATTTACCCTTTTTGAAGGAAAAAGAAGGAAAGGTGAGCTTTACATGGAGACTCCTCAGACAGGGTCTTAACGTCCTACTTTACCAGCAGAATATAGGAGTCCCCTACAGCGCCGGAGCGAGGATTCGAACCTCGGACCGCCCGGTTAACAGCCGGGCGCTCTTCCAGCTGAGCTACTCCGGCGCCTATGACCATCTCCTTGAGATCCTAAAAAGTTTTCTCTGTTTCTTCAGATGAGGAGAACAACCAGCTTTCGATTATACGTTTGCATGTGGTTCTCTCGTTAAGAGCGAACTTCTATTTTCAGGAGAGGATCGCGAACTCGACAAGTTGAAGAGCGAGACAGAAAAGGTCCAAAGAAGTGATAGGGAAGAGGTGTTGAGGGAAAGATTATTCACTAGGCTTTACCGTGGGCTTCTTCATTTACAGAACTTTAGCATCTCACCTCACCAAGACTTTGTGGTCTTTGGCGTCTCCACGGTTTACTTGGGCTATCCTTACTTCATTCCTAGGATAAGGGTAACAAGTTCACTTCAAATTTGGTCTTATCGCAAGTTGGCGCTATAGCGAACAAGTTTTACGAATACGGCATAAAGACGTACCTAGTGATTGAGTACAATACCTCGCGTTTCTGCGCTTTCCATAACGTTAAGGTTGACAGAAATTCCAAGGGGTGTCGATAGCTGTCCTTTTGGCCGTAAACTTCACAGCGACGTCAACAGTGCGTTAAACATTATGAAAAAGGAAGATTGTCAACGCTTTGGCTCTTTCCTTTCTCTTCACATCACGGGGTATCTCCCTTAAAGGGGAGTAACGCCTTAGACCTATGCAGAACCCTCGCAGGGCGAGGAGGAGGTCAGATTTGCAAAGATGAGCAGGCCGTACGTGCTGAAAGCCCTGAAGGAACTAGAGCAAAAGGCCTACTGTGCCCTGAGAAGCCTGGGTGTACTTCTATCTGGGGCGTCATCCTATTAAGCAGAAAACTAATAGACCTCGTAGAGGGCAAGGGAAATTAGCGCCGTAGGCAACTTTGTATCGGTAAATATTACGTGTATAAGCTAGAGAACGTGGACGGTGAGGTAAAGGAAGCTTACGTAGGTCCCTTAATTGAGGTTGTCTAGACGTACATAACCTTGAAAAAAGCAACGGGAGTGTGGGGGTGTTCCCCATATGGGCCCGCTGGGATTTGAACCCAGGACCTCTGCCGTGTGAGGGCAGCGTCCTAACCAGGCTAGACTACGGGCCCAACGGTAATCTATATTGTATGGCTTTGCTTATAAAAGTTAGCCCGGTACCAGAATTATTATAGCGTAACCTCTCTCGAAGTCTCCTAGGTCTGGGTCTATATTTGTCGCAGCTATCCTACCCTCTGCCTTGGAGAGGTCTGCCAGCACTATCGTAAAGTCCGGGTACATTTTCTTCGCGAGTTCGTATGACTGTAGTGCGTCTTCGTAGTCGTCGGTTATGTAGAAAACGCCTGCCTTTTGGGAAATTGTTGGGCCAACGACTGACCTCATGAGCTAACTTACAGAAAGGCCGAATAAATCCATTGTTGTGCTTCATGTTTTCCACATTGTTAGCGGTTTTAGGGCTAGTAATATCGGATTTCACGCTTTTTATACGCACTCCCACTAGAGCTATTATTCTGAGATGTTAACCGTAAAAGTGATACATGGGCTTAACGGCGATATGAACCTAGTGTCCATGATTTACGAGCTAAGTAGGTCCTTTAAGGAAAAAATAGGCATAGACGAAGAGGTAGACCTCCTTTACGACCACCAGTACCCGACGCTGGAAGTGAACGGTAGGAGGGTCGTCTTTGACTTCCTCACTGAAGAAGAAGCACGAGCTAAGCTCTCGAAATTAATAAAGGGGGAAGTCGTCGACAGTAGGGGCGACTTCAGGTTCCTACTCACTAGCAACAACTCTTTTGCGGACGGAGTGTCAGTTTATTAGCTAACCGCCTACTTTAAATCAATGGACATCGTAATAGGCGGAGGTCTTTCTGGCCTTATCCTTGCTAGAGATAAGGGAGCTCTAATCCTAGAGAGACAGCCTTATCTAGGTGGACTCGTCCACATTGCGTTTCAGCAGTTTCACACCCCAACGATTCCTATCTTGGTTAGGGAAAAAGAGGTATTTGAAAGGGTCCTTAAGTCGCCCTCGTTTGAGGAATTCGTACCACAAGTTGTCGTAGAAAAAGAGGAACACCTTAAAGAGAAAGTGTGCGACGAGTGCACAGAACTGCCGTCTTGGCTTAACTTCGAGGGAAAGCTCTACTTGGTTAGGGACGTGACTTCCGAGCTAACTGCAAACGTCAGGGTCCTTTACGCTTACCCTACAGCGGTCGACGTCAACAAGAGGAAGGTGATAACAAATAAAGGGAGCGTGATTAAGTACGATACGCTCTACGTCACCGGTTCCAGGATAGAAATGGACAAGATGCTAGGGGTAAAAGAGCCACTCTCTTACGTCTCCCTATACGAGTTGATCCTGTTGTTACCACATAGGGAGACCGAGTGGAACGTCTACGTCAACGGCAACTCTGGGGTCTCTTTCTCTCACGTTATTAAGGTTGGACATGAGGACTTTGACGTGTATTACGTGTACGCCTTCTTTAAAAGGAACCAGAGGTACCCGGACAGCTACAGGGTGTTTGGGGATCTGAAGAGGCTAAGGATAGCGACTAAAGACCAGGTCCTCGGCTACAGAACCTTGGTCGTTAAGGAGGCGATCCTCTTTGGGGCTCCTGCACAGATGGACATCGAGGGGGTAAAGTTCTGCGGGAGGTTAGGGCTGTGGAGTAACCTCAGCGTAGAAGAGACAATAGAGCAAGCCCGTAAATGCTGAAGTCTTCAGAGGCCCTAAGGGCGTTCTCCGAGGCCGAAATCGGGTCTAGTCCCTCAAGCCTCTTAGTGAAGTAATACCCTAACAGGAAGTCGCCATTACCTACGTTTACGTTTCCTTGTACCGAGGGCACAAAGTCCCTTTTCCTCTCTTGGTAATACAGAGTAAAACCCTTGGAGCCGTGGGAGACTATAACTTCGCTGAAGCCAAGAGCGTACAAGTCATCTATTGACAACCCAGAGCTGTCAAGCTCTTCGTCGTTGGCGTGAAATACGTGAAAGTTCTTGTTCGGCGGTAATGACGCCTTGGTTAAGGTTACGGGCTTGTTCTCAACGCAGTCCCTAATTAGCCCTTGAACGTCAAGGGCTATCCTCTTATTTACGTCAAAATTGGGGTACACCTCTCTACATACCGGGTTAATCACTACTCCGTCGTAGTCGTTGAGGTCCTCTGGGTTAACCCTTATGGGTTGGACCTTCTTAACGAGCACAAGTTGCCTAGTATTTCCTTGAACTACTATCCTAAACCTTATGCTGTGCTCACGTACCTCTATTTTTCTCTCGACTATAAACTCCGGTACGCCGAACTTGAAATCCTTCCCTATTACGCTGAAGACCTCTGGCGTCCCTCCAGCCCTGTAAATTCCAAGGGAAGTGTAGAGCGCGGACCCGCCTAATCTTTCCTCTACCTTGTTACCCTCAACTATTTCGTCAACAGTAAATCCTCCAACTACAGCTACTCTAATCTTCTTCACCTTCTTCCTCCTCTTCTTCCTCCTCCGCTTCTGCCGGTCTCTTCTTCGTCCATAGGCTGTACTTGTGCGCCTTTATGTGCTTCACTAGATCGGCTTGGTGGAAAAAGTAGCTTCCGTGATCTGGAATACCGCCGTTTAGGCAAACGGGACTGCACATGGGGCACGCGTAGAGCCTGGTCACTTCGTCGTAGCAGACCTCGTATTTCTTTCCGTCGACGTCGATTTCAGTTTTTTTCCACTTCGGCGTCCATCTGTTACCCATTTTTACCTTAGTGACATTGATTGGTAAGCAATTCTTAAAATGTTATTCTGTCAATCCATAGTAAGATTTAAAAATTCATTTCCGATATTTGGAATTGGTCGAAAAATACTTGTCATCTTCCCCCTCCCTTCTTAACCTTCCTCTCAGCTTAAAAACCATGTACGATATAACTGAGTTCATAATTAGGGGAGTTCGATTAATAAAGCCCGAACAAGTAGAGAAGATGATAGACCTCCTGGAGGAATTCTACAAGACCCATAGGAATGGCAAAGTCCTCGTAATGGGGGCTGGAAGGAGTGGGCTCGTTGGTAGAGCGTTTGCGATGAGGCTTCTCCACTTGGGCTACAACGCCTACGTGTTGGGCGAGACCATTACACCTGCCATAGGGGAAAAGGACATAGCTATAGCCATATCGGGCTCTGGAAAAACTCGCCTTATACAGACCGCCGCTGAGGCAGCAAAGGAAGCCAAGGCCACGCTGGTCGCCATAACGAGCTACGCCGACAGCCCCATAGGCAGGATTGCAGACGTAGTAGTGGAGATCCCTGGGAGGACAAAGTACTCCAAGAACGAGGACTACTTCGCAAGGCAGATACTTGGCATAACAGAACCCCTAGCACCCTTGGGTACGTTATTTGAGGACACCACTCAGATATTCTTGGACGGCGTGGTCGCGGAACTCATGATAAGGTTAAAGAAGTCCGAGGAAGACTTGAGGCAGATCCACGCTAACATAGAGCTGTAACTTTCGCTCCGCCCACGCTCTTTTTTATTCCTTATCTTTATCAATGGAAGTAAATCAGGAGAAGTTGTCGTTCCTTGTAGTCATTGTCCTGCCCATAATTTTAGCCGTAGTCTATAAGGATCTGTTCTTCCTTTTGCTTTCCGCGATATCTTTAATTCTCCTTGTCAAAAGAGGACTCATAGACTTAGGCTCGCTTTGGTTTCTGGGGCAGTCTAGGCCGGCTCTAGCTGTTGAGGTAGACGAGGGACTAGTTATTAGCGGGAACGAGTACATAAGCGTCGTGGAGGTATACGACGTTCCGGTAAGCTACAGAGACGTCTCGGAACTAAGCCTCAAGAACCTCATCGTGTCGTTTTACAAGGTAGTGAACGTTGGCAAGCAAGTGGACATAATCTTTAGGAAAAAACATGTGGACATAGGAAAATATAAGGAAAAGCTCATTAATAAGGCTCAGAACTTGAGAGTGATTATTGAATCAGACCCCTCAAACGCTAGGGCTAGGAGTGAGTTAGAACTGGTAAACAACATCTTGGAAAGGCTTAACGAGGGCGAGATTCCTTTCAAATACGTCATCTTTGTCCTAGTGCGTTCGTCGAGCAAGGAAGAGGCGTTGCAGATTTCCAAGGTTATAATCAGAGGACTAGAAGGACTAGGCCTTAAGGCTAGACAGGCTAGTAGAGCTGATATACTAGACCTCCTGTTGCTCAGGGAGCTCAAGGGCGGTTCCACGGCGCTTTCATTGCAAGTCCCTTTTCTTACGCCCTTTTCAGTAGAGAAGCTACCAGAGCTGGAAGTGAGGTCGGAGGGAGTCTACTTAGGTAACGACATTGAGAGGAACATGCCCGTCTTCTGGAACATGGAAAAGGCTGAAAACCCTCACACGTTAGTCATAGGGCCCTCGGGTTCTGGAAAGACCGAGTTCCTCATTTCCATGGGCTCAAAAATAGCGTTGCAAGAATCTATTCCAGTACTGTTCTTTGACGTAAAGGGCGACATAAAGAGGAGATTAAAGGAGAGGAAGGTTCCATTCAAGTTGCTGAACCCTCTCCTGTATAGTATATCGATGTTGGAGCTAAACTCCGTACACTACACGCTAAGGGCAATACAGCTGGAGAGGATTATAACGAATTCGTTTTCTTTGGACAGGGTATACAGTTCAATAATCTTTCACCTCCTTAACTCCATATTTGAGGAATACGCCTCGGGAAAAATGCAGAAGTTGAGCTGGGACCTGGTGGAGGAAAGGGCCAAAGACCAGTTCGACGAAGTCACCTTCCTCGTCTTGTCAAAGGTCATCGAAATGGTTAAGGTGGCGGATCACGAAGGTCCCCCGTTGCTTAATCAGATCTCGCAGGGAGTTAACGTAATAGACCTAAGCCTTATTAAGTCAGAGGTCTTGAGGAGATTAATAATACTCTCTGTGCTACAGGATTTCTACAACAAGTATTCCTCCACTGTTGACGAGGGACTTAGGGCCGTTTTAGTGGTAGACGAAGCCTGGACCATATTAAGGAACGAGAGGGAGGAGTATCCAATTGTGTCGGACATTGTAAAGAGGGGAAGAGGCTTCGGAATATCGCTACTTATGGCAACGCAGAACGTGGAGGACCTTGGGGATCTGGTGAACGTCTACTTAGACAACGTGGGACTGCTTGTGGTGATGAATAACGGGGACAAGAAGTTCTGGAACGATACTGTGAAGAGGTTCGCTAGTATAACCGACCAAGATGTTGAGCTTAGGCTCTCCTACATGGGAAGGGGGGAAGCGCTAGTTAGGTTCTTGGGAGACCCCAGGCCATTGATCGTTAAATTACACGTGCTAACTGCTGGCCCTGTCTAGTATTACTTGGATCGCCGTCTTGATCTTGTTTAGGGTAAGGTCTTCCTTTACGTTACTGATGGCTATTTCCTTAATGGCATCGTTGTCGAACACTATGTTATAATCTATCTTGTCAGTAGCCTTGGAGTCATCCAGGATCTTACTGAGGGCGTTGAGATAAGCCCTGTGCAACGACAACTTTTTCCTCATTACTATCTTAGCTATTGGCGGAGTAAAGTAGACCTCAGCGACGATTTCCCCCCTCCTGTTCTTTATAGAGTCTATGCTCCCCTTGTTACCTCTGACCGGAGCGTAACCGGACTCCACTAGGCTCAGTAAGTACTCGTAGTACTCCAACTCCTTTTTAAGTGACGTTATCTTGCTCTCTAGAAACTTCTTAAGCTCGTCGGTGTTGGTTTCCATCATTAAAATGTAGTTGAATTCATTATTATTTATAAGTTGAGTTTTGACTTTGTTGATTAAATGATAAGAGTAGCAGTTGTCGGAGGTTCCGGTTACACGGGGCTCGAGCTCCTAAGAATACTCGCAGTCCACAGGGAAGTCGAAGTTACGATGGTAACATCGAGGGAGTACGCAGGCAAGCCCATCTCCTTAGTACACCCTAACTTAAGGGGAATCTACAACATGAACTTCAGCGACTTTTCGCTCGACAAGATAGGGGACAAGGCGGACACGGTGTTCCTAGCATTACCTCACACTATATCGCTGAATTACGTACCTAAGCTACTTGAAATGGGGTTGCAAGTGGTAGACCTCAGCGCAGACTTCAGGCTAAAGAACCCGGAGTTATACAAGGTCTGGTACGACATAGAGCACCCATATCCAGATCTCCTCAAAAAGGCGGTTTACGGCCTGCCTGAACTTCATTATGAGGAGCTCAAGGGCGCAAAGCTAATAGCGTCTCCTGGATGTAACGCCACAGCTACGATACTTGCCCTAGCCCCGATAGTGGCCTCCGGTATCACGAGCGATCTTAGGTTCATTAGCGACGTGAAGGTCTCAAGTAGTGAGGGAGGAGCTAAGCCACACGAAGGTTCGCACCACCCAGAGAGGGAGAACGCGATTAGACCTTACGAGGCTACGGGGCACAGACATGCAGCGGAGGCCGAACAGGAGCTTAGTAGGTTAGCTGGAAAAGAAGTTAAGGTCAGCATAATCCCCCATGCAGTGAGCAGTGTAAGAGGTGCTTTAGCTTCAGCTCACGTTTGGACGAACACTCCCTTAAAGGAGATGGACGTGTGGAAGAGAGTAGCCGAGTTCTACCGCGGTAGGAGGTTCATAAGAATAATAAGGGGAAACGTTCATCCGTACCCAGACCCGAAGTACGTAATAGGTAGCAACTTTGCCGACGTAGGTTTCGCTGTTGAGAGCAGAATCAACAGACTGACTATGTTTGCCGCAATCGACAACCTCATGAAGGGCGCTGCTGGACAAGCAGTGCAGAGCTTTAACATCTCCAACGGTCTAAGCGAGGACGAGGGACTAAGACTACCTCCACTGAGGCCTGCATAATGATAGTCGTAAAAGCAGGTGGAAGGGTAATAAGGGACAACTTTGAGCAGTTAGTTAGCAGTCTGAGCAAGTTTAACGAAAAGGTCGTATTCGTCCACGGGGGCGGGGACATAGTATCCGAGTACTCCAAGAGGATTGGAGTAGAGCCAGTATTTGTGACCTCCCCTGAGGGAATAAGAAGCAGGTACACGAGCAAGGAGGAACTGGAAGTCTTTATCATGGTAATGAACTTAATTAATAAAAGAATAGTTACAGGCTTAGTCAGCAAGGGGAAGAAGGCTATAGGGATTACAGGGGCGGACGGACCTTCAGTTATGGCCCAGAGGAAGAAGAAAATAGTCATCATAGACGAGAGGGGAAGGAAAAGGATCATTGAAGGGGGTTACACGGGCAAAATTACTTCAGTTAACTCAGACTACATAGTCTCCCTCTTCTCAAGTGTGGACAGCGTAGTTGTAGCGCCGTTAGCTGTCGATTTAGAGGAGAACACTCTCCTAAACGTTGATGGAGATCAAATGGCCTTTAGTATAGCAAAGACGGTCAAGGCCGAGGCCCTAGTTTTCTTGACCGACGTAGAGGGTGTGCTATTTGAAGGCAAGGTGGTTCCCAAGATGAGTGTAACAGAGGCAAAGGAGATGTCGAAAAATGTTGGGGCAGGTATGAACAGGAAACTACTCATGGCAGCTGAGGCTGTGGAGTCAGGAGTAGGCAAGGTTATAATATCTTCTGGAAAAATAGAAGACGCAATAAACAACGCGTTAAAAGGAAACGGAACGGTGATAGTTTGAGTTCCAAGGTAGACGACAAGGACCTAAAGATATTGGAGTTTCTAAAGAAAAACGCTAGGACACCTTATACTATCATAGCAAAGGAACTTAAAATAAGCGAGGCTGCGGTTAGGAAAAGAATAGAGAAGTTGATAAGGCAGGACGTCATCAAGAGGTTTACCATAGAATACGAGCTGGAGAACGAAGTGAAGGCAATTGTGATGGTCAAGTCTACTCCGCAGATTCCCACCCCTGAGATATCCAAGAAGATAGTTAAGATCTCGGGCGTGGAAACTGTTTACGAGACCACTGGGGACTACGACATCATAGTCATAGTGAGGGGAATAAACATAGCCTCAATCAATAAAACGATAGATGAGATTAGGAGCATTCAGGGTGTGATAGGTACTAACAGTACTATAATACTTCGTACGTGGTTTTAAGTTCGAACTACTTATTTTCATATAAGCTTTTGAACACTTTACTTGTATATTTGATACTTGACCCAATATGGTATCCTTAAAATGCCCCATTTGTGGAGGAACAGTAAACGTCCCAGACGACGCTTTGCCAGGGGAAATAGTAGAGCACGAATGTGGAGCCCAACTTGAGGTATATAACGACAAAGGTAGGTTAGCCCTTAGGTTAGCGGAGCAAGTAGGTGAGGACTGGGGAGAGTGATTTTAGGCATAGCGTACGACCTAGCCAGGTGGGAGGAGAAGAATCTCTTCCACGAGGCCCAGAGGCTAGGTCATAAGGTAGTGCCTTTATTTTCCAAGGATTTTTACGTCCTTTTCTCAGAGGACAACGATCTTCCGAGTATGGACGTGGTTATTCAGAGGAATACCTCCCACAGTAGGGCGTTTTCCACGTCGGCGATCTTGGAGAGCCTGAATTACAAAGTCGTCAACGACTCCTCCACGTTAATGCGGTGCGAAAACAAGCTTGTTACGACGTCCATCCTAGCTAGACACGGCATCCCTGTGCCCAAGACTGGCATAGCCTTCTCTAGGGAACACGCGTTTGAGATAGCTAACAAGCTGGGGTACCCAGTGGTAGTGAAACCAGTGGAAGGTAGTTGGGGCAGGATGGTAGCTAAGGCAGACAACGAGGACTCGCTGAGGAGCCTTTTCGAGTACCAGGAGTACACTACGATGCCCTACAAGTACGTTTACTACGTCCAGGAGTTCGTGGAGAAGCCGGACAGGGACATAAGGATATTCGTCGTGGGGGACGAGGCGCCCGTAGGAATATACAGGGTTAACTCAAGGAACTGGAGGACTAACACAGCGCTTGGAGCAACTGCAGAACCGTTGAAGATAGACGAAGAACTAAGGGAGTTAGCGTTAAAGGTTAAGGAAGTCATGGGGGGGTTCTTCTTGGGCATAGACGTCTTCGAGGACAAAGACAGGGGCTATTTGGTGGGTGAAGTAAATGGAGTTCCAGAATATAAAAACACAGTTAGGGTAAACAATTTTAACCTATCGGAATACTTGATCAGAAAGCTCGAGGAGTGGATTAGGAAATGAAAATGATAAAGTTCTACTCCAGCAGGAACCTCAGGATAGTGAAGGGAGAAGGACAATATGTGTGGGACGACAAGGGTAACAAGTACCTCGACCTCCACGCAGGTCACGGCGTGGCCTTCCTCGGTCACAACAATAAGACAGTAGTAGAGTACCTAGAGAGGCAGATGTCTCAGATAATGACCTTAACCACGGCATTTGACACTCCAATAAGGGAGGAGATGCTAAGGGAGTTACACAAGGTTAAGGCTGGCAACTTGGATAACGTGTTCCTCCTGAACAGCGGGACAGAAGCGGTGGAGTTAGCGCTAAAGACGGCTAGGAAAATTACTGGAAGGAAGAAGGTTATGGCTTTCAAGAACTCCTTCCACGGGAGGACTTTTGGCTCCTTAGCAGTAACGTGGAACAAAAAGTACAGGGAGCCCTTTGAGCCCCTCCCTGGTCCCGTGGAGTTCCTTGAGTTTAACAACGTTGAGGAACTAAAGAAGATTGATGAAAGTACTGGGGCTGTCATAGTGGAGCCAGTACAAGGAGAAGGCGGTGTAATCCCGGCAACAGAGGAATTTATGAAGGAACTAAGAAGGGTAACCCAGGAGAAGGGTGTGCTCTTGATAGTAGACGAGGTACAAGCGGGTTTCGGAAGGACTGGAAAGGTGTGGGCTCATCAACACTTCGGCATAACTCCGGACATAATGACCGCGGGTAAGGCAATAGGCGGCGGGTTCCCTGTAAGCGCTACCTTTATGCCGGACTGGATAGCGGAGAAGCTAGAAGAAGGCGACCACGGAACTACCTATGGCGGTAACCCAATGGCTGCCGCGGCTGTCACGGCCTCAGTTAAAGTACTCCTAGAGAACAACGTACCCCAGCAGGCGTGGGAAAAGGGCCAGATGTTCATGAGGATGCTTAGGGAGTCGCTGTCCGAGTTTAAGTCTGTAAGAGAGGTCAGGGGACTAGGGTTAATGATAGGGGTAGACCTAAGGCTAAATCCAGGAAAAGCAATAAAGGTGATGCAGGACAACGGGGTTCTCTCCATAAAAGCTGGAGTAACAACTATAAGGTTCTTAGCACCATTTATGATCAACAGGGAGGATATGGAGTGGGCTTTAAATGCACTTAGAAAAGGAATCGCTGAAACAGAGGGCAAAATCTCTTCTTCTTGAGATTCTCTCAATTTATACTCCTTCTGGCGAGGAAGGGAAAGCAAGGAGCTTTTTTGAAAAGGTCTCCAGGGATCTAAACCTCCCCCTCAAGGTGACCACTACTAACTCCTATTTGTTAGGGGAGGGCAATGAGGTGCTTTTGGCGTCCCACGTGGATACTGTACCGGGATACATGGAGCCAAGTGCAGAAGGAGAGGCGGTGTACGGTAGGGGGGCCGTTGACGACAAGGGCCCACTGGTGACCATGCTTTTAGCCACGTGGCTGGCAAACGAGCAAGGGAGAAAAGTGACTTTTGCTGCCCTCTCAGACGAGGAAAACAAGAGCGCAGGCGCGAGGGAACTAGTGAAGAGCGGGATGAAGTTCGAGCACGTGATAGTGGGGGAGCCAAGTAATACGAAGAACGTGGTAGTGGAGTACAGGGGAGTAGCACACTTAGACGTTGTGTGTAAAGGGGAGGCACAACACTCTTCCTCGTCTACTAAGAACCTCATTCTAGAGGTAGCTGACAAAGTAAAGGTGATAAGCACTCTACCCTCTAGCTACGACAAGCCCTCAATAGTACCCACCATAATAAGGGCAGGGGACAGGGCGAACGTCACACCCTCAGAACTATACCTGCACTTTGATGTGAGGTATCCATACGGTTACTCCCTGGACTCGATTGTAGAGAAAATAAGAGGCGAATTTACCAACTGCGAGGTTGAGGTAACCGAACACGTGGAGCCCGTAAGGGTCTCCCCTAGCACCCCAGCTGTCAAGGCGGTGATGAGAGGCCTCCTAAAGCAGGGTCTAAAGCCCTCCCTCGTAAGAAAGGGGGGAACAAGCGACATGAACATACTAAAGGCGATTACGGAGAGCATAGTGAATTACGGCCCTGGCGATTCGAGGTTAGAACACACTGATTTTGAGAAAATAACTCTCGATGAAATATATATAGGGATTCAAACTTATCTAAACGCAATAGAAGAACTATGCTCAAGGCAATTCTGAAGCCAGTTTACGCCGTATATGAGAGGTATCTCTGGAGCCAAATAAAGAACGGGCCCATCCCTTCTCACGTCGCCATTATCCCTGACGGTAACAGGAGGTGGGCGAGGCAGAACAACTCCTCCATCTCCGACGCCTATATGCTGGGCTATAGAAAACTAAGGGAGGTCTTAATATGGCTTCTAGAGCTAGGGGTAAAGAACGTGACTGTGTTCGCCCTCTCCACTGAGAACTGCGAGAGGAGATCGCAAGTGGAGCTTAACGCGATACTCAGCTACATAAAGAAGGGTATAGAGGATTTACTTACAGAGTACTTCGTCCCTAAGTACAAGGTTAGGGTAAGGGCAATAGGTAAATTAGAGAAGCTCCCCAACGACCTAAGATCCTTAGTTTCAGAAATTGTGGAAAAGTCTTCCGTTTACAGCGAGAGGAGGCTAACCCTCGCTATATGTTACGGGGGGAGGCAGGAGATCTTGGACGCCGTACAGAAGCTATTGAGGGATTACAAGAGCGGTTTGATAAGCGTCGGCGAACTAAACGAAGAGCTGTTCAAGAAGTACTTTTACGATAGCGAGTTGGAAGACATAGATCTGGTGATCAGGACTTCTGGGGAAATGAGGATAAGCAACTTTCTCCTCTGGCACATGGCCTATTCCGAGCTCTTCTTCTGCGAGGCCTATTGGCCGGAGTTCAGAAAGATAGACCTCTGGAGGGCAATAAGGTCCTACCAGAGAAGAAAGAGGAATTTCGGAGCTTAATCTTATTTACCCATTTTCTTATTTACCATGGATAAGTAATGGGAGTTTACCAAGGTAACGACATTAGGAAAATCTCTGGGGGGCTTAAGGGAGTCCACAGGAAGAGGAGAAAGCACGAAATGGGTAGTCCCCCCACTGAGACTAAGCTGTCTGACAAGGAAGAGAGGGAAATAATTAGGGGGTTTGGTGGTAACCTAAAGGTGAAGCTTAAGTACGCGACTTATGCTAACGTGGTAGATCCCAACGCTAAAACGGCAAAGAAGGTTAAGGTTTTAGCTGTTTTGGAAACTCCTGCCAATAAGGAATACGCGAGAAGGGGAATTATAGTTAAGGGATCTAAGATAAGGACAGAGCTGGGCGTAGCTGTTGTAACTTCAAGGCCAGGGCAAGACGGAGTAGTGAACGCCCTGCTGATACAGCAATGACGAACAGGGATTACAAAGGGAAAAAGGTATCTATATGGTTAGCTTATTTCGTGGCCAGCAGCAGGAGCAAGGGAAGAAGGTATAATAAGAAGGTAAAGGTTAACGTCACCGATATAATTAACGCTTCAAGAGCGCTCGGTCTAAACCCTGAGTACGTAGAAAAGGTTCACCCGGCTAGCAAGATCAAAGGAGTTGTCATTGTGGACAAGCTAGGAAGTAAGCGTCAGACAATTAAGAAGATCATGGAGTATATTCAGTCACAACCTAAAAAGTGAGTTTAGTGTAAAGAGAGAAGTTTTCTTATTTCTAATTCCCCTTTAACTTCTGGTCTAGGGAGATTATGCGAAGGGAAAATCTGCCAACCTTATCTGATAAGTCTTTAGACGACTAAGGGGAGGTTTAGGTTCGCGTCAGTAATGACTACAGCTCCATGGAAAACGGAGTCCTCAAGTCTCTTCTCTACTCCCGTTTACTTTATATATTAAATGTGGTCATAATGAAATCGTGGGCCCGTAGCTTAGCCAGGTAGAGCGACGGGCTCTTAACCTAAGGGATAGGGGGGCACCCGTAGGTCCCGGGTTCGAATCCCGGCGGGCCCGCCACCTTTATCCTAGTTTTCTGGAGCACATAGCCGACAAGTAGTTGGACTGTTTTGATGATAAAGGGAGTTTGTATTATTTGCGCTTAATAAGTGCAAATGGTATAGATCATGTGATGGCTATAGCGTAAGGACTGGCGTTCTGCAAAACTCGTCTCCCAGCAATCTTAGTACTTCGTTAGATGCTTTACCCTTTTGAAAGCTTAGGGCGATAGTTAAACTATTTATCTGACGGTCTAATTTCTACTTCGATGACCGCGATAGTCACAGGAGGAGCTGGATACATTGGGGGCCATATGGTAGACGCGTTAGTCTCTAAAGGGGAAGATGTGTTGGTTCTGGACGACTTCTCGTATGGCTCTTATGTTAATCCCAAGTCAAGGGTAATAAAGGTAGACCTTAGAAGGGAGTACCCTGAAATCGAGAAGGACTCCACTATCTACCACTTTGCTGCTAACCCAGACGTAAGGACATCCATGTTTGATGTAAGGGAGCACTTTGAGAGGGACGTATTAGTGACCTTAAACGTTATGGAAATGGCTAGGCAATACGACGCTAAAAAGGTGATCTTCGCTTCTTCCTCCACGGTCTACGGAGAGACGTTGAGGATTCCAACCCCTGAGGACTTTGATGGCACGCCCATCTCCAATTACGGCCTCTTTAAGCTAATGGGAGAGGAAATCGTAGAGTACCACGCCATTAATTACGGCATCCAAGGGATAACGTTAAGGCTCGCAAACATAACTGGTGGAAGGATGTCACACGGCGTAGTAGTGGACTTCGTTAGAAAGCTGATGAAGAACCCCCAAGAGCTCGAGATCCTCGGCAATGGAAAGCAAAAGAAAAGCTACCTTTACATCTCGGACCTGATTAACGCCATATTTACTTTGGAAAAGTTCGTAAAGGACAAGTACGAAACGTTTAACGTGGGTAACGAGGACTGGATCACGGTTGAGGAAATAGCCAGAATAGTGGAAAAGGAGATGGGGCTTAGGCCAAAGCACGTATACGTGGATGGAGGTGAGGGAAGGGGGTGGAAGGGAGACGTGAGGTTTATGTTGTTGGACATCTCTAAATTAAGGGGATTTGGCTGGTCCCCCATGTATTCCTCAGAAGAGGCCATTAGGCTGGCCACGAGGGATGTACTAAATGGCATTAAGGGTTAGACTCCTAGGGATTGCGTTAATGCTCCTATCCGTATTCCTCATTATTTTATCCTTTGAGATAATCTTCTTAGGCTTAAGCATAAGGTTTGCTGGAGTAAATATTTCCCCCTTTGTGCTCAAAATAATAAATTTCTCTATCATTTTAATTTTCCTTATTTTTCTGGCATATGTAGGATATATTATGGCATTTCAGACAAAGGAGTGAAGAAAAATTTTTCTTATATAACGCGAAAAGCTCATATATGACCGAGAAGAAAGCAGAGAAAAACAAGGTGGCAATAGACAAAAGGGCTGTAATCTACGCGGCCATATTCTCCGTAGCCTCCTATGCGGTCGCTGCGGCCATGGCTCTGGGTTTTGGTGCCTATACTGTAGGCGTGTTTGGCGTCTTTCTTGATCCAATAGTGACGTTGACAATACCCTTGATTATAATATCTGTCGGGATCCAAGCGATAAACAGGAAATACGGCATTCTCCTCATTTCCCTGATCAGCGCCGTGCTCTATTTAATACTCCCATTCCTTTCAGTAACTTTCCTCGTGGTGGGGCCCATTGTGGAGCTAGTATCGTGGGGTGTAGGTTACAGGGGCTTCAAGGCAGTTATGGTTAACACTACATTAGCCGGTGGGCTTATAGGCTTCTTGAGCGTCATTTTCGGCTTTCTGTTTTTAGGGGTACCGCATATAATAGACTTGGGTAAGTACCTGCTACTCTTCGGAGCGATCTACTTCGTTGAGAGCGGTATAATGGGAATAGCATCTTATTACATTGGTTCTTACCTAGTTAGGTCCGGGGTTCTGCGTTGAAGTCTAGTTTTTTCTACTCCCTTTTGTTCCTCGGCCTAATAGTAGTTTCCTCGCTTTACTACCCTCTAGTCCCCTTCCTTGTCACATCCGCCCTTGTGCGCAGGAAGCTCGTTATCTTGATAGATCTAGCTATTGCCTCCATCTCGTTCTTAATACTAGACGTGACCTCTAGAGAGTACCTCTACGTATTCACGCTGAGGGCTTTGGTTTACATTAACTTGTTCATAGTCCTAAGCGACATCGTAGATAAGTCGACTATTCTGGACCTGTTTGGTGAGAAAGGGGTGCTAATAGTAGTGGCCCTTTCCTATTATCCATACTTCTACGATCTTGCAATGCAAGTGCTCTTTAACATAAGAGCAAGGAACGAAAAGTTCAACCCAGTCAAGATCTCTAGGCCTATTATTGTGGAAATGCTTAAAGTGGCAGAAAACCTATATGTGGCCTACACTGTCAAGCTCTTCGGAAAGTACTCCGGAAAGGTAAACCTGTTTCCCTCGCGTTATGACGTGATCGTATTAATTATGGGGGTAGCATCGCTGTGCTCGTCATTAGTCCTACACTTATATCTGGGACAATAGAGGTAGGGGACAAGGAAAGGGTGGGCTTACTTGGCAAAAACGGTGCTGGAAAGACTACCATCATTAGGTCTGTGCTATGTGACGGGACGTCTAGGATCTCAGTGGACGGAGAGGATTTCTGCTCAACTAGGGACTACTCAAAACTCTCGGCCGTCCTCCAAGAGCCCTACTCGCAGGTATTGGCTGAGACGTTTAAGGAAGAACTAAGGCTAATAAGTAAGTTCCATGCGGTGGACGCAAACTTAGCTAAAAGGCTAATGGGCGAGTACATGGACAAGAAGTTTCTCCAACTATCTGACGGTTACAAGAAGAGGTACGCCATAGCCAGCGTCCTAATTTCTAAGCCGAAGTACATCCTATTGGATGAGCCGTTTGCAAACTTAGACAGGGAAGCAGTCTCAATGGTAAAGGAAATCTTGCCATTAGGCTCCTTGATAGCGGAGCACAGGACAAAGGAGATAAGGGACCTCGTAAACAGGGTGTACTTAATTGACGAGGGAAAGGTGGCAGAGATATCTAGGGAAAAGCTGTACGACGAGACCTTTTTGAGGTCTAAAGGCCTAAGGGGCTTCAAGCTGACGAGAGAGAGGGATGCCACGCTCGGAGAGGTTGTCCTAGAATTCCAGGCTAAGGGGATAACGCTAAAGCTAAGGGAAAGGGAAGTTCTCTGCCTAGTGGGAAAAAACGGCGTTGGCAAAACTACTACCTTAAAGGGCCTAGTGGGGAAGGCGTTCGTCATATTCCAGAACCCAGACCTACAGTTCTTCCACGCCACGGTAAGGGAGGAAGTGAAGGAGGATGAGGCATTGGAACTCTTTTGCTTAAAAGATAAGGCGGAAAAAAGCCCCTACGCTCTGAGCTATGGGGAGAAAATGAGGGTCTTAATAGCTTCCGCGTTTTCCTCTGGAAGCAAAGTGATCGCACTGGACGAGCCGAGCACTGGGATGGACGGGGAGTCACTAATCTCTTTTCAGAGGATGATAGACTTACTAGTTCAAGAAAGCAGGTCTGTTATAATAGCCACTCACGACGAGGACATAATCGGCTTGTGCGATACTGTAGTAAACTTGGAAAAAAAGTAGAGATATGGCGGGCCCGCCGGGATTCGAACCCGGGACCTACGGGTTTCTTCCGTGTGAGGTTAAAAGCCCGCCGCTCTACCTAGCTGAGCTACGGGCCCACAAATTGATAGAGGAGTGCGCTATTTTAAAATTTAAGTTTTAGGTCGAGGATCAAAACGTCTAAAGCGTTAGGGAGAGCGAAGTGCTCTCAAACCTCCAACGTGAGACCTTTTGTCACGGTAGTCCTAGCTAAATCGCTTGAGTCACGTAGTTGCTTTTATTTAGACGCCCTAATTAATCCATTTTGATGACACGGTCTTGATAGGGGAAATAGTGTTCCAAGCGATGAACTACATCGGGATAGTAGCCTTCGCCTTTTCCGGGGTGATAAAGGCCATGGAAAAGGAACTGGACCTATTGGGGGCTCTAGTTCTAGGCTTTGTGACGTCTTTGGCAGGTGGAATACTTGTAGACGTCCTGTTGGGCATCTACCCACCAGTTAACTTGGTTTACTTGCCTTATCCCCTGACAGCAATAGCATCTACTTTTATTGCAATAGTAGTCAGGAAACAGTTCGATAAGATAACTAGGCCACTGCTTTACTTTGACGCAATAGGCCTTGGCGCGTTCACGGCGTCAGGGGCACAGCTGGCTTTCTCCCACGGGCTAAACTTCTTGGGCGTGGCCATACTAGCTTCCATTACTGCAACTGGAGGAGGCGTAATAAGGGACGTGTTGGTGTCGGAGATTCCCCTAGTTCTAAAAAGGGACTTCTACGCAACGCCTACCATTATTGGCGGTTTTCTATTCTACGCCCTCTCGTCCTTAGGGTACGAGCCAGTATCGCTGTCTTCCACGTTCTTGTTTGTCCTAGTACTTAGGCTAGTGGCAATAAGGAGGAGCTGGAGGTTGCCCAAGGTCGCGTAAAGAACTAGCCTTAAACAGTATGTGTGACTTAGAAACGGGTAACTAGTGACGGCCTACTAGGTCTTAAGTACCGAACACGCTATGGACTTAGAAAGCTCCTGTTTTCTCAAGTTTTCACGAGCTTTTAAAAGATTTTTATAATATTACCCCATAAAGTTCATCATGGGTTATAGAGATCGGCTTTACCATCTGTACAGCAGGAGGAACTTCTTCTTTAGGTACTCCTTCCTTCTTAGTAGGAGGTTTGTGCTGAAGAGGGCTAGGAAGAAGAAGTCCTAAGAGTTATTCAAGTTAGCTTAGAAGGGGAAAACTAAGGCAGTTAGAGCAATACGCCTTTTATTTTCAATCCAGGAAGAAAGACTTTATGGACGCGAGATTAAGGAACTTAGCTAAAGACTTGTTAGGGGACTACGAGAAGAAGGGCTCTACTGTTCAAGGGGTGGGGAAGTTCATAGCGATGGGCCTAGATGACCCTTTTCACGTGACCACCGTTAGCGGTTTTGCCATCTACAGTATTGGAAAACTCATGGAGAGGAGGACAAACTACGGGATCAGGATGGCCAGGATGGACGTTCAGGAGATCAAGAGGCAATTGCGTGAAGCCCTATTGGACATACACTCCCTTAGGCTCTAATGGTTAATGGTGTAACTGAGAGCGTTGAAGTAGCTCTCAGGGTCTCCTACGTTTAGCCATTTTTCCTCTTTTAGGAGTACTCCGTAAACTTCTCCTCCAGCGTTTATCAGCTCTTGTATGCCGTATGTCAACTCCAACTCTTTTCCCTCCTCTACCTTTACCTTTTTTAGGGCGTCGAAGATCCTCGGCGAGAAGATGTAAACAGCGGATATAGCTATGTTAGACCTAGGTCTTTCTGGCTTCTCCTCTGCCCTCAAGACTTTGAATAGCTTGTGTCCCATGTACTCCCCCCTTTCCTGAACCTCCACAATACCGTATCTCTTGGGGTTTCCGACCTCCCTCAAGAGGAGTACAGCCTCTGGCCTTATTTCCTCGAAGAGGCTTCTCGCCTCCCTGTATCCTCCAGTGAGCACTCCGTCGTCTGCGTGGACAAAAAACGGCTCTTCAGAAGCGAAGTCCTTCGCCCTGCTTACAGCGTCCCCAAACCCCCTAGGCTCTTCTTGGAAGACGAAGGTGACGTTCCTCCCAAATAAGTAGTCTAGGAGTAACTTACCGTGCTTGCCCACCACAATGCAGAACTTCTCTACTCCCTCAGCCTCCAGGGATTCCATGATGAGGTCTATTATGGGTCTCATTACTAGCTTACTGTCTTCTCTCCTTATCAAAGGCAATAGCGCCTTGGGGAGGACAGAGGTTATGTACTTCATTCTACTGCCCTTACCCGCTGCCGTTATCACCGCCTTTCGTATCATTTCTTCCCACTTTTACAAACATCCTATTTAAGGATTTCAAGTTTTCAACTAAGAAGAACAGGGAGACTACCACGTATGTGTCAACTACTGGGGCGAAGTCTGTTACGTAGAAGCTGAAGAGGGTGTGGTTCCCCAATGCATAAACCGTGAGAAAGCCGAGCCACTCTGTCCAAGCCCACATAGTCATCGTTATTAGTCTGGCGTCCCTAAAGAGGAACGCAATTGGGGTTGTGGCAAGCCACAGTAACATTATTGCCGGGTTGACGTTTGCGTAGAAGTTGTAACCCATGTAGAACGGATGAACGTTGAGGAACCAGTCCCAGGGAGTGGAGATCTGAGAAGTGGCGGTCAGCGATATGTGGCCGTTTTTCGCGTCCCAGCCCAACATGAAGAGCACGCTGTTGTGGATCCATCCGTCTACTCCGCCAAAGTAGAGTATTATGGGCGTGGAGGCTAAGGCGTAGACGAAGATCGGGATCCCTATGGAGTAGAGCGCACGCACCTTCACGCTTTTTGTCAGTTCTCCCAAATAAAAGAGGAAAGGCAAAACAAGGAAAAACGCAGGCTCCTTAGAGGCAAAGGCAAGGCCCAGTGCGACGGAAGCCCAAAATATCCTTTTTGTCAGCAAAAGGTAAAGGGAGAGGAATCCGAAAAAGGAAACGTAAATGTCTAGGAGGGCTATGCCGTGCATTAGCCAAAGCATAGGGTCTAGGGCAATGATCGCAGAGGATACGACGGCGGCAACATTTCCAACAATCCCTTTACCCATAATTCTCCTCGTCAAGAGGAAAGCAGTGACGATTATCAAGTCCCCCATCATCCAGCTAGGGATCCTCCAAGATAGGGGAGAATAGCCCATTACCAAGATGAAGACGGCCATAAAGTACTTGCCCAAGGGCGGGTGTTCCGGGTTTATGTAAGTCTGTATGTTAGCCTCATTAGGGTAAGGGAAATACATGGGTGGGGTGACGTGGAAAATCAGCTTAAGGATGTTATAGGCTGCAGTTGGATACCATACCTCATCTCCTATGTAGTGGTCGGCGTTTTGGTTAAAGGCTGGATCGAAAGTCGTTACCGTTGCATAGGTGTAGATTAAGAGGATCGCCACAAGTATAGCGTAAAATACGTAGTTGTAGGCAATATTCTTCATAACCAGAACTTTTGCCATCAAATAAAAATATCTTATCCCATAACCTTCAGAGCTTCCTCGACGCTCTTCCTCTCGTGAACTATCATGGAGATTGCCCTTGCCATTTTAGCTGGGTCTTGAGATTGCCAAAGGTTCCTGCCCACAGTGACGCCTTTTGCACCGCTGACTATGGCGTCGTTGAGCATGGCTAGGAACTCAGCGTTGGAGTTGGTCTTTGGCCCACCTCTTATTAGAATGGGCGCGAACGCCACGTCCACAACTTCCCTGAAGTCTTTGCCCGTGTAGTCTACCTTCAGTATGTCGGCCCCTATTTCTGAGGCAAGCCTAGTTACGTACTTCACTAGGTTCGTGTCCTTTACTGAATCAGGGTTCTCTGGGGACACGAAGAGCGGTTCAATTATGAACGGGATGCCGTAGTCGTTAGCCTCCCTCCTCATCAACGAAAGCTGTTCCACGTTGTATCCTTCCACTTGGTCCGTGCCATAACCTACTACAAGGTAAGTAACTACGGCATCTGCCCCTGCCTCAACCGCGTCCCTAACTGAGTACACTGCAGAATAGTACCCCGTGTCGTACTTTTTCTCCTTTCTCCACACGTTTGCCGTGTCGAGCCTGGCGATTAGAATTGGGGACGACCTGGAGTAGAAGTTCTCCTCCACAACTCTTAACATAGCCGGCGTCATCTGGAGTGCGTCTGGGATGTTGGAGAGCTTCCTCACGATCTCCATAGGCCTCTCTATACCCTTTAACGGACCCATGACAAGCCCGTGGTCTAAAGCCACTACAAACGCGTTTCCCCTCTCGAAAAGCCTCTTTACCCTTATATCTAAACCCGACATGTGTTACATTTTAAGGCTTTCTATAAATTTTTGATTCTCATGATTGCGCGTTTTGCCAGCTCTTTGACATACGGGTTCAAGGTCCAATTAATCGCTAAGTAAATGGAGCCTGCGGCCAGAGAAATTAGGAGCGTATCCTTAATCTCCTCTAATGTCCTAAGTTTCGGCACTCCGTGAATCGAGAACCACATTAGGAAGAGCGAGGAGACTACTGCCGTAGCTAGAAGGGGTATTACGGTCTCCTTAACGGGGAAGTCAAAGTTGTAGAGCTTTTTAGCCGTCAAAAACGAAGTAATTACCATCCCTAGGGAGTTCACAAGCAAGCCCACAGAAATTACTGTCGCCACTATGGGGTATCCATAGCCAGGACTAAGACTGCTTTTACTAAGGAAGTATATAATCCCACTAGATAGGGCTACACCAATAGCCGAGATTAGTACGTTGCTTCTGATTAGCCTAGCAGTAGGCCCCCTTAGCTCCTCGGTGTTTTCCACGTTTAAGGTGACGTCGGCCATGTATATTGCCCTGTAAAATATGCCGTAGATTGACCTCACGAAATTGGAGACAGATAGGATGATTAGTGAGGTAAAAGCCGAAATGTAGTCAGACCTCAGGATATATAGTAGGGGAAGCCCGTCTACCATTGCTAAAAGGAGAAATAGGGAGCCTGCGGCAAAAAACAGCTTTAACGCCGTCTCGAGGACTTTAGGGTCTTTGCTCTCTGCCAACTTCAAGAAAAGCCCATCTGAGGCCGAGGAAGACCAGATTACTATGTTGCTGATTATCAGCGCCGACTCGAAATAGGACACTGGATCATAGGACCGCAACAAGTAGACAGATATCCATACCATACTCGCCTCTATAACGCCCTGGATATATGACGTTATGAATACCACAGACTTTCTAATGGACGCTATCGCGACCTTGAGATCTACGCTAAAATCCGCCTTCGTGAACTTTACGTACGTAAGGATTTGGGATAAGTAGCCCAGCGAATAAGCTAATATTACAGCAAGGATTGAAAGATTGAACTCATAGATGAAAACTACCGCAGCGATAAGTCTGACCAACTGGAAAGCCGCGTTACCAATTGCACTCACTCTTGGTGACCTACCTAAGGAAACTGCTTTGGCTATGTCAAGGACGTAGTATAGGAACAAGAGAATCCCAGCGTCGTAAAAGTAGACCTCGTACTCAGAACCTCCGAAGCCGGAGATGAAGGGGACAATCATGAAGTAAACGGAAAGGACAATAGCTCCCGCCAGAGCGTTAATTACTATTATCCCGCCTATCTTTTTCCCCTCTGCCGCGTACCTACTCGCGATGGTCGACAGCACGTCGGCTGGAACCAAAAAGTACCCCGTAATCAGCACGTATATGGACTGCCAAGCACCAAAGGTCTCGATAGAGACTGAAGACAAGTACTTCGCTATCAACAGCGAGAAGACAAAGGCCAGGGGCGATATCAAGAGTCTCAGTAAGAGGTTGAACAACCCTATTCTCACAATCCCGGCAGATCTCCCTTGCTGGGCTTTCATGGTCACTCACAGAAGAGGTATTTCCTTATTCTATCCACCGTGTCTTCCTCATTCACATCTACGTTTAACGAAATGGACTTCATAGACGTTTGTCTAACTCTGGGTAGCCCCAGACACTCGTCCGATTGTAAGATATTCACCAATAAGTTGTTAAAACTTACCTTCTTGTTGTCTGCAACTTTTTTCAGTATCTCGTACCACTCTTTAGGAATAGTAATTTTTACCATTCGAAAGCATGAAAGTAGGCTAAGGTAAAAAACTTATTCGGATTAGCCCTCGTAGATATCGTCTAGGGCTCTAGCTATGTCCCTTATTGATATTATGCCCACCAAGTTCCCGTTATCGTCCACCACTGGAAGGTGCCTAATGTTATACGTCCTCATAAGGCTTAATGCTCCAGTCACTGGGGAGTCTGCTTTTATTGTAATTAGGTGGGCAGTCATTACCTCTTCAGCCTTACTGCTCAAGCTTTTCCCATTTCCTATCGCCCTGACTACATCTGTCTCAGTTATTATCCCTAGGGGCTTGCCGTTTTCCACTACTATAACGGATCCTATCTTGTTCTTTGCCATTACTTCTGCGACCTCTTTTAGTGTCTTGTTCTTCTCTACTGTCATAACGTTAGTTTTCATGTACTCCTTAACGCTTTCTTCCATGTGAAGAGATTAAATTCCTCCTAAAAATAAAGGTTTCGAATAACCTTTTTAAACCAACGATATTTACATTATAATTGGGATAGCGTATGAACCTTGAAGTATTAAAGCTAAAAGCAAACATGATTTTAGCGAGCGTTGGAGTGTTCTTGCTAGGTTTTGCTCTTGCCTTTGCAGTGGTGTCTTACTTTTTTGGAGTCACCTTTGCGCCTGCAGTAATTGTAGGGATCCTGTCGTTCCTCGTGGCTCTAAACGTTTTACAGTGGTTGTTTGGGCCCTATCTCATAAACGCCATGTATAGAGCGGTTGAAGTTACTCCAAGTGACCCAAGGTATGGTTGGTTAGTTCCACTAGTCAACGAAGTCGCCATGTATAACGGGATAGAAGCACCAAAGGTTTACATAGCCGATGTGCCTTTCCCCAACGCCTTCGCTTACGGGAGTCCAATAGCCGGAAAGAGGGTTGCCATAACCCTTCCACTGCTAAGGATACTCAACAAGGACGAGATAAAGGCAGTTTTAGGGCACGAGTTGGGCCACTTGAAGCACAGGGACGTGCAGTTGCTGATGGCAATAGGCCTAATACCAGCTCTGATATTCTATATTGGCTACTCCCTTATGTGGAGCGGTATGCTGGGGGGCGGAGGGAGGAACAACAACTCCGGCGGAATGTGGCTCATTGGGGTAGCGTTGTTGGCAATGAGCTACCTGTTTCAGTTCCTAGTGCTCTACGTGAACAGGCTTAGGGAAGCTTATGCCGACGTAAACTCGGCCCAAACGATCCCGGGAGGGGCTCATAACCTGCAGAGGGCTCTGGCTAAGATAACGTTGGCAACCAACCCCGAGGTCCTTGAGAGGTACAGGAACAGGGAGGTAGGAAACGGTTTAATGAACATGCTGTTCTTTGCTCCAACTCAGCCCAATGAGGAGGTCTCTAATATGGACGTGGAAGAGCTAATCAGCTACTGGAAGGCCCAGAAGGTACCGTGGTATGCAGACTTCTTCAGCGACCACCCAGCGACTCCCAAGAGAATACAACTATTGGAGAAATTAAAATTCGGGTGAGGTCACTCTAGCTCAATTGTAGCTGGAGGTTTGCTGGTAACGTCGTACACAACTTCCTTAACTTGATCAATTTTTAAAATCTTATTAGCTATTTTTTCTAGAGTAGATCTGTCCACCTTGGCGAAGTCCGCCGTCATGAAGTCCTCAGTAACTACCGCCCTTATCGCCACAGTGTAGTGCCCGCTTCCCTTTTCCGCGATTTTCCACATCACGTGGGTAACGTCGTATTTAGTAATCAGTGAAGTCGCCTTCCTTATCTCCTCGTAATCCATGTTGCCGTATATTGACGCTATCCTGCCGTAACTCCTTACGTCTCCCTTTACCCCTGTAGCCCTGGCGTTGTAAACGAAGACCTTCCTTCCCACTTCCCTGGAGATCTCGTCGTCTAGTTTGCCGTCGCTTTCAAATATTGCTGAGAAGTATTGGGAATAGCCATAGGGCTTCAGTTCCTCCTCTACTTCGTTGTTTGCTTCCCTCTCTATCTCCAGTTTCTCTCGGGTTAGCTTTCCAACTACCCTCACAAGTAGGCCGGGCCCCGGGAATGGCTGCCTCTCAGAAATCTCCTTTGGTAGGCCCAAATACCTCGCCAACGCCCTTACCTCGTCCTTATATAGGTCAGCCAGCGGTTCTATGAGCTTGAACCCCCACTTCCTCTGCGTGTCTATGCCTAGCTGGACTAAGACGTTGTGCTGGGTCTTTATTCCACCTCGGGTTTCCACCCAGTCTGCAGCAATAGTGCCCTGGACCAGAAAAGTAGCTCCGTTCTCCTTTACCACTTGCGAAATCGTGTCGTAAAACATTTCCCTAAACTTCTTCCTCTTTTCCTCGGCGTCGGAGAGGCCTTCCAAGCCCCCTATGAATTCTTTGGACTTGTCGACGACTTTGAGGGGGAGGATACTCTCTAGCATTGACTTTACCTTGTCCGCTTCACCCTTCCTGAGGAACCCGGTGTCTATCATCACTGGAACTACCTTAACCCCGAGAATCTTGTACATGAGGACGGCGGCTGTTGTACTGTCAACTCCACCGCTTACCGCTGCCACCACCCTTTCTCCCTTGACTGCGTCTAACACTTGGGGCGTTATCTCCCTAACGAAGCTTTCTGGGTCAAACACACGGTTACTTAAAGTCAGGATTTATAAATTTCTTGTATTGTGTCTATATCTACCCCTTTCCTGAAAGCCTCCGTTGCCTTGCTTGCCATCTCCGCTATCTCCTCTTCCATGGACTTGGCCCATATCTTTATCCCGAAGCCCTCTAGGAGTTTCCTAAACCCAGAGTAAAGGGAACCGTGAATACTCGTACCTATCTTTCCTTCCCTCAACGCCCCATCTTCAACGTTAACGTCTTCTCCGTTTCTCTTGCGTATCACGTAGAGGGGCTTATCGTTCACGTATTCAATCCTGCCCCTCCTTATCTCGTACCCCTTTATCTCTACCTCCCCTTTACCTTCGCTTAAGGACACTACCTTGTCTACCTCGAAACGGACGTTTATGCTCAGTAGCCCCAGACCCTGGTACTCCCTGGACTCTCCCGCCTCAAGTCCGTAGGGGTCTATCAGCTTCTTACCCATTATCTGGAACCCACCACATACCCCCAGTAAGGGGTACTTCCGCAGAGTCTCTACAAACCCTCTCTCCTTAAGCCACACCAGCGACTGGTACGTGTTCCTGGTCCCGGGTAGTATCACTAGGTCGGAGTCCTCCAACTGCGACGGCCTGGTCACGAACTTCACCGTGGCGTTGGACTTCATAAAGGCATAGAACTCGTTGAAGTTGCTCATATAAGGATAAGATATTACCGAGACCTTTTTTTCGCCGTAGCCTACCTCCCTGACGTTCATCGAGTCCTCCGGCATTATAGGACTTTCCTCTAAATAAGGGACGAAACCTAGGTACTTCATCCCAGTCCTGTTCTCCAGCCACATGACTCCTTCTTCCAAGAACTTTTCCTCCCCTCTGAACTTGTTTATAATGAATCCCCTCAGCATTCCCCTCACAGACGGCGGTAGTATGTTGTATACTCCAAAGGCGGAAGCGAAGGCCCCGCCCCTGTCTATGTCGAGGACTAGTATGGCTGGTACTCCAAGCTCCTTCATTATCAGGAAACCGCTTATGTCCCTCTCCATGAAGTTTGGTTCTGCAAGCCCTCCGGCTGACTCAATTACCATATCGCCTGAGACGGTGTTCTTGACCTTTCTCCAGAGGTCTGGGATCAGCTTGTAGTACTCCTCTACCCTAAAGTTTCCCAACGACCTACCGAACGCTATGACCTCAATGCCGTTTCCAGAGGGCTTCAGAAGTACAGGGTTCATGGAGTTCTTGGGCCTAAGCCCGGCCCCCAGCGCCTGGAAAGCTTGTATAAAGGCAATCTCTCCTCCCTCGTCGCTAGGGTAGCTGTTGAGAGACATGTTCTGGGCCTTGAAGGGCACCCCATTTAGCGCTCTGGTCAAAGCAGTTACTACGAAGGACTTGCCCGAGTCGCTCATGGGGGAAGAAATTATAATTGCCACAGTGAGTTACACGTATGAGGGCATTAAAAGGCATTCTGGCCCAGCTCTCCTTCTTCACTGTAATCCCGTCCGTTAAGGTGGAGGAACTTGAGGTTGTCGCAGAATACAGCTTTACCGCTCCACTGGTGGTCGGGGTAATTGCGGGGATAGTGGACTTCTCGGCTTACTTTGCCCTCTGGCTCGCGCTCAAAGAGACAGCGAAAATCCTGCTCATAGCCGTAGTTGAGCTCATAAGGGGCTTTAACCACCTTGACGGTCTCCTTGACGTCTCCGACGCGCTAATGGTAAAGGGGGACTACGAGAGGAGGCTCAAAGCGCTTAAGGACGTAGAAGTGGGCTCAGGAGGTATAGGAGGAGCTATTTTGTACTTTACACTGATGCTGGCGTCCGTACTTCTCATCCCTTCCCCCTCGTTGTCCTCCCTATTTCTCTTGGTCTCGGCGGAAGTTTCTAGCAGATCAATTGGGCTCCTAGTTCTTGCTACGCTGAAGCCAATGGAGAACAGCTTCCTTGGCTCCCTATTCCACAAGCACTTAACGAAAAGGACTGGTTGGCTGGTGGCAGAGGCTATACCTTTCCTGTTGCCCTTCCTCTGGGTCGTTTACCTCCCCCTCTACTTCTTCTTCTACTATTTAGCTAAGAGGGAGCTCAGAGGCTCCTCCGGGGACTTTACAGGTTTTGTGATAACTTTATCTTTCCCCGTTCTCCTTATGGCTAATGAGAAGTTTTGCTCCTTGTTTTGCTCACTTCACTTATTTGGGATTTAGCTTTGGGCGAGCCCCCTACCTTGGTCCACCCGGTAGTGGTCACCGGAAAAATCTCGGAGAGGTTGATTAAGCCGAACAGGGGTTACGTCTACGGCGTCTTCCTCTGGTTTGCCTCAGTGTTACCAGTACTAGTCCCAGCCAGCCTCGTCCCCCTAGTGCCTTTTTCTCCATTAAAGTTCTTGATACTGGCGTTTATTTTGAAGACCACTTTTTCTATAAAGATGCTATACGACATCGTCTCGAGGTCAGTCAACTTAGACGAGGGTTCAAGGTATTTAGTGCAACAGATCGTAAGGAGGGATTTATCTAGTGAGGATAAAGGACACATCGCCTCCGCCGCAATAGAGTCCCTTTTCGAGAGCTTTGTTGACGGGATTTCCTCACCCTTGTTTTGGTTCCTACTTCTGGGACTTCCAGGGGCGATGTTACAGAGGCTTGCAAACACGATGGACAGCATAGTAGGTTACAAGACCCCTGAGCTAAAGAGAGAGGGGTTCTTTTCGGCTAAAGTTGACACTGTGCTCAACTACATCCCGGCCAGGGTCTCCGCCCTCGTCATTCTTCTCTCTGCCCTAGTCCTGAGGTACAACGCGAGTGGCTTCAAGAGGATTTTAAGGGAATCCGGGATCGAGAGCGTTAACGCCAAGTACCCGATATCGGCTGCTGCGTGCGCTCTAGGCGTTAAGTTGGAGAAGAGGGGTTACTACACGGTAGGAACCGGTGAACTGCCTGGGGAAATGGAAATGAAAAAAGCGCTGAAGTTGTTTAAGCTGAGCTTGGCCATCTACCTGCTACTCTTATTAGTCGTATATTATTGCCTTTATGGTCTTTCCCTCCTTGGCTTCCCTTACGGCCTTCTCGAAGTCCTCTAGCCTATACCTACTTGTTATTAGCTTTGTCACGTCGATCCTCTTTGACGCAATGACCTGAAGTGCCTCCCTCGTGTCCTCCTCTACGGCGGCGTTACTGCTTATAACTGAGATCTCGTTGTTCAGTAGATCGCTTACGTCGTAATTGAGCACGGTTCCCTTGTAGGGAACCCCAAACAGGAGCACTCTACCTCCCTTTCTAACGGAGTAAAGTGCAGTCAGTATGGCTTGTGGGGCTCCTGAGGCTATGATTGCCACGTCAACTCCACGCCCGTCGGTGAGTTTCCTTACTTCCTCTTCCACCTTTTCCTTGGTAGGGTTGAACGAGTAGTCCGCGCCCACCTTGTAGGCGAACTCCCTCCTGAACTCGGAAACGTCAGACGTGTAGACCTTACCGGCTCCGTTCGCCTTTGCCATCATAACGTGAAGTAGACCCATGGGTCCAGCTCCAACTACCAACATGTAGTCGTCCTTGTCTATGTGTACTCTTCTCTGCCCTCTTATTACGGTGGCAAGGGGCTCTATGAACGCTCCCTCATCGAAGCTAACGTTGTCTGGAAGCTTTAGAACTCCTCCCCTTTTCACGTTCCACGCCGGAACTCTAAAGTACTCCGCAAACCCTCCTGGGTCTAAGTTGGTTTTCCTGTAATAGGGACACATGGTAGGGCTTCCCTTTTTGCAGTAGTAGCACTCGTAGCAGGGAACATGATGGTGTGCGAAGACCCTGTCCCCTGGTTTAAGCCAATCTACTGTGGACTCGTGGATGACGCCAGCAGGCTCGTGGCCTAGGATGGGCTGGGAAGCCGTATATTGCCCGCAAATCTTTTCTATGTCTGTACCGCAGAGCCCGCAAGCCTTCATCTTGACTAAGACGTCTCCCTCCTGGAGTTTCGGAATTGGCATTTCCTTAAGTATCGGTCTACCGTTCTCTAGGACGATGGCTTTCATTTCGAGAAAAATAGGTGAACAGAGAATTTAAAGTGAAACTTTTTCTCAAGTTGTAGTTTTTATATAGTAATATTGTGCAATAACATTTATGAGCTATTTAACTTTCGGCTTACTGTCCCTCTCCTTAATTTACGTTGTTTACTTTGCCGTTTCTGCTTTAGTCTCCAAGAGGCATCCAGAGGTAAGAGTGGAGGGCGTTGACGAGATAAGGAGAATGTCCGGCGTTAACTTCAAGTTAAAACTAAAGGAAGACCCAAGGGTAAACGCTTTTTCGTTAGTGAATAACGTCATCGTTGTGACGTCTTCTCTACTTCACCTCAAGGAAGAAGAAATCCTCGCCGCGATTGCTCACGAAGTAGGACACCTCAAGATGAGGCATCACTTGAAGAGCCTGGCCATTATAAGTGCAGTGGTACTCTCGTTCTTCCTCCTCCTAGGGTCGCTTCCCCTAGCTTTGGCTGTAAGCCTTCTGGGAATAGTGATCCAAAGGTACCTCTCAAGGCAATTTGAAGTGGAGGCTGACAAGTTCGCTTCTGGGCTAGTAGACAAGCACAGCCTCATTACGTTGATAATGAACTACGGTGAGACTTCAAGTTCCTTTCTCTCTACCCATCCCTCTTCCGTCGCCCGTATAAAGAAAATAATTTATATTGAATAATAACAATTGAAAATATGGTATATATAGGCAAGCCCGTAAAAAGGATCGAGGATCCTAGGCTAATTACGGGGAGGGGAAGTTACGTAGACGACATAAAGCTTTCCGGGATTAAGTTCGTTGCCTTTGTTAGGTCTACTAGACCCCACGCGAAAGTGAGGGTTAAGAAGACCCAGGGCGTCTTCACTGGAGACGACGTAAACCCGGGCTCCGACTTCCCGATAGCGAGCAAGGAGACCACATACGTAGGGCAACCGGTAGCTGTAGTTTTAGCCAACGACAGGTATGAGGCTTACGACCTCCTGGAGAGCGTGGAGGTGGAATACGAAGACCTGCCATACGTCTTAGACCCGTACGATGCCATGAAGAACGAGGTCAAAGTGTACACTGGGCTCAGTAGTAATATCTATCTCGAGAAGAACTTCGTGAAGGGAGTCCCAGAGCTCGCAATGGATAAAGCTGACTTCGTTCTGGAGGGAGAGCTCGTAAACCAGAGGCTCATCGCGTCCCCTCTAGAGACTAGGGGGGCAGTTGCGTACTTTGACGGTCAGAGGTTAAATTTCTGGTCTTCTACGCAGTCCGCCCACTACCTTAGGAGGAACCTAGTCAACTTCCTGGGCTTTCAGAACGTGAGGGTCGTCCAGCTTGACGTGGGGGGAGCCTTTGGCAGTAAGATCATTACGCACCCAGAGGAGTACGCGTTAGCAAAATTGGCCATGAAACTTCCCTACCCCCTAAAGTGGGTGCCCACTAGGACCGAAGAGATGATAAGCGCGGGCCACGGAAGGGACAAGAGGTTCAAGTTTAAGGTGGGCTTCACTAAGGGGGGAAAAATAGTGTCGCTCATAGGGACTATAGTAGGAGATCTCGGTGCCCCATACCCAGATGCCAACGAAGATGAGTCGGGGAATATGCTGAGCACCGCCAGGATGATCTTAGGCCCATATGACATCCCTAACGCGTCCATCACCGCCTTTGCAGTTCACACTAACAAGACCCCCACGACCTCCTACAGGGGGGCCGGCAGGCCTGAGGCTACTTACTTTATTGAAAGGATAGTGAACATAGTCTCAAACGAGTTGAAGCTGGATCCAATAGAGGTAAGGCTAAGGAACGTAGTTAGGCCCAACCAGATGCCTTACGATAACGGCTTTGGGATAGTGTACGATTCTGGCGACTACGTCAAGATCCTAGAAGACGCAAAGCCCGTTTACGAGGAGTTAAGGAAGGAGGCTGGAGAGAAGTACTGCGTCGGGTTGGCCATGTACGTTGAGATAACTGGGTTCGGTCCTTGGGAAGTGGCTAGAGTGCTGGCCAAGTCTGACGGGAAAATAATAGCAATAACGGGGTCTGGGCCCCATGGGCAAGGAGATGGCACTGCCTTTGCCCAAATAGTAGCTGACGTCCTCCAAGTGCCAATTGAGGACGTGGAGGTAAGATGGGGCGACACGGACATCATAGAGGACGGCATAGGTACGTGGGGGAGTAGAACTGTCACCGTGGGCGGTTCGGCAATGCTAGAGGCCTCTAAGGAGTTAAAGAGGAGGATATTGGAGAGCGCCGGGAAGATGATTAATGCTGACGTTGAGGAACTAGAGTATAACGAAGGGAAAATTGTCCATAAGGTGACAAAGAAGGAGGTGAGTCTAGCTGACGTAATCAAGTTCGCCTACAAGGCGGGAATTCCGCTTGACGTCACGTACGTCTACCCCGTCTCCAAGCCGACCTCCCCCTACGGTGTGCACATGGCCCTAGTAAAGGTGGACAAGGAAACTGGAAAAGTCAAAGTCGTTAAGTACATAGGGATTGACGACGTAGGAGCTGTTATAAATCCAATGCTCGCAGAGGGCCAGATTCATGGTGGAGTTATGCAGGGGATTGCCCAAGCAATTTACGAAAGCGCCAGGTTCTCGGAAGAAGGGGTTCTCCTAACTTCAAACCTATCCGACTACGGTTTTCCAACCGCCGTCGAGTCTCCGAGGATCGAATGGAAGTACGTAGAAAGGGGGTTTTCAAACCACCCGACCAGGAGCAAGGGCATTGGCGAGGCGGGAGCCGTGGTGGCAACGCCAGTAATAGTTAACGCAGTAGAGAACTGCCTAGGCAAAAGGATAACCTCAATGCCCTCGTCCTTGGGTGACCTGGTATAATGCAGAGGCACTTCCTTTCCCAAAAGGAACTAAAGAGCTTCAAGAGCCTAGTCAAGCAAAAGTACTCCGTGGAAATAGAGAGTGACAACGTTGAGGTAGGGAGAGAGAAGAAGCAAGTATACTACTTCATAGACGGCAAGTTGTCCTTCTTCTCCGAGGAGCTTGTGCCCACCTTGTGCTGGGTAATGGACGCTAAAGCTAACCTACCCTTTGTGGTAGTAGACGAGGGCGCTGTGAAGGCGCTGTCGAGGGGGGCTGACCTATTTGCCCCAGGGATAGTGTCTTACAACTGCGAGTGCAAACCCAACGATATAATCTTGGCCAGGATCACAACTGGCATGCCCGTCGCCGTTATGAAAGTGCTTATTAGCAAAGAGGAGGCAGTTACTACCAAAAGGGGTAAATTTGCCCAAAATCTGCACTGGATAGGTGACGATATATGGAAAATTTGCAGAGGGCAAAAGTAATTTCAATAGTAATCCCCACCTATAACGAGAGGGACAACGCAGTAAGCCTAGTCAAGGAGATAGTCAGTAGGGTGCAGGGCAACATTATCGTCGTAGACGACGATAGTCAAGACAAGACAGCTGAGGCAGTTATATCCCTAAACCTCTCCAACGTTAAGGTCTTCGTGAGGAAGAACGAGAGAGGCCTGGGTTCTGCCCTCCGCTTTGGTCTTTTAAAAGCATTGGAGTTAGGTTCCTCTTATGTAGTGACAATGGACGCTGACTTTAGCCACGACCCAGCGTACCTCAAGCCGTTGATAGAGAAGGCGGTTGAGGGCTACGACCTCGTTATAGGCTCAAGGTACGTCAAGGGAGGGAGGATAGAGAACTGGCCCCTAAGTAGGAGGCTCATAAGCAAGGGTGCCAACTTTATGGTGAGGCTACTTTTGAAATCGCCAATACACGACAACACGTCCAATTACAAGGTATACTCGAGGCAGGCCATTGAGAAGGCCTTGAAGTGTGAGTCGGCTGACGGTTACGAGTTCCAGATCTGTGCCGTGTACCAAGTACTGAAGAACCACTTAAAGGTGGCCGAAGTCCCCATAGTGTTTAGGGACAGGGAGAAGGGGCAGAGTAAGCTGAAACGCAAGGAGATACTCAAGTGGTTCAACTACGTGCTCAAGCTTTACTTCTCTTCTTGAGCCTTATTATTTCCTCCTTTAACTCCTCTATTTCCTTCTTCAAGGAGTTTATCTCGCTCTCGTGGATTTGGACGATCTTGTAAATCTCCTCCTCCTTGTTTTGGGCGTCGGTCTTTAGCTTAACGTTGCCTGCGTCGTCGCTCTCAACCATTCCAAGCCTCATTAAGTCCCTAATATACCCTTTTGCAGTCTTCTGGGATATCTTAAGTTCAATTGCGATGTCCTTTACGTTCACCTGCCCCTTAGCCTTAAGTATCCTCAATATGTCCTGTTGCCTAGGCGTTAGTTCCATGATTAAGATGTTGTTCTATAAAAGCGTTTTTAAGACATAGGGCTTATGGATATACGGGCTACCCGGTTGGCGATTTTGCTTAGAGAAGAGGACGTAAACGAGCTTTTGACTTATCGCGACGCGTATAACTCGTTAAGGGACGCTTTCCTCATGTTAGACAAGAAGGTCGCTGTTAACACCAAAAGGGTGAGGACTTCCCTCAGCGGGGCCACGTTAAGTTACCAAGCTGGCGGCATAGGCGAGTACCTCGGTTTTAAAACGTTCGTAATGGGGAGCTTTATCTCTCTACTCTTCTCAAACTCTGGTGAGCTACTTCTCATAGCCGAGTCCGATAGGCTAACGCAGATAAGGACGGGGGCCTTAGCTGTGTTGGCCTCGGACTACATAAAGCGGGACTACTCTTCTGTGGGAATAATTGGGCTTGGAAAACAGGGGATTGCACAAGTTGAGGCTTTCAGCAATCTCAAGTCCGTTACCATAAACGTGTTCTCCAGGAGCCCGGAGAGGGTAACAAAGTCCCTCTCCGTCCTTAAGAACCAAGGTATAGGGGTCAACCCCAAGAGGTCTTACAAGGACCTCTGCCAGGACTCAGATGTAGTAGTTACAATAACGTCTTCAAAGGACCCCTTCCTGAAGCTGGATTTCCTGCGAAGGTCTCAACACCTAAACTTGATGGGTTCAAACATAGAGGAGAGGGTAGAGGCGTTCCCTGACGTCATTAAGGCGTCTAGCATGATAGTTGTGGAAGACCTTGAACAAGCGATGGAGGAGGCAGGGGATCTGATACTGGCGAACAAGATGAAGATGCTCGACCTAAACAAGCTGTTCCCCCTTTCCTCTATTATTGCGGGCAGGGTGAACGTGAACAGGGAGGGAATTACCATTTTCAAGTCAGTAGGGATAGGACTAGAGGACGTCGCACTGTTAAAGTTTATTTACGAAGATGCTAAAAGAAGGGGACTAGGTACTGAGGTGGAGCTGAAGGGAAGATGGCGTCTAGAATTGGCGAGGAAATAGAGATCTCGCCCGTGGAGTTGGCCTCGAGGTTAGCTAGGAAGTCCAAGATAAACCTGGCCAGTGGTTCTCCAGACCCTAGGCTAATCCCACTGGAAGAGATAAGGAGGGCATACGACGAGGTCATAGAGAAGTACAGGTCGTCAGCGTTCTCCTATCCAGGGGCAGGGGGCCAGGAGGAGCTGGTCAGGGAGATCGAGAAGTACTTACCTAAACTTGGGCTAAGCAAGGGGGAAGACGAAGTAGTGGTCACCTCTGGTGCCCAACACGCCATAGAATTACTGGGCAAGTACTTCCTTGAAGGTGACGTCATCGCAGTGGAAAATCCCACCTTCATTGAGACCTTTAACTCGCTCAAGCTGAGGTCGTCCTCGGTTATTCCCATAAGCCTAGACGAGAAGGGGATAGTGACGGAACAGCTGAGGCAAATACTTAAGCTAGTCAAGGTAAAACTACTGTACGTAATACCTAACTGTCACAACCCAGCAGGAGTGAACATGAGCGACGATAGGAGGAGGGAAATAGCGGAACTAGCAGAGCAATACGACTTCTACGTCATCGAGGACGACCCCTATAGACCAATCGCAGGAGAGGTGCCTCCTCCAATTAAGAGCTACGACAAGTACGGTAGGGTAATTTACGTCAGTAGTTTCAGCAAGATAGTCGCTCCAGGGTTGAGGATAGGCTTCATGCTAGCTAAAAAGGAGATAGCCGAGAAGGTCTCCCTCTTAGAGCAATTGGACTTCTCGACGTCAACGGTAAACCAGTACGTGGTGGCGACGCTTTTGAAGAACCAAGTAGTGACCTCTAGGATGGGCCTCCTTGCAGGCCACTACAAGAGGAAGCTGGAGCTAATGAACAAAGTCCTGCGCGAGGAGGGCTTCCACAAGTTCAACAAGGCCGAGTGCGGTTTCTTCCAACTAGTAGACCTAGAAAAGGACAGCTGGAAAGTGTTTCAAGAGGCAGTGAAGATGGGCTTAAGCTTTGTCCCTGCTAAGCCCTTCTTCTTGAAGGGAGGAGACACGATGGCGAGGCTCAGCGTTTCCGTCGCCAGCGAGGAGGAAATAGTGGATGGCATAAGGTTACTGAGGAAGGCCGTGGATAAAGTCTAGAGCGTGAATATCTCCTTGCTGAGTGAGTTTAGCACTCTTGGTTTCCCGTCCATGACTACCATGTCCTCCAGCCTTATCCCGAACTTCCCTGGGATATATACGCCGGGCTCCACGGTAAACACCATGTTCCTCGTGATCTTCTTGTTGTAGCCTTGAGATATGTAAGGTTCCTCGTGGACGTCTATGCCTATCCCGTGCCCAGTCCTGTGTATGAAGAACTGGTCCACTGAGTATTTGCGCATGTAGTTCCTAGCTAGGGAGTCTATCTCACTGCCACTCATGCCCTCCAATGAGTTCTCCGCCTCCTCCTGTGCTCCCCTTACTATTTCATAGACCTTTTTTACTTCCTCCCCTGGGTTGCCTAAGCTCACTACCCTAGTGGTATCGGTGCTGTAGCCCTTGTACCTGACGCCAAAGTCAACTACAATCACGTCTCCCCTTCTTACCTTTTTCTCCGTACACCTTAGGTGGGGCATCGAGGTGTTGCTACCGGAGGTTACGATTGTCCCGAAGGACGCCCCTTCAGCTCCTAGATTTACAAACTCCTCCTCGAGCTTCCTGGCGAGTCTACACTCGCTGCCTCCTTCAGATACCTCGTCTAGGAACCTCGTGAAAGCCGTTTCGGCGATCTTAAGCCCTTCCTTAAGCGTCCTTATTTCCTCCTCGTCCTTTACCATCCTGAGAGGAGAGATTACGGTTGATGCTGGAAGTAGGTTTGATGGAGAGAACTTGTTGATTAGGTTTACTAGGAAGAGTGACCATAACTGGTCGTCTACCGCAAAAGACGCGCCTTTAGGTATGTCGAGTTTGGTGTAGGGGTCTTCTCCGTCGCTGTAGACCACTACGTCAAAGTCCATCTTCTGCAGTTGTTCCTCGTAGATCTTAGGGGCGAAGAAGAAGTAGTCCCTTTTACTAACTATGAAGAACAGAGGCCTTTCCATTTGCTCCTCCCTAAAGCCCGTGAGGTAGAACATGTTGCTGGTCGGTCCAAAAATCGCAAAGTCTATGTTCTCCTTTTCCAGAACGCTCTGGAGTTTCTTAACTCTCATGAAGATATACTATCCCTTTGAGGAAATTTATAGCTTAGCAAGCATAGTAGCACATCAACGCTAAGTTATACGCTGCGTTGAAGTCCCTATCTGCCTTATATCCGCACGACGGACAAACGAATATGGATCCCATTACCTCGCCCTTCTTGTATCCACAGTGAGAGCAGAGCTTGGAAGTGTTATAGGGATCCATTCTCCTAAACCTCACTCCGTTGCTGTAGAACTCCTTTTCTAGCATGTCTTGAAGTACCCTGAGCCCTTTGCCCACTTTTCCCTCGTACTCCCTGAGGTCCTCTATGGCTACTACCTTTGGCTCCAGCTCCTTTACGAAGCTGGTTGCCTCCTTGACAATTCTCCTGACCTTTACTTTGATCTCCTCGAGGTGTGTAACTCCCTGTTCTTCTCCAAGGTACTTGGTGAAGGTCTCCATAACTTCTCTGTCCCCAAAGAACCTTGTCTTGTAAAGTTTATCCCTAGTTATCGCGACCACGGTAAACAGATGCCTCAGACCTATGTCAATCCCCACAATTGGGCTCTCCTTTTCGTAGCTCAAGTACACCTTTATTCCGTTGCTGAAGTCTGCCAGTGCAAACTTTGGTACTCCATCCCTTGGCAGCAACACTACAGCGTTCACCTCTGGGAGCCTAGCGCTTCTTCCTTGGACTACTACTTTCAAGGGACCTATCCTGTTCTGAACGAACTGGAGCCCCCTGAGGGAGGGGGGAGGAGACCCTACGCTCTCCCCGGATCTCCCGAGGATTTCTGAATACTTCTTAAAAAACACGATGTCGTTGTATATGGATTTGAGTTTTCCATATTCTAGAACTCTAGCCTCGATTATTTCCTCTTTCATAAAATATAATAACTGAAAACTCACTTAAGAATTTGAAGTATTGCCTCCACCAGTTTTTGGGGATATCCCTCAAATGCCTTAACAAGGTCCATTATGTTGTCTAGGCTTGATATCCTAGCTATCTCCTTCTCGACGTCTCCTTCAATCTTGGTGACTACCACCTCCTTTACAGAGTTAGTAGGTAGGTAGTATGACTCTATCTTGTATCCCTTAACAGGCCTCTCCGATACCTCAAACCCAAACTCACTTAAGTACTTGACTTGTCTTCCCACTAACACACTGCTTGCCATATGCCAATATTTTAGTAGTAGAGTATAAAGCTTGTGTTCTAAAGATTAAATCATCACTATAAATTTATTATATCTCCATATATCAGTTCTTCTGCATCGTTACCTATATAATATTTTAGTGTAGATGAAAATACATAGTCCTTGTATCTGAAGACCTTGTAGTACTCTTCCCTTTCTCTTAACTTTTCCTTATTGTAGTAGTATCCTGCGTATACCTTTGGCCCCTCTGACTCACTGTAGGAGATCAGAACGGAGTTGAGGCTTGAGGAAAAGGGTTTAGCGCTCTCAAAGACCTCAGTGTAAGCCTCCAGGGGAGTTGCGCCTTGATTGACTCTCTTGACTATCTCCAGGAAGAACAAGTAGCTGTCGGTATAGGGCAACGATGGGTTTTCAAAGAACTTCCTAGAGATGGAGCCGTTATGGGCGAAGAAAAGCTCGTATGTCCCCGCCTTTGCGTGATAGGGGTGAGAGTGAGAAAGCCCTGTTAAGAACTTTTTCCCCGCTTTCCGGGCGTGAATGATGCCGACTAACCTCTCTCCCTCAATGGTTGAAGGAAGCCTTTTGTATAGGGGATCTTCAAACGCTGGCAGTCCCGTTTTGTAGTTAATGTTCCTCCATGACTTCTCGTAAACGAACACAGACATGCCCCATCCGTCGCTGTGGGGGGAAGAGGAGAGAACGTCATGTCTTGCTACCTCTGCGAACGTCTCTACTACTTTCTCGTCGAGTTTGCCTTTAGTGTTAAAGGCAAGTAGCCTACACATCTATAACCATTCCGTCGTTGGCTAATTTAACTCTATCTTTCACAAATTCTACAATTTCTTTCTCCTTTTGTGCAGGTATGTGAGTTAGTATGAGTTTCTCGTTACTGAATAGGGAGATTGCGGTTGGAACTGGGGTGTGGCCGAACTTCTCGCACCCAGAAAGGCAGGAAGCCTCGTGTATTACCAGATCGGCATCCTTGGCCTCATCTAGGATTTCATTACAGGGCTCTGAAGTGTCTCCGGAGTACACCACCTTTTTACCCTCACCCCTTATCGCGTATGAGACCGCGTAGATCTTGTGGCACGCCCTCACCGAGTAAATTTGTAACTCTCCTATAGTTGCTCTGGGCAAAGGGCTCTCCACAACCTCAGCCTCTACGTCGTTTCCCAGTTCTACAAAGTCCCTTAGGAGCCTTGAAAAGCCCGGAGGGGAGAACACTCTTACCTTAGGCAGACCATTTACCTGCCTCTGTACTAAGTGCTCAAACACCCCGTTTACATGGTCTATGTGCAAGTGGGTTACAAATATGGCGTCTACGTCGAGCTTTCCTATGTCCTCCAGCTTGAAGTTGGCCCCAGTGCCTAGGTCAAAAAGGACCTTAGCACCTTTAGATTCCACTAGGATTGACGACTTCACTCTCCTACTGCCAAACGACGCTCCAGATCCCGTCCCTAAAAACGTTATTTTCATGCGTCGTCCCTCTCGTCTGCGTCGGGTATATCGCAAAGGCCTACGCATTTGTACTCCTTTTTCTTTTCCTTCTTCTTGTTGTTCTCACTTTTCTTGGACAAACTCCTTCACCTCCTCCCACCTTGGTCCAAGAGCGCCCAGCTGAGTAACGGAATAGGAAGCTATCTTGACGGCGTACTCTACGGCGTCCTCTATGTCGTAACCATTTTCCAGGAAAAAGGCAAGGGACGCGTTGAACACGTCCCCAGCTCCAGTAACGTCTACCACCTTTACCTTAGGCGCGGATATAAGGACTCTTTTCCCCCTTGTGGCTATCACGGCACCTCTCTCCCCTAGTGTGACTATAACTGCTCTCTTAACCCTTTTCAGGAGCTCGTTTAGTCCAAACTCAAGGTCGTCGGATGAGGTAAGCTGTTTAAACTCTATCTCGTTTGGGGTTAAGATATCTACGTAATTCAGGATCGAGACGTCCTCTAGGTAGGCGGGGGCCGGATTCAGGATCCTCAGCCCTTGAAACTCCTTTAACGCCTTTGTCACCACCCTTTCCCTGATTTCGAGCTGGGTCAGCAGGACGTCCCCCTCAAGGTCTGTGACGTCCTCCTCGTCTAGCAAGTAGTTAGCCCCCCTGTTGACGACAATGGAGCTTTCCCCCTTTTCGTCAAGGAAAATGTAGGCGTTCCCAGTGCTCCCTTCCTTCACCTTTACCCTGCTGGCGTCAACGTTTTCCTCCTTCCAGAAGGAGAAGGCCCTCTTCCCGTATTCGTCGTTCCCTACAGCGCCAGTAAAAGAGACCTTGCCCCCCAGCCTAGCTACGGACACTGCCTGGTTTGACCCCTTGCCTCCGTGCTTGATTAATATCCCATCGCAGAACACCGTTTCCCCTGGCTGAGGAAGCCTCTTTAGCCTTATGAAGAAGTCAACGTTGTAACTACCCACTACTTGGATCGTTTACTATCACCTCTATGAGCCTCTTTACCTCTTCAAGGGAGTTCGCCACTATGACTGCCCTCCCTTTCCTCATTATCACGTCAGCGTTTATACCGCTTTCCGAGATCCTGATCGCTCCCCTTTCAGCCAGTTTGAGTATCCTGTCTGACATGGAGACGGAGAGGCCCACTCTCTTCCCCACGTCCCTAAGCACCTCCGTGACTAGGTTAGTGTAGTAGTTCACCACAATGGGCCCGTCCACCTTTATCCAATCAATGTACCTTATGATTCCCCCGGCTAATGTAGCTACTTCGCCGTAGCTAGTCATTACTCCTAGGTTGAGCTTTTCCTCCGGGTCTATGAGCTTCTTGGTTACCTCCTTGTTTTCCTCTAGGTACTCCACCAGCTTCTCCGCTTCTTCCCTAGCCCTCTCTCTTTCTACCTCCATCTCCGTGGGTGCAAATGGGTCTGCTGGGCCGTGGCCCTTGCCCAAATACAAGGAGAACTTTATTGCCTTAGTGACGAAGTCCTTGGCCTCTAAAATCGCCCTCTTTAAGTCGTAACCCTTGGCCAGGAAGGCGGTAATTGATGCGGAGAATATGTCGCCAGTCCCGTGGGTGTTCTTGGTCTTTATCTCATCTCCCTTGAGCTCTATTTCCTCTCCGTCTATTACTGCGTAATCTACCCCTCCAAGGGCCGAGCCACCTTTGACTACGACGTTAGCTGAGAAGGTCTTGTAGAACTCCCTGGCGGAGTTCCTCAAGTCCTCAAGGCTTTCTATCTTCTTTCCCAAAATCCTTTCGGCCTCGTACTTGTTCGGGGTAACGACCGTGGCCAGATGTATTAACTCCTTTACTGCGGGTATTACGTCCTCCGTCACTAGGGGGTCTCCGGACTTTGCCACCATTACGGGATCGTAAACTAGGCCCAGCTTATACTCCCTAACTTTCCTTGCAACTAGGCCCATTACTCCCTTTGAGGCGAGCATTCCCGTTTTGGCGAACTTTGGTTCCAGGTCATTCATCACGACGTCGAATTGAGCTTCTATGAAGTCCAGGGGGACCTCTAAGATCTTTGTTACCCCCAAGGTGTTCTGGGCGGTCAACCCAGTTACAACTGTCGTGCCAAAGACGCCCAGGGCAGTAAAGGTCTTTAGGTCAGCTTGAAGGCCTGCCCCTCCTCCGGAGTCGCTTCCGGCAATGGTCAGCACTACGGGCCTCTTTCTCATAGGCTATTTAGTGACGTGTAAAAATAAAAATCATCTCTTGTTCGGGCACATTATGGAAAACTGACAGTACTTGCACTCCCATTGAAATCTCGGAGAAGGGTTCTTATCTAAGGTCTGCTGTACCAAGTTTACGATGGAGGCCTCGTCCATTGGCTCGTTAACCTCGTACTCCGTGAACCTGTCCGGGGTTACGTAGAATAGTACCCCTTTCTTGGCGTTAAACAGCCACAAGTAGATCCTGAGTTGCATGACGTGGTGCTTGTGAGGTATTCCTACGTCGCTTCTCGACGACTTTATCTCCACAATAATCCTCTCGCCGTCCTTCTCTAGCATTATGTCGCACCTTCCCTTTATCTTCACCTCTTTCCCTACGTTGACTACCTTCTCCGCCTCCACCTCGCTCCTAACGTTATACCCTTCAATTTGGATGAGTGACTCGAGCCCCCTATGAACCAGCTCGCCTAAGATAGTAGAGGGGGTAAGGGCTTGGCTAACCGCAACCTCCCTGTACTTTTGTTCGTACTCTGTCTTTAGTGGGCACCTTATGAGGTCGATGACGTAAAAGGTGTTATCCTCCCTCTGGTGGGCTAGGAAGTCCTGCAATTTCATCTTAGCTAAGAGCTCAACTATCATCTATCCTCACCGTAACGCCTCCAGTCCTCTCAGTTTTGACCCACGTCTTGGGAAACTTGGAGACCTCCATGAACATGGCGAAAAGGTTAAGGAGTGCCACGAAGTTCATGTAGACGATAGACAGGAAGGGGAAGGCGAACTCTATTAGGTGTTTTCTGGAGATCATGATGGCAAGGACTAGGGAGGTAAAGGAGGCAAGCGAGACTATGGCTGTGACAAAAAGGTATACCTGCGAGGGGTAGAGAATTACCAGGGAGTAGTTAGCTAAACTCAGTACCATGAAGACCGGGCTTGCGATAATCAACATGGCGTCTATAAGCTTTGGGTCCAGCCTGATCTTGTGCACCTTCAACGATACCTCAAAGTGGCCCCTGTACCACCTTAGCCTCTGCTTTATCAGTGCCTTTAAACTAGTAGGCACTTCCCTCCAAGCAATCACGTTAGGGGAATAGACTATCTTATATCCCCTGGAGGTTATCTTTAGGCTCAAGTCTAGGTCCTCCGTCAGCGTGTACTCGTTCCACAAGCCCACGTCCTCAAGCACAGATCTCTTTATGAAAGTACAAGTTCCCTCTAGGGGGACAAAGAGGTTGAGCCTCGCCCTTCCAGAGATGGAGTACTCGTAAAAGAGCTCCTCCAACGAGGCAAACCTAGCCACTACGCTCTCTCGGACGTTAATTGGGACGAGTCTACCTTGTAGTGCTCCTACGTTACTGTCGTTGAGGAACTTCGAGGCTGCATAGGAAAGTGCGTCTAGCCTTGGAACGGTATCTGCGTCGTAAATACCTATAATCTCTCCTCGAGCAATCCTTAACGCGTAGTTCAGAGCCCTGCTCTTCCCGTTTGGTACGGGAGAGAACTCTAGGTGGACGCACTTGATGTTATCGTATGTCATCTCGTAGTTCTTGCACACTCCGAGGGTGTTGTCAGTTGAACCGTCCTCCACCACTATGATCTCCACCTTTGACCTATCGTATTCTTGATTTTCCAGTCTGTCCAAGAGCCTTCCTATTACCCTCTCCTCGTTCTTTGCTGGTATTATTATTGAGAACGAGGGGCCAGAACTCACCTTATTTTCGTTGATGTTCCACGTAATACCAAGGAAGGCAAAAAAGGAATTGTAAGCGCTCCACGCCGAAACCAGTAAACTCACTGCGACTATCAGATAATCCAACATTAACCTATTACTTTACAACTTTTTTATTTATGCTTAGTTCACGCCTAAGACAAAAGAAGTGTTTGAGGTATTATCTTCTATTGTCTCCACTTTGTCTTTGGCATTATTACATGCTTGAACCTATTTAATCTCTCCTTATAGGGCAACAAGTCCTCTATCATTGCCTTGGCTTCATCTTTCAAGTTCTTCTTTGGGTAGAACCCTAGGCTCGGCAAGACTTTGATCTCCGGGTTGTAGTAGTGTTCCTCTGCCTCAACCCTTGGGTTTTCCACGTTCTGTATCCTTGTCTCTATTCCTAGGCTCTCCGCAGCTTCCTTAACGATCTCAGCTATCTTCCTGACGCTGTATATCTCCGCAAACTGGTGGACTACTCTATACTCTCCCTGTTTTGGCGGGTGCTCGATCAAGAGCCTCAGCGCCTCCATGCTGTCCTCTAGGGATATAAATCCCCTGGTCTGCCCTCCTTTACCGTATGGGGTTAAAGGTAGGCCTAGGATAGCCTCCACGCAAAACCTGTTCACCACAGTCCCCCAGGTCTCGTCGAAGTCGAACCTGGTCCTAAGGCTCTCGTTTACGATCTCCTGAGTCCTCGTGCCATACACGGGGCCCTGCATTATATCGGTGACCGTGATCCCAAACAGCGAGTTGAAGTAAAGCAAGAGGTCAGTGTCAAATATCTTTGACCAGTGGTACACTGATCCTCCCCATCTGGGAAATATTATCTTGTCCCTCTTTCCCTTTATCTCGACTTCCACGAAGGGGCTCTCCGGTATGTCGAAGTTTGGAGTGCCGTACTCTCCCATCGTCCCCATCTTCAGAATGTGAATGGTCGGGTCAACTTCCTTTATTGCGTAAACTAACTTAATCGTGCTACTCAAGTTGTTCTCCAAGGTGTAAACTGCGTGCTTGTAGTCCCTCATAGAGAATGGGGCAGACCTCTGCTCCGCGAAGTGGACTACCACGTCTGGCTTGTGCCTTCTGAGGACCTCCTTTAGGAAGTCGTAGTCGTTAACGTCCCTGACGTAGAAGTTAATGTCTATCCCTAAGTGCCTTTTTGCCTCCTTTACCCTGTCCTCTGGATTAGGGAGTGGAAAAGCCGAGTCTGCCCCTACCTCTTCTGAGAACTTCCTAGTTGAGAGGTTATCAATGCCAATTACCTCGTGTCCCCTGGCGCCCAGCCTAAGCGCTAGGGGCCAGCCCAAGTAGCCGTCTACGCCAAGTATTAGAACCTTCATCGCTTTATCTCTAGAACGCAGATATTAAAATCTATAGAGTATAATATCTAACATTATGATTTTGGTGGGTGTAGACGCGGGAGGTACCTCTACAGGAGCCCTAGCGTACACGTGTGAAGGTAAGTTAATAGGATATCACGTTAGCGGTCCAGGGAACTATCACAACGTGGGCCTTGAAAGGGCTCTGGAGAACATAAAGGAGGCCATACTGCACGCCACTAATAATGAGACCCCAGACGTGGTCTGCATAGGCTTAGCCGGCCTGGACTCAAGGCACGACTACGAGGTTCTCTCAAAGGCACTCTACGGCATAGGAAAAAAAATAATCATAGAGCACGACTCCTTCATAGCCCTTTACGCTGAGACCAGGGGGAAGCCCGGAGTTATAACCATAGCTGGAACAGGAAGCGTAGTGGTGGCATACGACGGTAAGAGAAGGTACAAGTACGGGGGAGAGGGTTGGCTATTGTCGGACGACGGTTCTTCTTACTGGATAGGTAGGAAGGCCTTGAGGACGCTAACTAAGATGCTAGAGGGTAGGGTTGAGATGACTAAAATGGGAGAGATACTGCTTAAGGAGATGAAAATAAGGGACCTTGACGATTTGATTAAGTGGGCCTATCACGAAGGACACAAGGTTAACGAGATTGCTGGCCTAGCAAAGGTTGTGGATAGGGCGGCCTCAGAGGGAGACCCGATAGCTAAGGAGATAATATACAACGCCGCTAAGGAGCTGTCGTCTATTACCATCTATGCCTCGAGGAAGATATCAGAGAGGAAGGCCTACCTCTCGGGAGGTCTTTTCTCCTCCGAACTCTACTTGAAGTACTTCATTGGCTTCTTGAGTGAGGCTGGTATTGAGGGAAAATTAAGCAGGAGACCTGCGGAATACGGAGCAGTCCTCTTGGCATTTAAGGAGGCTAAGTGTGGAAGTGAACCGGAAGAGCCGCCCCTTCACTTCTAGGGTCAGCTACGGCAACGTAGTTGTTCCCTTTCTTCTTCATAGCTTGAACGATACCCACTTGGTGGGATAGGTGTCCCACGTTTACTAGACCTTCGCTTATTTCGGCCTCAGCAATAACCTTGTCACCCAAGTACATGAACCTCGGTGCAAACACAGCTTCGTCTATTTCCATGCCGAAGTCAACGTAGTTCTCTAGGACTTCCGCGTGTATCTGGGGCCTCAGATCTCCGCCAGCGCAACCTATTATTACGGTCTCCTCGCCCCTCTCCGCCAGGAGGATTGAGAGCGTGTGCATAGGCCTCTTCTTGCCCTCGGGCTTGTTTGATCCAGTAGTAAAGCCGTGTCCCCTGTTATTGAACACTACCCCCTCCACCATGATCCCGGAACCGAAGGAGTGGAAAAGGCTCTGCACAAAGCCCACTTCGTTCTCCCCGTCTCCTACCACGAAAAATGTAGTGTCACCATCCTTTACCTCAGAGATGGGAGGCAGGGTGCTCATTCTTCTCCTCAAGTAGTCCTCATCTAGGAGGAACTTGGGTACGTCGTAGAACCTCGGGTCCGCCACGTACTTGTTCCTGTCCTCGTAAGTCAAAGCCGAGAGTTCTACGTGCCTCTTTATCCTTTCGCGGTCGTTAAAGGGCCTCGCGTTTATCCCAGAGATCTCCACCATCTTTAACAACTGCAAGGTTGTGACGCCTTGAGAGTTGGGCGGAATCTCGTAAAGCGTGTAACCCCTGTAAGTTGCGGTTAACGGCTTAACCTTCTCTCCTCTGAACGAGGAGAAGTCCTCCACCTCCATGGGACTTCCCTCCCTCCTAAGTCCTTCTACTAGCCTCTCGGACACGCTCTCGTAAAAGCTCCTTGGGTCCTTGGCCACCTCTTTTAGGATTTTGCCAAGTTTTGGGATCTTAACTACGTCGGAAAACGACTTGCCCCCAAACGTGGCGTTCCACTCGGCGTTCCCAGAGTAACCCTTGATGGCGTTGTGTAAGCTTCTGCCCACGTTAAAGCCGTCAGTTGCCAGCTTTATTGCAGGGTAGAGGAGTTCCTCGTAGGGCTTTGTCGTGTACTCTTGGAGGAAGTCCCACAAGTCCACTAGACCCGGGACTACTATGGAGTTAACGTCCCTAACGCCTATCTTTTCAGCTTTTAGTCCCTTGGGGGCCCACCCCGACGCGTTATAGGCTATTATTCCCTCAGAGGTCTTCGCCAATAGAAACCCGTCCCCTCCTAGCCCACTGGTGTGGGGCATCACTACCGACAGGACGGCGCTTACAGCTATGCTGGCGTCGAAGGCGTTCCCTCCGTTCTCCAATACCTTTGCGCCCACGTAGCTGGCTAAGTAGTTCTGCGTGGCTACGACCTTTTTGCCGGAAGCCGAGATCATATACGTTTTTTAAACCACGGCTAATAAATACTTTGAGTTGGAAATACCGGAGGAAGTTAAAAAGAGCCTTGACGAAGGAAGGTGCGTAGTGTGTTGTGAAAACGTAGTGGTGTGTATGACCGAGGACTACCCGAGGGTTCCAAACCCACCAGTTGACATAGAGGTGGACAGGGAAGGTAAGGAGATCGTGCTCAGGAACATTGTAAAGGACGACGTTAACAATCCCCTTTACCTAGAGTACTACATAGACAAGAACTTCGTCCAAAAGGTGAGCGAGCGTGGGTTCATAAGGGTAGTGTTCGTAGCTAAGGACTTCTCGGAGGAGGGCAAATTGGACGTCAAGTTAAACAGGGAAGACCTCCTTTTGATAAGGAGAGAGATAGGTCTTGGCTCATTTTAGCAGAACCTATAAGTCATCCCATGCATTGTAACTAGTGGAGAAGAAGGAATTCCTCGAAAAGCTAAGGGAGTCTTTGGAGGACGGTAAGAGGAGGTACTACAGGAACCTTGTCTATATAGAGAAAGAGGATTACATGCAGGACCTTTTGGACGTCCTACGGCTTTACAAGGAGGCAAACCAGAGCCCCAAAGTCGCCTACGCCTTCCACCCTTGGGCATCACAATCAAAGGAAAGGTTAGAGGCAGTTAGGAGCGTATTCCCGGACCTAGAGGACGTGGATTACTCGTCCTCCGAGAGGTACTTGGGGACGACCTACGACGTGGTAATCCTAGACCTAGTGGACAACTTCCAACCAAATTACGTGGGCAGGCTAGTCGACTTGGTGAGGGGAGGGGGACTTGCAGTTCTTTACACGAACGGACTGGAGAGGGACAAGTTCTTCAAGAACAGCATTATCAAGGAAGATAAAGTAGAGGACTACTACGAGGAGAGGTTCAAGAGGAAGTTGATGGAACATAAGGGTACGTTTATCGCTAACGAGGCTGGGTACTTCGCCAACCCGTTCTATGGGGAGCTCGGGGAGAAGCCCCACGGTGTGGTTCCGAAGAAGGCTGTAATGCCCGTGGAGCTCCACAACATGGCCCTCAGCGAGGACCAGAACAGGGTGCTAGAGGGCTTCCAGTACCTCCTCAGGGGAGGTAAGAGGGTACTGGCGCTTACCGCCTCGAGGGGGAGGGGTAAAAGCGCGGTGACTGGGCTGGGCCTTGCCGGCGTCATCTACGTGAACATGAAGGAGGGTTTCAAGACCCACGTGGCCGTTACTGCACCTTCCATATCCTCGTCGTCGCAGATAATGGAGTTCCTCAAGCTAGGCCTTGACGCCTTGAGAATAGAGCACAAGGTAAAGAAATCAGACATAGGTGCCATAAGGTCAATTGAGGGGGTCGGCTTCAAGGTCTATTACGAACCGCCAGACGCCACTCTGAACGACGAAGGGCACGTACTCGTGGTGGACGAGGCTGCCTCCTTTGGGATAAACTACATTGACATGGCCACGAAAGTCTGGAAAAAAGTAGTCCTAGTTACTACGGTTTACGGTTACGAGGGCTCAGGCAGGTCGTTCCTCAAGTACCTGAGGAACATGCTGGAAAAGAGAAAGCAGAACGTCAAGTGGCTCACCATGGAGAAGCCCCTTAGGTACGCCGAGGGAGACCCTATTGAGGCCTGGCTCTACGACGCGCTCATGCTCAATGCAGAGCCCAAGAAACCCACGGAAGACCTAGCCAAGATGTACTATGAGACGTTGTCAAAGGAGGCTCTTATCTCCTCTGATGATGTCCTATCCCAAGTGTACGGCATACTGGTCTCCGCCCACTACAGGAACAATCCAGACGACCTCATGATAATGTTAGACGGAGTCCACCATCATGTGAAGGCGATTTACTCGGATTCCTACATAGCTGTAGCTCAAGTGTCGGAGGAAGGAAACCTTTCAGACCCCATGATAGAGTTAGCGCTTAAGGGAGGGACCTTTGATGGCGATCTGATACCCGACAGGATGTTAAAGCACATAAGGGTTAGGGAGTTTGGAAAGCTCAAAGGTTGGAGGATAGTCAGGATCGCCGTTATTCCAGAGCTACAGAACAAGGGCATAGGGAGCAAGCTCTTGGAAATGGTAGTCAAGGAGGCCGAAGAGGAAGGTGTAGACTGGGTGGGCTCTGCATTCATGGGAGATCCCTACGTGCTAAACTTCTGGACTAGGAACGGCTTTGTTCCAGTTCATGTGTCGCCAAAGAGGAACGAGAAGTTCGGCGACTACCCAGTAGTGGTCATTAAGCCAGTATCTGAGATAGCCAAGAAGATAACGGCAATCGCTCAAGAAGTGCTTAAGGAGAGGTTGCTAAACACCGTTTTCGACGTTTACTACGACATGAGCCCAACGTTAGCGAGGATTCTCCTAGACTCTATAAAGGCACATAGGGACATAGAGCTCAACAAAATATACCTCGCGAAGCTGACCGCTTTCCTCCAGGGGACAAGCCCTTATGAGTCCTCTGCTGACGCTATTCATATGTTAACGCTAAAGTACTTCTGGGACGCTAAAAGGGACTGGAGGCTTGACGATGAGGAGGAAATAGTACTCATAGGCAAAGTACTTCAAGGAAAGCCTTGGAGGTACTTGTCGTCCACCCTAGGGATGAATAGGACAAGGATAACAGAGCTGATCTACAGTAGTATATTGACCTTGAGTAAAAGGTATTATAACTTGGACGTCGAATCCCATGTGGGAGTTAGCATAAACGAAATGTGATGAGAAAAAAGGGATGAAAGGTGATTTCATGCACCTCAACTGATCTATTTTCAAGTTTACAAGTTTATGCCTAAGCTGTTAAGTATTATTGCTACCACTACAAGAAGGGAAAAGAGCTGGTGGAGCCCAACGGAGATCCCAGGCTTTGATGGGTTCCTGTTAGCGGTGTCAAGCACATATAATCCTGCTACTACCTCTATTACTGTAAACAGCAGGGTAAGCCAGTATTGCAATGCCGCAACGGCTATTACGAATATGCCAGCTAACACGGAGTGAATGAGCCAGCTAACTTGGATCCTGTTCTTAGGCCTAAAGGGATTGCCGATCTCGTACTTCATCCTCCTAGTACCAGTCACCACTCCTCCCATGAATATCACGAAGTATAGAAAGTGTGGTGGAATTATTGCCTCGAGTAGGAAGTTCACTACGTTTACGTTGTAGCCGATCCCTTGAAGAAACAGGAGAAGGTATATGGCGAACGTCGTGTATGCGGCTATGTCGTGGAGCCCTTGGAAGATAGCGGGCAGTTTTCCGACCAAGACGTAAAGAGTGGCCATCCCTAGGAGTGCCGTAGCCACTACGGCTACGAATCCCAAGACAGTTATTAATGAAGGGTATACTACTAAATAACCTAACGAAATAAGCCCTACTAAAGTTGCAGATATCCTATGTATGGCTTCCGGATCCTTTTTAGCTGCTAATTCTAGTATGTCCCTGGTGTATGGCCAGTTTGTTCCCAGGGATAGGCCGTATCCGTAGCCCTCCACTATTCCGCCCAAAACTATTGTCATTCCTGCAAGGATCGAAGCGACAATGCTCAACTGATATATCATGACTATAAGCTTCGAAAAGTTCGTTAAAAAGCTTATGAAGAAAAAAATTAACTAACATCCGATTTCAACTAAGATTTATAAAATTAGCATATCTAAATCTTCTCTTAATGAATGTGTACGAGAAACTGTGGACTGCGATAGACCTTCTAATTCCCTTAGTTACGGCTGACATGGAGACGTTCTTGGTAAAGAACGGGGAAGTCACAGAGGAAGACCTCAACAACTATAGGAACGCGGTGAAGAAAGTAAAAGAAGCCTACAAGTCATCCGATATAAATCGTTCACTACAATTAGTAAATGAGGCAGTCCAGATATTGGAATCGATTAAGCCAAAGAAGCCCTTTCCCCCTGAGATGAAAATACGGTTTGAGGAACTTAAGGACACCTTAAAAAGTTGCGTTGCAGAAGGTAAAAAAGAGGCAACAAGCACTGCCAAATAACTTCTATCTTACATAGATTTATGGTTAAATAATTTTTTATTTCCATTTAAGCCAAATCTATTCTTTTCAAGGGAATCTCCCTTTAAGCTTTGCTGAAGTTAACGCGAAGAATCAAGGGAAATTTTTTAAACTTTTAGGAACGAAAAGCTTAAAGGGAGAATATGAGGCTCTCAAAGGGATCAATTTCTCTTAAGGAGACCTATGGCCAAGCCATGGCAGTCACTGCACCATTAGGCAGTGTAGTTTCTACTACCACTGCTGCGATACTTTACGCAGGTCACTCAGTCGTCTTCACGACTTTGCTTGCATTGTTGGGAAGCGCTCTCTGGATATTTACCCTTACTGGATACACAAGTAAGCTGGCATCAGCGGGTGGTTATTACACTTATGGGTACAGTGCGTGGAAATCCAAGAAGATATCGTTCTTTGAGGCAATAACGGAAGCTTTTGCCTATTCCTTCTTGAACGCCGTAAATTCCATTACAATATACCTCCTGTTCTCGATAGCCCTGTCGTTGCTGGGCTACTCCGTTCCATCTTGGGTCGGCTATCTAGTTGTCGCAGTAGGAGTACTATACCCCACTCTTATCTCGCTCACTCACGTTAAACAACTACTAGGTTACGTTGTGTCAATAAGTGCTACCTTGGAGGCAGTCCTTTTAGTTGTGCTTTTTGGCCTGTCTCTGACACGTGGTTTCCACCCAGACTACTTTACACCCTCTAATACCCCCGCCCAAAACTTGGCTGAGGCCTTCGTCCTCTCTATGGTAAGCATATCTGGAGCCGGAGCAGCCACCTACTTGGGGGAGGAGACCAAGAAACCCACGAAGAATGTGACTGCGGGAATGTGGATGGCCCTCGCCATTGGAGGAATAACTATGTTACTGGGCACTTATGCCCTTGTCGCGTTATGGAATGGTTCCTTAACTGCCCTAGCTAACAACCCTCAGCCCCTGCTTTACGAGATGTTCTACTTCGGTTCCATACCTATGGCCATAGCGCTAATACTCTCAATAAACAGCCTCCTTTCCTCTAACATTGGAACTACCGTAGGCGCAGCCAGGATACTGTTTAACCTGGCCAGGGAGAACGCTGCACCTAAGGTCTTTTCGAGAGTTAATAGGGCTGGAGAACCGATAGTAGCAACGCTTTTTGTTGGAGGAATTACAGCGGCAGTAACGGTCAGCTCAATCATAGCAGTTGGCATAGACCAGGCTTTCCAAGAGGTCAGCTTGATTAGCGGGCTCCTGTGGCTTACGGGAAGAGTGGTCGACGGTTTTGGCGTTCCAGTGTTTTACTACAGGATTAGGCAATTGAGCTTAGCCACTTTGCTAATACCTATTGTGGCTACTTCCCTTAACTTGTGGGGAATAGTAAACACGCTTCAAGCCCCTGACCTACTGCAGAGTTCTTATTTGGCCACTGTGTTGGCAATAGCTGTTCTATGGTACTCGATTTTGGGAAGGAAGGGAAGACCAGGAAGCCTTGTGGTTGACGAGAACAACGAGCTAATCATTATAGATGAGTACATCGAAAGGATAAAGAAATAAGGTAGAAGTTCCCCCATCTTTTCTTGAGTTTGTCTTTTTACTCGGGCTGCAGCTCCTTATTAGCTATTACTGTTCCCAATAGCATCATTACTACCGAAAATATCGCCAAATAGCCCAAGTAAGCCCAGTTTGGGTCTCCGTTCAAAAGTACCTCCCTACCGAGCTCGGCCGAGTAGCTAATTGGGTTTACGTCGCTTATTGTCTTTAACCAGTCCGGGAAGAACGTCTTGGGAAAGAGCGCAGTGCTGGAGAACATGAGGGGAAGGTTTATGAGGTTAGCGACTACACCAGGGGCTTGCCAGTCACTCGTCTTAATTGTCAAAATTGAGTAGAGGGAAGCGAAACCTATTCCAATTAGGAATAAGCTCAGGAACAGTACGGCTATAGACAAAGGAGAGAGGTTTAGGGAAACGCCCAAAGCTAGGCTCGCCACTATCATGATAGGGGCTTGGATTAAGCCCCTAGTTGCCCCACCGAAGACCTTTGCCAAGAACACGTCGTACTTGGGCGTAGGAGTTACCATTACCCTCTTTAGGTAACCGAACCTCTTGTCCTGAATTAAGCTCATGGAGCTGAACATCCCCACGAACAGCATAGATACTGATAGCTCCCCTGGGAGTATGAAGGCTATGTAGTTGGTGGTGTGGAAGAAGGTCTCCAAGAACTGGGAAGGGACCTGGGAGAAGCTACTGCCAAAGAATATGAGCCACATTATTGGTTGAGACACTAACATTATCCACATATACACGCTCCTGTAGACCCTCTTCATCTCCCTCAAGTACAGCGCGGAAAACTTCTCCATAATTTCCCTCACCTTCTAGCCCTCCTTATCATCGCGTAGAACTTCCTGGCGTCTAACTCCTCTTCCTCAAGGCTACCTCCAGTTAGCGTTATGAACACTGTGTCGAGGCTGGACTTATTGAACTTCAACGACTTTATATTCTGGCTCCCCACCGCGTTCACAACTTCCAAGATGGCGTTCTCAGCACTTGGCACTTTGATTCTCAGTCTTCCGTCCTTCTTTGTCACTTCGTAGGGCAACTTCACGTCTACATCCCTCCTTAGCTCTATCTCGATTACGTCGCCCCCGTACTTCTCCTTTAGAAACTCTGGAGATCCCGTGGCTATGATCTTCCCCTTGTTTATGATACTTATCCTATTGCACAGGGAGTCAGCTTCCTCCATGTAGTGGGTCGTCAGCAAGACCGTCACTGAGTAGTCCTTGTTGATCTGCCTTATCAAGTTCCACATGGACGTCCTGGTGTTTACGTCAAGCCCTATGGTGGGCTCGTCCATGAAGACTATCTCTGGGGAGTTGAGGAGGGCCATGGAGATCTCGAGCTTTTTCCTCATGCCTGTGGAGAACTTACCGGCCTTCCTGTTCTTGAACTCCTTTATCCCGAAGTAGTCCAAGAGCTGTAATGCCCTCTCCTTCCAGTCCTTTACTTCTTGTAACTTAGCTTGGATCTCCAAGTTCTCCCAAGCGGTGAGCTCGTCATCGAGTATCACTTCCGAGGAGATCCAGCCTATCCTCCTCTTCACTTCTAGGGGCTGTTTCCTCACGCTGTAGCCAGCTACTATTGCGTCTCCCTCCGTGGGAGGAGTCAGACCAGTGAGCATCTTTATCGTCGTAGTCTTACCTGCTCCATTTGGGCCTAACAGCCCGTATATTTCCCCTTTCTCGATCTCGAAGTTTATGTGATCTACTGCGACGAAGTCGCCGTACTTCTTTGTAAGGTCCTTAGCGATAACAGAACTCATAAAATAGTATTCGTCATCTGGTTAAAAAAGCTAGTGAAAAAGATATATCTTATTTGACGATGAGAACGGGGTACGGAGATTTGCTGGCAAGGGCAGAGGAGACGCTCCCGAGTATTGCCTTCTTTATTCCGGTAAGTCCTCTGCTTCCCGTCACTATCAAGTTGCACCCTACTTGCTTGCAATACTCTATAATGGCGTCTGGGACGTCGTTGCTCTCGAGGATCTTGGTCTTCACGTTATAACCCACTACCTCTTCCTTGATCTCGTCGAACATTTTTTCCGCCTTTTCCTCGGACTCTATTATCACCTGTTCTGGGGACTTGGGGGCTTCCTTAACCACAGTGACGAAGTGTATCTCGTCCTCTTTCTTTACGAACCTCAGCATAAAAATTAGTGCCTTTTTAGAGTTTTCAGATCCGTCGTACGCTAAAACTATTTTCATATAGAGAATAATTGTTATAAATAGAATTTAAATATTACTGACGTATTCAATAAAACTTTTTCACCCGTTACTCACTACGTTCGCAGTGCTACCGCTCTTGGGCCACGTTATAACGCTGACCAAAACTACAGCGATGGCCAGCATGCCCGCGCCGTCAATGGCCTTTGCCAAGGCCCCCATCCCAAACGCTGAGCCTATGAATCCCAAGACGATGTTAGCCATTCCTCCGACAAAACTCCCGAAGTTATACGCGAAGCCAGACAAGGTTCCCCTGACCTCTAGGGGTACGGTCTCTGCAACCAGAAGGGGCATGAGGGGCCAGAATCCAGTGGAAAACGCGAATACTACAGTACCCAGATAGATGGCGACGTTGTTAACTGGTGCTAAGCCCGGCACAGCAAAAGGCAGGGAGACTAGGAGGCCAATTAGCCCTGCGTATATGAGCTTTTTCTTGTTTACGTAATCCGCCAGCCTGCCAAACAACACGAAGGACACCGCGAGTAATAAGTTAGCCACTGTGAGGATATCGCCCACTTCTGACGGGCTTACGTGAGAGTAGTACTCTTCCACCACTGGGTAGTTCCCGAAGAGCGAAAAGTAGGCAACAAACATGCCCGATATGCCAAGCGTTGCTTTGACTAGCACAGGGTAGTAATCTTTGTACTTTACAGAGGCGCTAGACGTTGAGCTCCTGGACTCACATACCTTAAACTGTATATAGGGAACTAACAGCAAGGGTAAAGCTCCCACTAGGAGGAAGTACCTCCACTCGGTGTGTATGACTGGGAGGAAAAGGAGGTAAGTAGCGCCAGTCAAGGCGTAGCCTATCCCGTACCCTGCTTGAACTATCCCGGTCACTACGCCTTTCATCGAGGTCGGTGCTTGTTCGTAAGCTATCACGGTCCCTGCTGTCCACTCGCCCCCCATAAACACGCCTTCAAGTAACCTAAAGGCGAAAAGGAGGAAAACGTTAGGCGAGAAGGCCATTATTCCCTGGAATACTGCGTATCCCCCGGTACCTATGATGAGCACTGGCTTCCTACCTATCGCGTCAGCGTACCTCCCAAACGCGAGTCCGCCTATTACCCTCCCAATAAGGCCTAAAGCGAAGAGGGCGGAGAGTGCGAAGAAGTTCAGTGAGTACGCTGAGGATAGGTAGGGGTAGACGTAGGTGATTAGAAGGAGGTCGTATATGTTTCCTGCCCACGCCAGCGTGGACGCTATGGTGGCGTGTACGTACCGTCTCATGGAAGACCTTCCTCTTAAATTAAAATATAAGGATTTCAGGTTTTATCACAGAAAATTGTAGCTTTTATGCGACTAGAAATATTTAAAAATCTGAAATGTAATTCACAGCAACTGCGTTTCGTTTAAATAAATTTTAGTTAATTAAAATGACGTTTCAAGACGAGTTCCAGTGCCTTCCTCATTAATATATAGGATACCGCGAAAATACACATATGAAAGTCCTAGTAACTAGGCAACTCCCGGGCAAGTGGTTGGACCATCTATCCAGTTACGTCAGTGTCGAGATATGGGACAAGGAATACCCTCCCCCAAGGGAGTGGATCATAGAGCACGTGAGGGATAAGGACGGAATTCTGGTGACTTTAACTGAGGGGGTTGACAGGGAGGTCATCGACCTAGCCCCTAGGCTAAGAGTAATCAGTACTTACAGCGTAGGATATGACCACATAGACGTACAGTACGCTAAGAAAAGGGGGATAACCGTGACGTACACTCCCGAGGTCCTAACCGACGCCACCGCCGATCTAATCTTCGGCCTCATAATCGCAGTGGCCAGGAGAATAGTAGAGGGGGATAGGCTGATCAGGGAGAGCAAGTGGAACACCCCCTGGTACCCTACGTTCATGTTGGGGACTGAGGTTCACGGAAAGGTTCTTGGCATTCTGGGCATGGGGAGGATTGGGATGGCAGTGGCGAAGAGGGCAAAGGGGTTTGACATGAAGGTTATCTACAACAGCAGGAGGCCCCACGACGTAGAGTGGGAGTTCGTAGACGTGGATACCTTGTTTAGGGAGTCCGATTATCTGGTGATCGCAGTAGATTTAAACCCCTCCACCTACCACCTCGTCAACGAGGAAAAGCTAAGGCTGATGAAGAGAAGCTCATTCCTAATTAACGCCTCAAGGGGCGCTGTGGTAGACGAGAAGGCGTTGGTCAAGGCCCTCAAGGAGGGGTGGATAAGGGGAGCGGCTCTTGACGTCTTTGAGAGGGAACCTATTGGCGCGGACAACGAACTAGTAAAGCTCGACAACGTTGTACTGACGCCCCACCTCGGCAGCGCCACGTGGGAGACTAGGGAGAAGATGGCGGAGGTGGCGGTAAAGAACTTGTTGTTTGCCTTAAGGGGAGAGAGGCCCATCTATGAAGTTCCTTGAGCTGTTCAAGGACGCCAAGAAGGGGTTCTATAGGTACTTCTTTTTCCTCCAAGGCAAGGAGAGCCTCAATAAGGCGCTGGAGGTGCTTGACGAGTACCTAGGCTTCAACAAAAGCGTCACGGTAGCCTATGCCTTTCATCCTTGGGTCGAGGGCAGTAAGGAAAGGCTTAAGGAGTTCAAGAAGCTTCACGGCGAGCTAGTCGACATAGACTACTCTTCCTCTGAGAGGTACTTGGGCAGCACCTTCGACGTAGTAGTGCTCGATGCCGTTGACGACTTTAGGCCCAACTATGTAGCGAGGTTAAGCGACATGGCCAGAGGGGGCGGGATTGTTTTACTTTACTCAGACGACATTAAGGCAAACAAGCTCTACAAGTCGTCCTTGACCAGGAAGGGAGCGGTAAAGGACCTATTTGAGGAGAGGTTCATAAGGCTCGCTAAAACTAGGAGGGGAGTTATATACGTGGACGACAACGAAGAGAGGGTTAACCCTTTCTCGTCTGCTGAGACGTCCCTTCCTAAGAAGAAGGGAGGGTTTAGCATACCTAAGAGGCTCTACGAGTTGTGCCTAACCGACGACCAAGCTAAAGTGTTGGAGGAGTTCAACTTCGTCGAGGAAGGTGGCAAGAGGGTCTTCTCAGTGGTTGCGCCGAGGGGGAGGGGGAAAAGCTTCGCTGTTGGGCTAGCCCTCTCGTGGTTCATGGTCAGGAAACAGGACGAGGGGGCATCGATTGTTCTGACCTCCCCATCGTACTACTCGTCTTCAGAGGTCATAAACGCGGTTTTGAGAGGAGCCAAGGCGTTTAACGTGAAGGTGAAGCTCAACGAATCGAGGGATGGGAAGGTAATGTCGTTGAGGATAGGGAACTCGAGACTTAGGTGGTTGGCCCCAGACCTCGCCAAGGATGAGGACGGGGATCTGATAGTGGTTGATGAGGCAGCTGCGCTTGGCATAGAGAATCTAGACCTCATAATGAGGAGGTGGGAGAAAGTGGTCCTGGTGACTACTGTCCACGGTTACGAGGGTTCGGGCAAGTCCTTCCTCAAATACGTGAACAACTTGAAGGTCGCCACCCAGATGGTAAAGCTGAGCTTTCCCATAAGGTTTGCCAAGGGCGACCCCTTGGAAAGGCTAATGTACGACGCTTTCCTTTTGGACGCCGAGCCCGAAGACGTGAATGCCTCTGGTGGAGTGAGGGAAATAACGCAGGAGGAGATGTTCTCAAACGACGAGTTCTTACGCCAGGTCTACAGCGTCCTAGTTTCTGCCCACTACAGGAACTCCCCTGACGACCTAATGGTGCTGGGAGACCTGGCCTTTCAGAGGGTCTTCGTGGAGCTCCCGGGCGTCGCAATAGGACAAGTAGTAGAAGAGGGCGGACTGGACGAAGAAGAAGTTGTGGCGATAATGCACTCAGAAGGAAATGAGGGGAACTTGATCCCTCACAGGATAATCAAGTACATGAGGGCGGCAAACTTCGGAAAACTTAAGGGCTGGAGGGTGATGAGGATAGCAGTAGTCCCTGGGTTACAAGGGCAGGGTCACGGTTCTGCGTTGTTGAGGAAAATAGAGAAGGAAGGGGCAAGGGCTGGGATTGACTGGATTGGCTCCTCTTTCGTTGCCGAGGTAAAGGTTCTGGGGTTCTGGCTCAAGAACGGTTACACTCCAGTTTACTTGGCGTCGAGGAAAAACGAAGGCTTAGGAGGCTACTCCGTAATAGTAATGAAGGGGGTTTCCAAAGAGGGCAAAAGGCTAGAGTCCTCGTTATCTATCCTACTAAAGGAAAAGATTCTGAGGACTTCACATCAAGTTTACTTTAACGTTAATCCCCTCGCTTTAATAAAGATCCTTCTGGCAACTCCTTCGCTTGGTACAGGGGATTTAGCGGAGATACACAAGGCGAAGATCTTAGCTTACCTCAATGGGGAGATAGCCTTTAATACGGCCTCGGAGTCGATCCACTTGCTAGCGGAGAAGTACTTCTACGAGAAGCCAATTAACGTAGACGAGGTCTCCCTAGCCTCGTTGTTCTCGAGGTCTTTTCAGGGGAAGAGCTGGTATCACGCTGGGATCTACTTAGGTCTTAAACCTAGAGATGTGGAGGAGAAGGCAAAGGAAGCCATATCGAAGATCCTTTCCCACTATTATCCCGAGACCGAGGACAAGGTAAATCTCTAGTTTCCCCAGAATTATAATTTACCCAAGAACCCTTACTTTTACTTGTTTATACTATATATACTTTTTACTAAATAAAATTAAATAACTGTAAAACAAGAGTATATATATGTGAACAAAAATGGCTAGACCGTATGTGGCAATAAACATGGCAGACCTCAAGAACGAACCAAAGACCTTCGAGATGTTCGCCTCAGTAGGTCCTAAGGTATGTATGGTGACAGCAAGGCATCCGGGCTTCGTGGGATTCCAAAACCACATCCAGATAGGGGTTCTCCCCTTTGGGCAGAGATACGGTGGCGCGAAGCCCGACATGACTAAGGAGAGCAGTACGGTTAGGGTACTTCAGTACACCTTCTGGAGGCACTGGAAAGACCACGAGGAGATGCATAGGCAGAACTGGAGCTACTTGTTCAGGCTATGTTACTCGTGCGCCTCGCAAATGGTATGGGGACCTTGGGAGCCCATTTACGAGATCGTTTACGCAGATATGCCTATCAACACCGAGATGACCGACTTCACGGCTGTAGTGGGCAAGAAGTTCGCTGAGGGCAAACCATTGGAAATACCGGTCATATCACAGCCCTACGGGAAGAGGGTAGTCGCATTCGCGGAACACTCCGTAATCCCTGGAAAGGAGAAGCAGTTTGAGGAGGCAGTTGTGAAGACTCTAAAGCTACTGAAGAAGGCGCCAGGCTTCCTTGGCGCAATGGTGCTGAAGGAGATAGGAGTCTCAGGAATAGGGAGCTTCCAGTTCGGAGCAAAGGGCTTCCACGAACTGTTGGAGAGCCCTGGCTCAATTGAGCCAGACCCCAACAACGTTCAGTACCAAGTTACCGAGGCTAAACCTACTCCACAGCAGTACGTAGTTCACGTAGAGTGGGCCAACGCTGACGCTCTACAGTTCGGCATGGGAAGGGTTCTGCTAGAACCAGAGACTAGGAGGACTCACGATGAAGCGGTAGACACGTTAGTTTACGGTCCATACATCAGAATAATAAGCCCCGTAATGGAGGGCACCTTCTGGAGGGAGTACCTCCAAGAGTACAGCAACTCCTAAGCGTTTTCAACGTGTTATCTTTTTTTAATTTCATTTAAACTTGAGGGGAAGTTTTTTAAGTAACAGTGTTATCTACTTAAATTACCATGAGCGACAAAAGGTCTTTCGTATACATGGCGTTGACGCTCTCCTTGATAACGATAGCAAACAGGGCAACCAATAACATGGTCACTACTACAATATCTCCTCTTTCTAAGTACGTATTTGGTTTTAGTAACTTAATGGCGGGAGTAATAGATGCCCTCATCTTCCTAACCACCCTTATTTCAACGTCGTACATTAACCCAAGCCTTTCCTCCTCTACAAGGAGAAAGGCCTTTATAATCTCTAACTTCACGATAACGGTTCTCTTGTTAGGATTTTACTTCTCTACATCGGTCACAGTCTGGGCAGTGACTGCTGTGGCAGGAGTGGCCTTTGGCCTCATAATGCCAAATCTCATAACTTCTGCCTCACTCGTGGACAACAGGAAACAGGCTGAGAGGTTGCTCTCCCTTTACTCGACTAGTTTGAGTATTAGCCTAATAGTAGGTCCCTCAATTGAGAGCTACGTACTTTCTAGAGCTGGGTACAAGGACGTATTTCTCGCTTTTGTACCCTTCTCTATCCTAGGCTTCATACTGTCGTGGAGTGTCAAGTTCCCGGAGACCAAGAAGGAGGTCAAGGGAGTTGGAAGTTTGAGGAACAAGGGGTTCATCTCCTCTATCCTCTCAATTACCACTTACAATGTTCCATTCGCGGCGTTTACTGCGTTCCTCACAATATACGGCATAGAGGTCCTAGGCCTTCCCAAGAGCTTGGCTTACTTCTCCTATATACCCTTCTTTACTACTTCTTTCCTCACTAGACTGTTCATGACCATTAGGCAGTTTGAGTCGCTGAGGCTTCCTTTGCTGGTCTCAATTATCATAACGGTCGTAGGTCTCACTGGTATGGTGATCTCCCCAAACTACATGATATTCATAGCGTTCATGGCACTGCTGGGAATACCACACGGGTCCATTTTCCCGATGTCTACAATAATGATAGCTAGGGCAACTACGACTGAAGAGAGGAACGCCGTGAATTCCTACTTCTTGGCGTACAATAACATCCTATTCTTCGTAGTGCCCGTAGCTGTAGGAGCTCTCTCGGAGGTTATAGGGCTTAGAATGTCCTTCCTTGTACTGTTAATCCCAGTTATAGCCTCTGCAATAACGTTCTTTGTCGTGTTCTGGAACGACGAAATAATTTCAAAGCGAGTCTAAATTTTTGATTTGTTGTGAAACAGAAGTTAAAACTCAGAAATTATTGGGAATTACTCAAAATTAATAATTTTGGTCTTCTAGTCTCCTAATTACTGCTAAGCGTCCTAATTCTCTGTCCGTCAAATACGAAGAAAAGACTGTCAGAGGCCTTCGCCTTTCTATCGCTGACCAGGACTACAACGCTCCTTTTTAGCTCCTCCTTTAGCGTGACGAGACTCCTCAAGTCCAAGTTTCCCTTATGCTCCGATATTCCCCTTAATTCCTTTACGACCTCTACAAGGGAGTAGGAGTCCGAGACCTTAAACACCTTATTGCTGTCTATCTCGAGTATGCTCTTGTCATCTATTATGAACACAGCGTCCACTACTTTGAACTTCTTCAACAGTTTCTCGACAAACTTGTAGAGTTTCAAGTAATCGATCTTAGAGTTTAGGTCGATTGCTATTAACGGCCTCAGCATGTCTGTCATTTGCAATTCGCGTTTATATTTTTAGTCATGATAGGCTTATTTCGTTATATCAAACATAGTTAAATACTTTCGACAAAATTAAGAAAACTTAAACTAATTAGTACATTTTAAACTAAAACATAGCGTAAAGCTAGAAATGTAGATAAGTAAGAAAAACTTTTATAATTTTATAATTTAAAGAATTATATGTGATTAGCGAGAGTGTATCTACAACAATTGAGGGCGTAGACTCCAAGGAAATACTCGACAAGGTATTCGACGTTAATAACTTGATTAAGTGGTGGATGTTCCTGAAGAAGATAGAGCAAGTGGACGAGCTCCATTACTACGCCGAGTTCCGCGTGTTCATGAAGTTCAAGTTCCTAATGACGAGGGAGAGGTACTTGAACGGGGTTAGACACTGGGGAGAAATGAGGTGGCCCAAAGCCACCTTTTCCTTTACTGTGGAGGTCTACTCGTCAAAGGGCAAGGTAGACGTAGTCATCAGGGGGGATTACACGGGTCCCCTTGAAAGGCTCGCAAGGACGCCAATGAAGGTCTTCTTAAATCACTTTGCGGAAAAGCTGGCAGGCAGCTCCCAAATGTACGTCTTCCAAGACCTACCATCGCTGATAAACGAGGGCATAGAACAGAGCAAGGAGTACAAGGGCGAAGTCAAGGTGAAAGTTGACGAGTGTGAAATTGTGTTCGAGAAGGGAAAAATGAAGTCAGTGGCTTGTGGCAACTTAGAGGGGAACGATGCCATGAACTACTTGGTTAAAAAAGGGACTTACAAGGTAAGTATTAGCTACTCTTAGAGCTTCTGCTGTTCCCTTATCTCCTTGGCGAACTCCTCTATTGCCTTTTTCAGCTCTTCCACTGAAGCCTCATCCTCTAACGTTGACGTATCTCCCAAGGTCTGCCCTGAGATCACTGCCCTAACTAGCCTCCTCATTATCTTCCCTGACCTAGTCTTGGGAAGCTTCGTCACAAAGTATATGCCCTTGAACACAACAATTGCCCCGAGGTTCTTCTTCACGTAGTCCTCAAGCTCCTTCTTCAGCTGTTCGCTTGGGGAATGTCCCTGTTTCAGGACTACTGCAGCTACGGCTACTTCTCCTCTTACCGGGTCTGGTACGCCTATCACTGCAGACTCCGCGACTGCGGGGTGGGATATCAAGATGTCCTCTATCTCCCTAGTGCCTATCCTGTGCCCTGCTATCTTTAACACTTCGTCAGCCCTCCCTAGAATGTAGAAAAACCCGTCCTCGTCCTTCACCGCGTAATCCCCTGGGTAGTATAGCCCTTGGAACTTGGACCAGTACGTCTTTATGTACCTGTCTGGGTCGTTCCACACCCCTGCCAACATCCCTGGCCACGGCCTCTTCACGACGATGTATCCCTTCTCCCTGGCCCTTGCGGGCAGTCCCTCCTCATTTATTACGTCTGCGTCAACTCCCGGTAAGGGGAGGCCGTTGGCGCTAGGCTTCAACATGTAGTTGCCTAGTCCAGGGGTAGCCGATATCATGATGCCTCCAGTTTCCGTCTGCCACCAGGTGTCGACTATGGGGAGCTGCGACCCACCAACGTTCTTGAAGTACCATCTCCAGGCCTCTGGGTTTATCGGCTCTCCGACGCTACCGAGGATTCTTAAATTAGAGAGGTCGTGGTTCTTTACCCACTCCTCGCCATACCTCATCAGCGTCCTAATTGCCGTGGGCGACGTGTAGAAGACTGTTACTCCGTACTTCTCAACTAGTTCCCACCACCTGTCAGGGGCTGGGTAGTCCGGAACTCCCTCGTACATGAGCGTAGTAGCCCCGTTCTGTAACGGGCCATACACTATGTAGGAATGGCCGGTTATCCACCCTATGTCGGCCGTGTTGAAGAAGACGTCGTTGTCCCTCAAGTCGAACACCCACTTGGTAGTTAGGTAAGTCCATAGCCCGTAACCTCCGTGGAGGTGGAAGATCCCCTTTGGCTTTCCCGTAGTCCCAGAGGTGTATAAGATGAAGAGCGGGTCTGTGGCTGAGGTCTCCTCTGGTTCGACCTTCTTGTAGGACATCCTCCTGGTAAGCTCTTGGTATATGACGTCCCTCTTCTCGTTTACCTTAGGCTCCTCGTCTCTCTTTAACACCAGGACCTTTTCTACGGAGGGTGTCTGCTCGACCGCTTGGTCAACTATGCCCTTCAGTTCCACTCTCTTGCCCCTCCTAAGCGTGTGGGTAGTGGTGATCACTAACTTAGCCTTGGCGTCGTTTATCCTGTCCACAAGTGCCTGCACGGAGAAGCCGGAGAAAACTACACTGTGGATTGCCCCTATCCTAGCTAGGGCTAACATTGCTATGGGCAGTTCTGGCATTAATGGCAAGTAGATGACCGCCCTGTCGCCCTTCTTGACGCCTAATTGCTGTAATGCGTAGGCGAACTTGTTGACTTCGTTGTAGAGCTGGAGGTAAGAGACCGACCTGTTCTCTCCCTTCTCGTTTTCCCAGATGAGAGCTACCTTGTTCCCCCTTTCCTTTAAGTGCCTGTCTAGCGCGTTGTAGGTTACGTTTATTTTGCCTCCATCAAACCACCTAAAGAAGGGAGCGTTAGAGTCGTTCAACACTTTCTCGTATGGGGTGAACCACTCCAGCTCTTGGGCCATTTTGTGCCAGAACTTCTCGGGGTACTCCATGGACTCCTTGTATAGTGCCTTATAGGGCGGTTGGTAGTAGCGTTCTTCGAAGGGAAGGTTTTCTTGCTGTGACATATTTAAAAGGAGTTTTTATAATGTCTAAAAATCTTTCTCTTCTGCTAGATACAAGTCTAAGACGCTTATTGTGTCTACTCTCTCTCAAATAAGTGTTGTGGTATGTGAAGGTACTCAGCAATGTTTACAATCACTCCTTAAAAAAATACGAAAAATTAAAACAAAGGGAAAAAAGTTGAAGTAAATAGGAAGAGGATTGGCGATTTTCGATTTTACCCCCAGTAGGGAGTGGTAGTAGTAGAGCTAGTAGTACTCGTAGTTGAAGGAGTACTCATCGACGTAGTGGTGGTCAGCTCTGGGAGGGTAAGTATCCACGGAACTGGTCTAAAGAATGTCAAGTTGATCACTGTCCCGTTGCCTACCAGTATTGGGTCTTGGAACAAGTAACCCTTAGCCCCCCACGTCCACATCTCAGCTCCCTGGCTCGGCGTAGTGATTATCGTGATGAAAGGCTGGGTGGCGTAATAGCTGAAGTTCACGTTTCCGTTAAATGCGTAAGCGAACGCTAGGAAGGGAGTTTGTCCGGTAGGTGCGTTGGGCAATCCGCTGGTGGCGTAGAACACTACGGAGAAGCTGTAGGTGGTCAAGTTCTGCTTCTGTGGGGTCTCCACGTACGTTCCTGGCTTAATAACGACGATGATGTTTCCAGCCACTATTACTCCGCCCTCCTTCCCGTTAACGGTGTACGTGTAAGCGTTTACAGGGGTTAGGCCATAGGCTTCTCCCACGGAGACGGTCGCTGGAGTTGGAGGAGTGGCAACTGGAGCCTGGGAGGCCTCGAATATCCATATTACTGGCTTGAAGAACTGCACGTTGACCATGACTCCATTACCGTAGATCCAGTGGTCAGCGAACTTGTAGCTACCTCCTATATAGGTCGTACCGTTAAACGTCCCTCCAAACCACGTCCAGGTGGTCCACGTGTCTGGGGCGTAGACTATGGTTATTGCGGGACTTGCTACCTTGTTTGCAGTTACCAACGAGTACAGCGGGGATATGTGGCCGTTGATGGCGAAGGCAAACGCGTATGTGGGGGTCAAGTTCATGTATCCTGGCGGGGAGTACACTGCTTGTACGCTCATTATCACTAAGGAGAAGTTGTACACGGATAGAAGAGAGCCGTTTGGTAGCTCAGCATAAGTCCCTGGCTGGACTATTGTGACTATGTTCCCTGCCTGCACCACTGCGCCCTTGCTTGCGTTTACGGCGACTGTGCTCTCAGCCACTACGTTGAAGGTCGGCGTGTTCAAGTTGTAGAACACAGTGTCCTGCTGTATTGGTATGAGACTCGTCTGCCAGTCCTCCTTAACTATCTGCCAGCTCGCTGTAGTTGAGTTGTACGCTAAGTACGCTGTCAAGTCCACGTGTATGTCGTATATCCCTGGGAAGCCGGGCTGTCCCTGGTTCACAAACCCTATGAACGGGGTAACGTTTGCCTTGACTACGGCCATCGTCACGTTAGGCATTAAGGTTACGCTCATGGAGGGAGGCACTGCGGTGCCGTTGGGCAACAAGTTCTGGGAGTACTCAACCATGAAGATGAAGTAGCTGTCCCACTGGCTGAAGAAGTTCTCTATGTTGTTCAACCCCGTGTAGGTACCGTTCTTCAGTCCTGGAGGCAAGGGGCCAGTTATGTTAAGTACGGCGCTGGGCGCGAAGTTCTGGGCTATCACGTTGGGGGCAAACTCGGCTCCCAAGGCGTTGATCTCGGATAAGACCTCAGATAGTACTACGTTACCCTCTAGCTGGTGCTGGGATGGATATCCGGCAATTACGGCAGACGGAGGTACCTCGTTGCCGTTCCACGTTATAGAGGTTATTAATGGCCTTCCGTTAATTATTTGCACTGTAGCGGTAAAGGACGCGTTGAACACTTGCAAGTACACGGGGTCTTGCGTTGGAGCTACGAAGTATTGTACTACAGCGGAGACAACGAACGTGTTGTTATTTTCCTGAGTAACCGTTGGTAGGGCCGTAGTGTAGAAGTAGACGGTCTCATATGTACCGAAGAAGTTGGCCAGCCAAGTTGTGTTGAATGTTTGGAGGTTGTAAGTACCGGGGAACGGCACTCCCGTAATCTTGGCAGTGAAGTTGGGGGCCAAGTAGGGGGTGACGTCGTTGGGATTCTCTATCGCGATGCCGTCCCAGACCAAGTAGACCGTGTCAAGCGAAGCTCCTTCAAGGTACTGGGCTCCTACGTGGGAAACAACGGCTTGAGAGTAGTTGGCCTCCAGCTCCTTGTACATCTGCATTAGCATGCTGTAGTTGTGCTCGAGGGCAGAGTACATAGCCTCCAGCTTCGTGTACGCAGTGTAGTTGTTTTCTGCTAGCTTCATGTAGTACGACTCATTGTTCTTGGCGTACATTAAACTAGTGTCCAGCGTGGAAAGTTGACTGGTAGCGGAGCTGTAAGAGGACTGGAGAGAGGTATACTTGCCCGATACTGTAGAGTATTCATAAAAACCTGCCAGTGCAGCTATTAACAGTATGACGAACACTACCGCGAAACCTACTATCTTTACGTCCATTTTAGGTCTAAACGGGAAGGGGCACTAGCTTTTAAAAGGTTTTACCCAAATCTTACTTTCGCAAAATTTTATTCTAAAATCTTTGAAAATTGTATAAAAATTGGGGGTCTACTTATGTCGCGGAAATACGACGACTTACGGCCAGCGGAACCTGAAAAGTCGTGCAAAACTGTGATAGGAAGAAACAGAGTGTTGTGATAAATAAGAAGACAAACCTCGCCTGGCGGGGTTAAGGTTTTAACATGAAAACGATTTCCTTTTATGGCGCTTTCTTTGGTGAACTAAAGATGAGGAGCCCCGATTACTCCCGCAATTCCGGAAGCGTCAAAACCGCAGTTGTG